>NZ_CAJHBP010000014.1:0-74665 GCF_904846665.1 Psychrobacter sp. Pi2-51
TTATTCTTTTAATGGTAATTATATCTAGTAATTACTATTATTTATTGTTTACCATTATTAGTATAGGCAAAGACACATATGATGAATAGTAATAGTATGTTGAGTAATGTTGATTTGGCGTAGCTTATGTTAATGAAATGAATCACTAGATGAGCATAAATGACTGGGATAGACTCTTAGAATAAATAACAAACATAAAAAAACCGCTTATCTATGCTGTATAGATAAGCGGCATTGTAAGACTTGCTAAGCAAATAGCGAGTTATAGCTGGGCTTGTACGTAGTCGATTGCTTTTTGAACCGTCGTCAATTCAGCTGAATCTTCATCAGGAATAGTGATGCCAAAATCGCTCTCGAATGACATAACCAATTCGACTAGATCCAATGAATCAGCGCCTAAATCTTCCATAAATGAAGCATCGTTGTTGATGTCTTCAACATTCATACCTAATTGCTCAGCTACTGCCGCCTTTACTCTTAGCTCGGTATCATTACTCATGTAGATTACTCCTTTATCATCTATTATTTTTAATAAACTGCGATAGCGCGATAGTTAAACGTTATCGCCTAGTATATAAAATGGAATTTGCCAGATCAGCATTGCCGTCTGAGTACTCTATGACACGTTATACGTTCTGTCTAATGTCTAGTAAAGCCCTGCTATCATACAGGGCTTTGACGTAAAAGTATTCGTCATTATAGCACCCTTTATTATAGTTTACACTCGTTCACACAGTTTTTTATTATAAGTATGTAACACTTGTGCGTCACCTACATATACATGCCGCCGTTGACAGGAATAACAGCACCTGTGATGTAGCTGGCTTCGTCACTGGCTAAGAAATGTACGGCAGCTGCGATGTCTTCTGGCTGCCCAAGACGACTAATAGGCACGGCTACTAGCATCGAATTTAGTAGGCGCTCGTCAAGCTCATCCGTCATATCCGTCTCAATTAAACCGGGTGCCACACAGTTGATCGTGACTTGGCGTGAGCCGATTTCACGTGCGAGTGTACGGCTAAAACCTTCTACGCCCGCTTTAGTCGCCGCGTAATTAGACTGACCAGCATTGCCCATTTGAGCAACGACAGAGGTAATATTAATGATACGACCACGACGCGCCTTCATCATACCGCGTACCGCACGTTTGCTCATACGATAAACCGATGTCAAATTGGTATCAACCACGTTCTCCCAATCTTCATCTTTCATGCGCATCAATAGACCGTCTTGGGTAATACCAGCATTGTTAACCAACACTTGCACCGCGCCATAGACGCTTTCAATCTCTTCAAATAGCTTATCGATTTGTGCCGTATCGCGTACGTCTAATACACGGCCAATACCACCACTATCATGTAAATAACCATCAACAAGTTCAGCACCTTTCTCTGTGGTGGCTGTCCCAATCACGAAATGTCCTTCCTTTGCAAAACGTTTGGCGACTGCCTTGCCAATACCGCGACTGGCACCAGTCACTAGGGTAATCGTACGGCTCATGATAATACCTCCATTAATTTATCAAGACGGGTGGGCTTGTCAGTAGGATAGCTGGCAATTGGTTGCGCTTGACGCTTGGCCAAATTGCTCAATACATTGCCACTGCCACACTCGATTAAAATATTAATTTGCTTATCAGCCAGCTCTTGCATGGTCTTTGACCATAGTACTGGCTCACTTAGCTGCTCGGTTAATGCTTGCTTAATACCTGCCGCACTACTCTCAACACGCGCATGACGGTTTTGAATAACCGGAATGGTTGCTTGATCAAACTTAATAGCTGCTAAGGCTTCCGCTAAAGCACTACTTGCTGGCGCCATAAGCGCACAATGTGATGGCACGCTCACCTTTAGTGGGATGGCTTTTTTGCCAGTATTTTTTACTTTATCGATGACAGCTGTGACGCCTGCCGCATTTCCTGAGACCACAACTTGTCCTGGACTATTGAAATTTGCCGCTCCGACAATCGCGCCATCAACATGCTCGGTTGCCTGCTCGCACAAGTTTTCCACACGATGATCTTCGAGCCCTAGCACTGCTGCCATCGCTGTATCGATACCTACTACCGCCTCCTGCATCAACTGACCGCGCGTATGTACCAATCTCACCGCATCAGCAAGCGATATCACTCCAGCGGCACAAAGGGCGCTGTACTCACCTAGAGAATGACCCGCTAAATAGCACGGCGCTTTTTTGAATTTTGGTTGTAGAATGCGCCAAATGGCGATACTAGCCGTCAATAAGGCTGGCTGAGTATATTGCGTTTGATTGAGCTTTTCTTCATCCTGACAAATTGCCCATAAGTCTTCACCCAGTGCTTCGCTTGCTTCAGCAAAAGTATCACGAATCTCTGGATAAGCTTCAGCGAGCTCGCTGGTCATACCGACAATTTGTGAGCCTTGTCCAGGGAAAAGCACCGCGATGCGGGTTGGCTGTTTTTTTATCATATCGGGTACAGAGGCCATAACCAATATTCCTTATGTAATTGAAAACATCCCTAAAGATAATGGGGAGTATTGTAAAATTAGGGGCGGTCTAGAGTTATATTTTTAACTGATCACTCAGACAGCTGATTATAAGTAAACTATACACTGACAGATACTATTATCATAGCTGATGAAAAAATGAGGCGTTAAGGTAAGATAATATTTAGCTTTTGACAGTTTTTTAGGCACCGCATTTGATAAAAAATTACGTGATAAAAACCAATGATAGGAAATTACGTCATAAAAAATTCATAGCAAAAAGCCAAGTCATCCCACCACGTAATATATGGTAGCGAAATAACTTGGCTTTCTTTAGCTCAAAACTTATTGCCTAATAACAGCGGTACAAAAAGCCGTAAAGTGCCATCAGCACCATCGTATTGTTGCATCACTGATTAAATAGTCAATTAAGCGTCTTGACTGACCTTGAACAACTGACGACCACGATAAAAACCATCTTTAGTCATGTGATGACGACGATGTTTTTCACCAGTGGTAGCATCTACGCTTAGCTCAGCCACTTCCATACGATGGTGTGAACGGCGCATGTCACGACGAGAACGGCTTTTACGACTTTTTTGAACAGCCATGATATAGCTCCTATACTTAAAAGGGATAAGCTTAAAATTCAGCTTTAGTCGATACTGACAGAGGCTATATAATCACAACAACCTAAGTCTTACGCATCATTAGTTAAATAGATTGCCACGTGCATTAAAATGCTAACTACGTCTAAAATCTATAGTCAATTTGCCTAGTCAGTTTTTATCTGCAAGTAACCTGTTGCTAGAATGCAATAAACGGGACATTATACGCATGTTTCATCGATTAATAAAGCCCTGCGTACGACTCTTCTGCACAAAGCCGATAAAAGGCATTCTAAATCAATTGAATACAGCATTTTTTCTTTTATAACTTGCCTTTCAACGATGCTAAAGCGGCAAAAGGATTTTCATTTTCTTCTTCTTCAGGTATCTCACCAAATTGCTCAACCGTCATTTCACAGTCATCGTGCTTCGGTGCCATCGGTGTTTTAAGCAATATTTCATCTTCAACCAATTTTTTCAAAGGCAATAAGCGCTCTGGCGACTGCTCAGTAATGACTTCATCAAGCAATAAATAGTCCTGCTCTTCATTGACTAGGCCCACTTGGCTCTCGTCATCGAGTAGTGCAATATCATAATCATCAGTTAAGTCAGTGGCTACGGGTTGCAAGCAGCGCTGGCAAGTTAGCCATACATCACCCACCAATTTAAATGACAGATGTAAGACATTATTACGACGATAAAGATTGGCAGTGAGCTGGATTTTTTCTTGTTCATGCTCGGTCGTCAGTATAGCGGAAAGACGCTCAAAAGAGGTAGGTTCTATCTCTCCTGCCCACTCAAAGCCAGTGTCTTCCCATTTATTTAAGGAAAGGTGTTCGGGCATATTACTCGATATAGGATTCTGCATATTATCAGCTTGAGCCGCTGAAGGCTTGCTTATTGGAGTGCTTGACATACGCGGCCTCATTCATCAAAAACGGTGTATAATATTGCCTGCCATACTAGCGGAAAGCGCTGAGTAGCGCTAGCGCTAGTATGTTAAGATTTTTTGACCTTTGGGTTGCCTCACATTTTTATTTACTCATTTCATGTATAGAGTACCAACAGTCTCTTATTTTTTATTCGGTCAATCTTCTATCTATGATATCGCCTACCGCCAACCCTGATTTTTCTGCATTGTGGTCTTCTATTGATACGACTCTTTTGCTTCAACATCTCACTGACTTAGAAGATACAGCTATAGAATGCCCTATGAGCACTCTAAAGAATTGCTCACTCAATTCTAAAATAAATACAAACCTAAAAGATTTAGCAGATCAATGGCAAAAACTGTCTAAGGAAAGTGCTTCTATAGTAGATACTGAAAAAGCAGCAACCAATTGGCTTATTTGTTTATTTAATACCGTGTTTGCCAAGCATCAAGTGATATTAGCATTTGGTGATGGTGAGCCAGAATATTTCCCTGCTCAGAACAATCAGCCAGCACGAATCGAGTTTGCTAACGGATTTTTTGCCAGTGCGCTGCATGAGTGCAGCCATTGGTGCGTCGCTGGGAAAGAACGTAGAGGCCTACCCGACTTTGGCTACTGGTATGCACCAGATGGGCGTTCAGCCTCTCAGCAGCAAGCATTTGAGTGCGTAGAGATTAAACCGCAAGCGCTTGAGTGTTTATTTACTCTTGCCTGTGGATATCACTTTCGAGTCTCACAGGACAATCTGTTTGCCGACTTCGATACCATTGGTAGCACTTTTGCTCATGACGTTTATTTACAAGTTGAAGCTTATATTACAAAGCCAGTAACGCTGCCACGTGATGCCAAGACTTTGCTACGGGTATTATTAAGTGTTTGTAACGATAAATTAACTAACAGCGAGCCACGATAAATATCTATAAGATTAATGATAGCGAAGCTCGTAAGATGTTAACGATTTCCTACCAACCGTAACGCCTTGCCAATAAACTTATATTTGCTTTAAGCTATACTGATAGATAAGTAGATTTTGTGGTGCAGCTAAGATAAAGCGAAGCTAGCAAAGGATTGACTCATTATTATTCTTGTTTCTCTCTTGCGTTATTTCTCTCTTGCGTTATTTCTCTCTTGCGTTATTTCTTTCTAGCATTATTTATTTGATAACAACTCATTCACCATCTCAAAAGTATATAACCTATAATTATAAAACAAGGAACTATTATGCAAGTGCTCTATATTCATCCCGAAAATCCGCAGCCACGTCTTATTGAGCAAGCTGCTGATCTATTACGCAAGGATCAATTAATCATTTATCCTACCGATACCAGTTATGCTTTTGGTTGTCGTTTAGGCGCAAAAGACGCCCTCGAAAAATTAAAACAAATCCGTGAGCTTGATGATAAGCATCAATTTACGTTATTGTGCCGGGATTTAAGTGAAATTGCCAACTATGCAGCAGTAGATAATGTGCAATTCAAGCAGCTTAAGGCTCATACGCCAGCTCCTATTACCTTTATTCTTAATGCCACAAAAGACGTACCAAAGAAACTGGCACATGCGAAGAAAAAAACCATTGGTATTCGTGTGCCAAGTAATCCTATCGCCCAAGCACTCTTGGCAGCCATGGACGAGCCTATCTTAACCAGCTCATTAATATTACCAAATCGCGATGATATACTTGATGATCCGTTTGAAATAGAAGATCTGTTAAGCAACCAAATAGACGGTCTCATTAACGCAGGTATAAAAACCACTAAGCTAACCACTATCGTTGATATGACCAGTAGCCAGCCTGAAATCATCAGACAAGGTGCTGCTGACGTTAGTTCTTTGCTATTATAACTACTTATTTAAACGCATAAAAAAAAGCTCCAATCGATTGGAGCTTTTTTATGAATCATATATTCAGTATAAAATTAGTCACGATCAACTAATTCTACATATGCCATTGGCGCATTGTCACCATCACGATGACCGCATTTTACGATACGCAAATAACCACCTGGACGCGTCTGGTAACGAGGACCTAACGTGCCAAATAATTTGCCTACCATAGCTTTGCTACGCATACGGCTGAATGCTAAACGACGGTTAGCAACGCTGTCTTCTTTAGCCATAGTGATCAATGGCTCGGCAACGCGACGTAGTTCTTTAGCTTTTGGTAAAGTTGTTTTGATCAGTTCATGCTCAAATAATGAGTTAGTCATGTTCTGAAACATTGCCTTACGATGACTGCCGGTACGACCCAGCTTGACTCCACTCTTACGATGGCGCATAGTCAAAAATCCTTAAAGTTTAACGGCTACGATAAGAAAAGCGATCATCAACACGTAAATCAGCTGGTGGCCAGTTATCTAGGCGCATACCGAGCTCTAAATCTTTAGACGCTAAAACGTCTTTGATTTCCGTTAATGATTTCTTACCAAGATTTGGGGTTTTTAGAAGTTCAGTCTCTGAACGTTGTACCAAATCACCGATATAGTAAATGTTTTCAGCTTTCAAGCAGTTGGCTGAGCGAACCGTTAGTTCAAGATCGTCCACAGGGCGTAATAGCACCGGATCAACCTCTTCTTTCTCTTTCACAGGCTCAGGCGCTTCTTCAGCTTCTAGGTCAACAAAGATAGAAATCTGTTGTTGTAAAATAGTGGCTGCTTTACGAATTGCTTCTTCTGGATCTATAGTGCCATTAGTTTCAAGCTCAATGATAAGACGATCAAGATCAGTACGCTGCTCTACACGAGCGTTCTCAACCTGATAGGCAACACGAAGCACAGGACTAAAACTTGCATCAAGCTTTAAGCGTCCAATTGCCTTAGTGTCACCATCTTCACGGCGCTGGTTTGCTGGCTCATATCCACGACCCATTACTACGCGCAAACGCATCTTAAGATGACCACGATCACTCAATGTACCCAATACCAATTCTGGATTGATGATGTCAACATTGTGTGGTAACGCGATATCTGCAGCAGTAATAGTGCCTGGACCTTGTTTATCCAAGGTCAAAAATACTTCATTTTGGTCATGAAGCGTAATTGCCAAGCCTTTTAAGTTCAAAAGCAAGTCAAGTACATCTTCTTGTAGCCCTTCAAGCGTAGAGTATTCATGGTCAACGCCATCAATCTCAGCTTCAATGACTGCAGCACCAGGTAATGAAGATAACAAGATACGACGTAAGGCATTACCTAGGGTATGCCCAAAGCCGCGTTCTAACGGTTCGAGCGTGACTTTCGCAATCGTTTCATTAACCGTATCCACGTTAATGGCATTCGGCGTTAGAAACTCAGTTGCATTTAGCATCATGATGTCACCTCGATTTATTAAACTGGTTTAATTAACGTTAATTGCTCAATGCCATTTTCATGACATCGAGCAGTACGTCATTTACTTAGAGTATAGCTCAACGATCAAGCTTTCGTTGATTTCAGCAGGTAGATCAATACGATCAGGCGCTTGTTTAAACGTGCCTTGTAGTTTGCTGTGATCAACATCTAGCCATTCTGGAATACCACGTTGTGTCGCTAATTCGATAGCGTTTTTAATACGTAGTTGTTCGCGAGACTTCTCTTGGATAGCGATGACATCACCATCTTGAAGCTGAATTGATGGAATGTTCACACGAACAAACTCATCACGGCCAGCTTTTTTTACCATAACAGTACGATGACTGACTAGCTGACGTGCTTCTGCGCGAGTTGAGCCAAAGCCCATGCGATATACAACGTTATCTAGACGGCTCTCAAGCATGGCTAGTAGGTTTTCACCGGTAGCACCGCGCTTACGAGCAGCTTCTTTATAGTAGTTAGCGAATTGACGCTCTAGCACACCATAAATACGCTTAACTTTCTGCTTTTCACGCAGCTGTAGAGCATATTCTGAGGTCTTGTTACGGCTTACACCGTGTTGACCTGGTGGACGACCAGCTTTTTTCGTTTTAACATCGTATGGTTTAACACCAGACTTAAGGCCTAAGTCTGTACCTTCACGACGTGATAATTTGAGTTTTGGTCCAATATAGCGGGCCATTGTTATGTCTCCTATAAGCTTTTGGGATAAAAAGCTTCGTCTTTAATATTAGACGCGGCGCTTTTTCGGCGCACGGCAACCATTGTGTGGGATTGAGGTTACATCAGAGATGCTGTTAACTTTATAACCCAATGCACCTAGTGCTCTTACCGCAGACTCACGACCCGGTCCTGGTCCTTTGACCAAAACGTCGATATTCTTAACACCATATTCTTGAGCCGCTTTACCAGCGACTTCAGCTGCAACCTGAGCTGCAAATGGTGTAGATTTACGTGAACCACGGAAGCCTTGTCCACCTGAAGTGGCCCAAGCCAATGCATTACCCTGACGATCGGTAATCGTAACAATGGTGTTATTAAAAGACGCATGGATATGGGCTATGCCCTCCGATACTGAACGACGAGCCACCTTTTTGCGACTGCGAGTGTCTTTTGCCATCTTTTAGCTTCCTAAGTTAATTATCTTTTGAGAGGGCGTGTCGGACCCTTACGAGTACGAGCGTTGTTCTTGGTGTTCTGACCTCTAACTGGTAGGTTGCGACGATGGCGTATGCCACGGTAACAACCAAGATCAACTAAACGCTTGATATTCATTGAAACTTCACGACGAAGATCACCTTCAGTCATGTAATTTGTAATTTGTGCACGGATAGCATCTAACTGTGTATCATCTAACTGACTAACTTTAGTAGTAGGGGCAATGCCAACTGCTTCTAATATTTTCTGAGCAGTGGTACGACCTACACCAAAGATGTAAGTTAGTGAAATAACAGCATGCTTATTATCCGGGATGTTTACGCCGGCAATACGAGCCATTGATTTCTCTCCATTAAAGAAAAATAAGCGTTATTTATCAATAAGGCATTATTCTTCAGAATTGTTGCTGTTAATACTAAATATATTATGGTCACTGTCGCTGTTTTGGCTTAGTTAAAAGCCTAACCATTGACAGCATTACAAAATATTCTGCATAAACACGGCAAGTGGCGGATGATATCCCATCCGCCGTTATTTTTCAAGTATTAATTTAGATAGTAACAAAAGTTTAAAACTTTATGATACTAAATATTAACCTTGACGTTGCTTGTGGCGCGGTTCTGCTGTACAGATAATATGTACACGGCCTTTACGACGCACAACTTTACAGCTACCACAAATCTTCTTAACTGATGCTTGAACTTTCATAGCATACTCCTTGAAATATCGTACCGCTCATTTAAGGTTGAGTGGGCGATTGAATTAACGTCTGATCATGATATTGATGGGTCATCAAATGCGCTTGAATCTGCGAGATGAAGTCCATTACCACAACCACCATAATCAGTAAAGATGTACCACCAAGTTGAAACGGCACACCAAACGATGACTGGACGACCATCGGCATTAAACAAATAACCGTCATATACATCGCGCCAATAAAGGTCAGTCGGTTTAATACATGATCGAGGTAACGCTGAGTTTGTTGTCCAGGGCGAATACCAGGGATATACGCACCACTACGCTTAAGGTTTTCTGCTACTTCACGCGGGCTAAATACCAATGCCGTATAAAAATAACAGAAGAAAATAATCATCGCGCCAAATAGTACTAAATATAGCGGTTGCCCTGGGGACAACACCAATGCCATATTTTGCAATATTTTTTGTACAAAAGTAGGATCAGTTGATTGACCAACCCACTGCCCTAAACTTGCAGGGAACAGTAACAAAGAACTAGCAAAAATAGCTGGGATAACCCCTGCCATGTTCAGCTTCAACGGCAAATGTGATTGCTGTTGAGCGTATATCTTGCGACCTTGCTGCTGTTTTTGTGCATAGTTGACAGGGACACGGCGCTGAGCACGTTCAATATAAACAATACCTGCAGTAACCGCGATGCCTAATAGTACAAAAATGAACAGTACAATCAGGTTCATCTGACCTTGATTGACCTGTTCGATAGACTGCGAAATCATACCTGGCGTACCAGCCACAATGCTCGCAAAAATAAGCATTGAGATACCATTACCAACGCCGCGCTCTGTAATCTGCTCACCAAGCCACATTAAGAACATTGCGCCCGCTACTAATGAAGTAACGGCTGGAATATAGAAAGTCAAACCAGAGGATAAGGTAAGATTTTGGCTGATTAAGCCAGCACACATTCCTAATGACTGTACTAGAGCTAAAGCAAGTGTCCCTTGACGGGTGTACTTGTTTAGCTTGCGTCGTCCCGCTTCACCTTCTTTTTTGAGGGCTTCAAGCGATGGCAGTACTGCAGACATCATCTGTACAATAATCGATGCTGAAATATATGGCATAATGCCAAGCGCCATAATAGACATACGCTCTAGCGCACCACCTGAGAACATATTAAACATGCTCAGAATGGTGTTTTCGTTGCGCGAAAACAGATCAGCCAAGTTAACTGGGTTGATACCCGGAACTGGAATATGTGACCCTAAACGATAAACAATCAATGCGCCGATTAAGAATAATAAACGCGTCCATAATTCGTCATACTTGCGTATGAAGGCAAATGGATTAAGCGGTATACCAGCCGATGACATTGATTGTTTTGACACGTTACTACTCCTCGATGCTACCACCAGCAGCTTCGATTGCTTGCTTAGCGCCTTTAGTCACTTTAATACCTTTAAAGGTATAAGCTTTAGTCACTTCGCCTGACAACATTACACGAGCACGCTTCATATCATGACGGATAAGGTTAGCAGCTTTAAGTGTTTCAATGCTGACCACATCGCCTTCAATTTTATTCAATTCAGACAGACGGACTTCAGCAGTCGTCATTGCCATTCTACTGGTAAAACCAAATTTTGGTAGACGGCGATATAAAGGCATTTGACCACCTTCAAATCCTGAGCGTATGCTAGAACCTGAACGAGATTTCTGACCTTTTACACCACGACCACCAGTCTTACCAAGACCTGAACCGATACCACGACCACGACGTTGGGCAGTTTTCTTTGCGCCAACACCTGGTGATAATTCATTTAATCTAAGACCCATTACGCTTCCTCCACTTTTACCATGTAGTTGACGCGATTGACCATACCACGGGTTGAAGGAGTATCTTCTACTTCAACAGTATGATTAATACGGCGTAAACCCAATCCTTTCAAGCTCGCTTTGTGGCTCTTTAGGCGATGGGCACCCGATTTAAATTGAGTGACTTTCATTTTTTTCATCGTAACTCACCTAGTCTAAGTTAACCCAAGATTTCGTCTACAGATTTACCACGTTTTGCTGCCATCTTCTCTGGAGTTGACATATCACGTAAACCGTTAAACGTAGCGCGAACCACGTTAGCAGTATTGGTAGAACCATAACATTTAGTCAAAACATCTTTGACACCAGCAACTTCTAACACAGCACGCATTGCGCCACCAGCGATTACGCCAGTACCTTCAGATGCAGGCTGCATGTAGACTTTACTAGCACCATGACGTGCTTTGATCGGATGATACAAAGTTGCATCGTTTAGCTCAACAGTAATCATATTGCGTTTGGCAGCTTCTAGCGCTTTTTGAATAGCAGCTGGCACTTCACGTGCTTTACCACGACCAAAACCAACACGACCATTGCCATCACCAACAACAGTTAATGCGGTGAAAGAGAAAATACGACCACCTTTAACTACTTTTGCGACGCGGTCAACGGTAACTAAGCGTTCTACTAAACCGTCTGTTTGCTCATTTTTATCATTTTTATCATTTCTAGCCATGATTAAAACTCCAATCCGTTTTCGCGAGCTGCTTCAGCTAAAGCTTTAACTCGACCATGATATTTAAAACCACTACGGTCAAAGGCAACTTTAGTAACCCCAGCTGCTTTTGCGCGTTCTGCGATCATTTGGCCTACAGACGTCGCTGCATCAGCGTTGCCAGTCGCGCCTGAGCGCAAGCTGCCGTCTAAGGTAGATGCCTGAGCAATCACTTCACCACCGTTCGGAGAGATAATCTGGGCATAGATGTGCTTTGGCGTGCGATTAACCGTTAAGCGATGTACGCCTAAATGACGGATATGCGCGCGGGTTTTCTTAGCTCGACGCAGACGAGCTGCTTTTTTATCAAACATTTCAACTCACCTTATTTTTTCTTAGCTTCTTTGCGAACCACATGTTCGTCGCTATAACGAATACCTTTGCCTTTATAAGGCTCTGGTGGGCGGAAACCACGGATATTAGCCGCTGCTTGACCAAGCTGCTGCTTATTGTTTGATTTCAAAACAATTTCAGTTTGCGTTGGGGTTTCAGCTGACACACCTTCAGGTAGCGTATATTCTACTGGATGAGAGTAACCAACGTTTAGCGTTACTTTATTACCAGTAGCTTGCGCGCGATAACCAACACCAATTAATTGAAGGCGTCTTTCAAAGCCTTCATTCACGCCAGTAACATAATTGTTAAGCAGGGCGCGCATGGTGCCAGTGTGCATCATGGCTTCTTTTGAATCGACTGTAGGTGAGAAAATGATCGCATCATCTTCCTGTTTCAGCTCGACCAATTCATGCAGGCGTAAAGACAAATTGCCGTTCTTGCCTTTCACTTCGACCTGCCGATCGTTCAAAGTAACGCTTACGCCGTTTGGCAGCGTCACTGGGGCTTTAGCCACACGAGACATAGGAATATTCCTTAAAAAATTAACTTCTTTATATTAGCGAAAAAACTAACAGGCTAAAAAGCCTGCTAGTTTAGCATAGTTGTTCCCACTAAGCACCATTCAATTTTATCAACTTCAAATGCTTAGCTTTCTTTAAGCTCATTACAAATCATTATGGACTTACAACAGCTCAAAGGGGTTCAAGTAGACTTTGTCGTCTCATCACCAATAGCATAAATGCTAATTAGGCAACGAATGCAACGATTTCACCACCGATACCAGCAGCGCGTGCAGCACGATCGCTCATGATACCTTGGCTAGTCGATACGATAGCAACACCCATACCTTGCTTAACAGTAGGGATAGCGTCTTTACCGCGATGCTGGCGTAAACCAGGACGGCTAAAACGTTGGATAGTTTCGATGACAGCTTTGCCTTCGAAGTATTTCAGTTCAATAGTCAATGTGGCTTTATTGTTGTCTTGTTCAGTAACAACAGCGTTCGCTACATAACCTTCGCTAACCAGTAAATCAGCAATTGATTTACGTAATTTAGAGCTCGGCATTGCTACCGATACTTTGTTAGCCATTTGTGCGTTACGAATACGGGTTAGCATATCCCCAACGGTATCTTGCATACTCATATAGTTACTCCTTACCAGCTTGCTTTACGAACACCAGGCACATCGCCTTGCATGACACGCTCACGCAGCATATTGCGTGATAAGCCAAACTTGCGGAAGTAACCGTGAGGACGACCGGTGATAGCACAACGATTACGCAGACGTACTGGTGATGAATTGCGTGGAAGAGCTTGTAGCTCTAGCATCGCTTCCATACGAGTTTCGTCACTTGCAGTCATATCACTGATAGTTTCTTTTAGCTTGATACGCTTTTCAGCATATTTAGCAACCATTTTTTCGCGCTTTAATTCGCGGTTAATCATGCTCTTCTTTGCCATAACGTCTTTACCTTATTTAAATGGGAAGCCGAATGCTTTGAGTAACGCACGACCTTCTTCATCATTACCAGCTGACGTGGTGATTGTCACATCCATACCGCGGATACGATCAATTTTGTCAAAATCTACTTCTGGGAATACGATTTGTTCTTTGATACCCAATGAGTAGTTACCACGTCCGTCGAAGGCTTTAGGTGAAAAACCGCGGAAATCACGAATACGAGGAATTGCAATGGCAATGAGACGATCTAAAAATTCGTACATTTGCTCACCGCGTAGCGTTACTTTACAGCCAATTGGCCATTCTTCACGAATCTTAAAGCCAGCAACTGATTTACGCGCTTTAGTGACCACAGGTTTTTGACCAGCAATCGCGGTCATATCAGCTACAGCACCTTCAAGCAATTTCTTGTCTTGAGACGCGCCGCCTACACCCATGTTGAGTGTGATTTTAGTGATTTTAGGCACTTGCATCACATTCGCTAAACCAAGGTCTTCTTTGATTTGCTGCTTTAGTTCATCGTTATATAAAGATTTTAATCTTGCCATTACCATTACACCCTTAGTGTCTTACGCAGTCGCCACTACTTCACCGTTCGAACGATAGACGCGTTGTTTGTTGCCGTCTTCGCCGAACTGATAAGTAATACGATCAGCTTTTTGGGTTTGCGCATTTAATATTGCGACATTTGAGATATGCAGAAAAGCTTCTTGCTTAAGAATGCCACCTTCAACGCCAGTTGCCTGATTTGGCTTCTGATGTTTAGTAACAATATTAATGCCTTCAACTTTAATACGATCGTTTTTTACAGCTTGTACAGTACCTTGTTTGCCTTTATCTTTACCAGCAATCACGATAACTGTATCGCCTTTACGTAATTTTGACATGGATTACCTCACAATACTTCTGGTGCTAGGGATACAATTTTCATAAACTGATCACCACGTAGTTCACGAGTTACCGGTCCAAAAATACGAGTTGCAATCGGTGCTTTGTTTTGGTTTAACAATACCGCAGCATTGTCATCAAAACGCAGAACAGAACCATCAGGACGACGAACGCCTTTTTTGGTACGTACAACTACCGCATTCATCACGTCGCCTTTTTTAACACGACCGCGAGGAATGGCTTCTTTAACCGTTACTTTAATAATGTCGCCAACTGATGCATAACGACGATGAGAGCCACCCAGTACTTTAATGCACTGAACTCGCCTTGCACCGCTATTGTCTGCAACTTCCAGCATTGACTCAACCTGAATCATAGCGTTACTCCACACGTATGAGCAATAAAAACCAGTTGCTGCCGCTAGCACAGTATGAGTAGTCGGCATTTTAATATAAATAACCGCTGCTACTCTTAATGTGAGTGATATACGCTCGGCGCAATCAGCATCCTTAAAAAGGCGGCTATTTTAACAGCTTCTGGCTTTTAATGCAATTTACTTAGATTTTTTCTACTTTTTCAACCACATCAACCAAAGTCCAAGACTTGGTTTTTGAGATTGGACGCGTTTCTTTGATGCGGACAAGGTCGCCTTGTTGGCAAACGTTATTCTCATCATGAGCTTTGATTTTTGTAGAACGACGAAGCTGCTTGCCATACAAAGGATGACGTACAAGACGTTCAATCAAAACTGTGATGGACTTGTCCATCTTGTCGCTGACAACTCTTCCTGTCAATACGCTAGCATTAGCTGTTTGATTGTTATCGCTCATGAGTCGCCTCGTTGTTTCTCGTTAATCAAAGTCTGAATCTGAGCAATCGTGCGACGATTGCCTCTGACTTCATGGGTATTACCCAACTGACCAGTTGCTTTAGCCATACGAATACGGAAAGCATCAAGTTGCTTTTCATCAAGTAACTGGGTCAGTTCTTCTAATGATTTATCACGTAATTCACTGATCTTCATTACATTATCGTCCGCTTAACAATGGTAGTTTTAAAGGGCAGTTTTGCTGCAGCAAGCGTGAAAGCTTCACGTGCAAGCTCTTCTGGTACCCCTTCAATTTCATATAGCACTTTACCAGGTTTGATTTCGCATACCCAATATTCAACAGGACCTTTACCTTTACCCATACGTACTTCTAATGGCTTGTTGGTAATAGGCTTGTCTGGGAATACACGAATCCAAATCTTACCGCCACGCTTAATTTTACGAGTGATGGTACGACGTGCTGCTTCGATTTGACGGGCTGTCATACGACCGCGCGTCAATGATTTTAGACCAATTTGTCCGAATGCAACGGTGCTTCCACGATGAGCTAGCCCAGTGTTACGACCTTTATGCATTTTACGAAACTTGGTACGTTTTGGCTGTAACATAGTTTAACCTCTGTCTGAGTTTCGACGGTTTCCGTTTCCGCGACCACGGCGTTTTGGCGCACGAGTCTGCTCTTCTTTGACGGGATTGTAAACACTGTTCATACCGTCAAGGATCTCTCCGCGGAAGATCCAAACTTTTACACCGATGGTGCCGTAAGTTGTCTCTGCACGTACTGACGCATAGTCAATATCAGCGCGAAGTGTATGTAATGGCACACGGCCTTCACGATACCACTCACTACGAGCAATCTCAGCACCGCCAAGACGACCAGACAGCTCAACTTTAATACCTTTAGCACCAGAACGCATGCTGTTCTGTACCGCGCGTTTCATCGCACGACGGAACATAACACGACGCTCAAGCTGGCTTCCGATACCGTCTGCTACCAAACGTGCATCAAGATCAGGTGACGTGATTTCTTCAATGTTGACCTGAGCAGGTACGCCCATAATTTTGGTCAATTCTTTTTGAAGTCTTTCGATATCTTCGCCTTTCTTACCGATAACAATACCAGGACGCGCAGTGGCAATGGTAATCTTAGCGGCGCCAGTAGGACGCTCGATCATGATGTTGCTGATCATAGCGTTATCTAGCTTTTTGCGTAGATACTCACGAACTTGAATGTCGTTAATGAGGTATTCTGAGTATTGTTTAGGGTTAGCATACCAATTTGCATTATGCTTTTTTACAACACCAAGACGAATTCCGATTGGATGTACTTTTTGACCCATAACTTATTCTCCTACCTTTATAGTGATGTGACAGGTACGCTTACTGATACGATCAGCGCGACCTTTGGCACGTGGTAGGATACGTTTTAGCGTAATGCCTTCATCAACGTAGATGGTTGATACTTTAAGCGTATCAATATCTAAACCGTTGTTGTTTTCGGCATTGGCGATGGCTGAGTTAAGACATTTCTTAACAAACACAGCGCCTTTTTTATTACTATACGTTAGGATATCCAAAGCACGCTCGATAGATTTGCCACGAACTTCATCAGCAACGAGTCTAACTTTTTGTGCCGATATGGCGGCACCGCGTAATTTTGCAGTTACTTCCATGGTAAGCACCTTATCTCTTAGCTTTTTTGTCAATGCCGTGACCACGATACGTACGAGTCGGGGCAAATTCACCTAGTTTATGACCAACCATCTGCTCACTCACAATAACCGGTACGTGAGTACGGCCGTTGTGAACAGATAAAGTTAGGCCAACCATTTGTGGCAGAATCATCGAGCGGCGCGACCAAGTCTTAATTGGTTTGCGTGAGTTGGTGTCTAATGCATTTTCAACTTTAGCAAATAAGTGCGCGTCTATGAATGGACCTTTTTTCAATGAACGAGGCATGAAATTCTTCCTTTATTTCTTCTTGGCGCGGCGGCGGATGATCATGTTGTCAGTACGCTTATTGTGACGCGTTTTAAGTCCTTTAGACTTCTGACCCCAAGGGCTAGTTGGATGGCGACCTTTATTACGACCTTCACCACCACCGTGTGGGTGATCAACCGGGTTCATAGCGACACCACGAACAGAAGGACGAACACCACGCCAACGTGAAGCACCAGCTTTACCAAGTGATTTCAAGTTGTTTTCAGTGTTAGAAACTTCACCAATAACAGCACGGCAATTCACGTGTACACGGCGTGTTTCGCCAGAGCGCATACGTAGAATAGCATAAATACCGTCACGACCTAGCAACTGAACACTAGCACCCGCAGAACGAGCCATCTGTGCACCTTTACCGATTTTAAGTTCGATATTATGGATTACAGTACCTAGTGGTATGTTTTTTAGCGGTAAACAGTTACCTGGACGAATTGGTGATAATTCACCTGACATTACAGTATCGCCAACTACTTGCTTCTTAGCAGCGATAATATAACGACGTTCGCCGTCAGCGTACTTAAGTAAAGCAATATGCGCAGTACGGTTAGGATCGTATTCAATACGCTCTACTGTAGCTGGGATATTGTCTTTAGTACGTTTAAAATCAATAATACGATAATGTTGCTTATGACCACCGCCGATGTGACGAGTAGTGATACGGCCATTATTGTTACGACCACCGGTCTTGCTTTTTGATTCTAGAAGCGCTGCAAACGGACGACCTTTATAAAGGTGTGGATGCACTACTTTTTCAACAAAACGACGGCCTGGTGATGTTGGCTTTGCTCTTACGATAGGCATGAGTGTAATCCTTATTCGTTATTCGCTGTTTCACTAGTAGAAGCAGTCGTATTCGCGACCTCTTCACCAGCATCAGCCATTTGTACATCTTGACCAGCTTTTAAGGTAACATAGGCTTTTTTATAGTCATTACGACGGCCGATACTTTTACCAAAACGCTTTGTCTTACCTTTAACGTTCAATGTGTTTACTTTTAAAACTTCAACACCTTCAAACATCATCTCAACTGCTTTTTTAACTTCTAACTTAGTAGCGTTAGAGTCAATTTTAAATACCTGCACACCAAGTGAGTCGCCAAGCATTTGAGATTTCTCTGAGAATACAGGTCCTCTTAGGATCTGATAAAGTCTTGCGTTATTCATGCTAGTGCTTCCTCAAATTGTTTCGCAGCTTCGACTGTCATGATCACTTTATCAAAAGCGATCAAGCTCACTGGATCCACTTCACTTGTATCAAGTACATTGACATGTGGGATGTTTCGAGCAGCTAAGTATAAGTTTTCGTCAACTTCTTTGGTGACGATTAATGCACGTGATGCATTTAGCTCACCTAACTTTGCGATAAGCTCTTTAGTCTTAGGTCCAGAAACGCTCAACTCTTCAACCAAGATCAAACGCTCTTGGCGAATCAATTCGGCTAGGATACACTGCATAGCACCGCGATACATTTTACGGTTGACTTTCTGTGACCAATCTTGTGGTTTGGCCGCAAATGTGCGTCCGCCCCCACGCCAGATAGGACTACGAATAGAGCCTGCACGAGCACGACCAGTACCTTTTTGGCGCCATGGCTTAATGCCACCGCCAGAAACTTCGGCACGGGTCTTTTGAGCGCGTGTACCTTGGCGAGCACCAGCAAGATATGCGGTGACGACTTGATGCACTAGTGCTTCGTTGAATTCACGACCGAAAGCCGTATCAGAAAGCTCAACTGCCGCCCCTGTAACTGTTTTTAAATCCACGTTAATCCCCTTGCTTAGGCTTTGACTGACGGACGTACGATGACATCGCCACCGGTGGCACCTGGGATAGCACCCTTGATGACAAGTAACCCATTTTCAACATCAACCGATATCACTTCTAGGCCTTGAACGGTAACGCGTTTGTTACCCATCTGACCTGGCATTTTTTTGCCTTTGAAGACTTTACCTGGTGACTGGTTTTGACCAGTTGAACCAATGGCACGGTGAGATACTGAGTTACCATGAGTGGCATCTTGCATGCTGAAGTTGTGACGCTTCACGCCGCCTTGAAAGCCTTTACCTTTACTGTTTCCTGTGACATCAACCATCTGACCTTGTTCAAACAAGTCAGCTAGGATCTCACCACCAATCTCACGACCTTCAAGATCGCTGTCATTGGCACGAAATTCCCAAACACCACGACCAGCGGCAACGCCAGCTTTAGCGAAGTGACCTTTTTGAGCTGCTGTTACGCGGCTGTCACGACGGGTGCCTGTGGTGATTTGGATGGCTTGATAGCCATCTACATCAGTATTTTTTACTTGAGTAATGCGGTTAGCACTGATCTCAACCACTGTTACAGGGATAGATGCGCCTGCTTCAGTGAAGACACGGGTCATGCCGCATTTTTTACCGACTAAACCGATCGCCATTTTAGACCTCTTTATATCTTATATTAATGGGTTGGGTGTTTATGTGCATTAACCCAAAGCAATTTGAACGTCAACACCCGCCGCTAAGTCAAGCTTCATTAGCGCATCCACAGTTTTATCGGTAGGTTGAACAATGTCAACCATACGCTTATGAGTACGGATTTCGTACTGATCACGAGCGTCTTTGTTTACGTGTGGTGAAGTTAGAACGTTGAAGCGCTCAATGCGAGTCGGCAACGGTACAGGACCACAAACTTGCGCACCGGTGCGCTTTGCAGTATCAACAATCTCTTGTGCAGATTGATCAATCAGACGATGATCAAAAGACTTAAGACGGATACGGATTCTCTGGTTAGCCATGCCAGCAAGCTCCTAATATGTGCTTTCGTCATTCTTGCTTTGCAAAGATATGACCAAAAGCCGTTTGGTTAAATATTTACTTAAAGCTGCCTTCTGTTCTTAACCAGAATGAGTTCTTTATCCGAACTTGTAGCGTGCCAAAAGCAAAATAGTTTAAAGCCCCGCCGACCCTTCCATAATAGGATGTCAGCAAAGGCATAATGAAATAGTGCTAGAAACGATGCTCTAGCTGTCATAGCGCCAGCTGTTTGATTGGCTGCGCATATATAATTCAGTGGTATATATTATACATAGTATTTCAGTCATTGCAAGAGCAATATCTATGGCATTTCAAGATATTAGGCTTTATAAACAATGCCACTTGTAGTCGATAATTTGCGTTAAATATCTTAGTGACGGGAAAATCATTAGTCTAAAACGATATCGTACTGCTCTTGGGTATAGAGATTTTCGACATCAAAAGTAATCACCCTACCCAGCAGATACTCTAAATCTGCTACCGTATCCGACTCTGAGGTGAGTAACAAATCAATGACTGCGGCATGGGCAACCACCGTAAACTTCTTAGGAGAATTATAGGTACGAGCACAGCGCATGATTTCACGGAATATCTCAAAGCAGACGGTTTCAGCAGTTTTGACAAAGCCGCGGCCTTGACAAGTTGAACACGGCTCACACAACTGCTGCCCTAGCGATTCACGAGTACGTTTACGGGTCATCTCTACCAAACCAAGTTCACTGACTTGGGTAATCTTCGTCTTGGCATAGTCTTGTGCCAGTTGCGACTGTAAACTCTCCAGCACGTCATCTTTATGCTGCTGCTCCAGCATATCAATGAAGTCTAGGATAATAATACCGCCAAGATTACGCAAACGCAGCTGTCGAGCGATGGCATGAGTGGCTTCTAAGTTGGTTTTGTAAACTGTATCTTCTAATGAACGTCCACCAACAAAAGAACCTGTGTTGACATCAATCGTGGTCATCGCTTCGGTCTGGTCAATAATTAGGTAGCCACCTGACTTTAAGTCAACGCGACGTTTTAAAGCATCACGTAAATCGTCTTCAACCCGATGAACATCAAATAAAGATTGCTCCGCGGTATAATGCACAATTCGATCATAGACGAAAGGCACGAACTCTTTAGCGAACTGCCTGACTTGCTCGTAGATTTGTGCATTATCAATGACGACTTTTGCGGTATCGGTATGTACTAGGTCACGAATCGAGCGTAGTGGCAGAGCCAGCTCTTGGTAAATAAGCTCTGAGCTTTGATGATGATTGATTTCCTGACGACGCGCGCAGATAGTCCGCCAAAGCTGCAACAAATAATAAATGTCTTCTTCTAGTTTATCGACAGGCACGCGCTCGGCAGCCGTACGGGCAATCAATCCGCCTTTTAGGTTGACGGTTTGCATCAAACTATTTAGCTCAGTCTTGAGACGGTTACGCTCTTCTTCGCCATCGATACGCTGTGATATGCCGATATGATCACTCGATGGCAAATATACCAGATAGCGCGACGGCAGAGAGACATTGGTGGTCAGGCGAGCGCCTTTACTGCCCAATTGATCTTTTGTCACTTGGACAAGAATACGTTGGCTTTCGTGCAAGCGGTGCTGGATAAGAGTTTTAGAAACAGGAACGACATCGGTACTTTGCGCACTGACCACTGGCGGGCTAACGTCTAGACTATCAACACCGTTTTCCACCACAGTGTTGTCTGTATTTGTATTTGCCTCCTTCTTACCCTCCTCAGGTGCTTTACTTTTTCTTTCTACTACTGGGCGAGGCTCGCGCTGCATATCATTGACATGTAAAAACGCTGTCCGTGACTGACCGATATCAACAAAGGCCGCTTGCATACCCGGCAGGACACGCACAACAGTACCCAGATAGATATTACCGACCAAACCCAGTTTGTGATGTCGCTCAATATAGATCTCGCCTAGGATACCGTTGTCTAGCACGGCGACACGCGACTCCATTGGACTAATATTAATCAGCAGCTCTTCGGACATAATGTTTTCTCTTATCTTTCAGCTTTCTTGTTAGACAGTCATCGTCTATTAGATTTACAGTGTAACAAATGCAACTTGCTCTTGCCCATTACCCTAGCGTGTCGTTATGTGCAGACAATGAACGGCGGGCTTTTAGCGCATTGACAAGGGCTGCTCTACCATTGTGGCTTTTTAATGAGTGCCAGTATCTAGAATATCTTTAAGCAATGCCAGCGTTTGCGAGAGCGGCAAGCCGACGACATTGGTATAGCTACCATTGATACGGCTAACCCATGCAGCACCCAAACCTTGAATACCGTAGCCACCTGCTTTATCAGCAGGTTCGCCACTCTCCCAATAACAACTCATCATCTCCGTCGTCAGAGGTATAAAGGTGACTGCCGTACGTTCGGTGAGTTGTTGTTGCTTGACGACTTGGAATACTGGCTCATGGCTTTCTGTATGAGTGTGCGTAGAAACTAAGGATACATGGGTAGCTTGTACTGCCGTCCATACTTCATGGGTATTATCTGACATTTGCTGCCACATACGATAAGCGTGCTCGCGATCGGCTGGTTTTACCAGTACCGTCTGACCATCTGGTAGCACACCAATGGTATCAGAGGTCAAAATAATAAGCTGCTCAGCGAGGTTGTCTTTGTTTGTTTCAACGGTGTCGTTTAGCTGTTGTACTGCGGCAGCCGCTTTGGCAGCGACCATACGCTCAATATAGTTTTTTGGTAGCTCATTATCTTGTGGCGTTTCATCGATATCGACGCTCATGACCGTAAAATCCAGCTGCGCTCTAGCGAGCAACTCCCGACGACGCGGTGAACCAGAGGCTAAAATAATATCCATCGCTATTCTCTTATTATGATCATATCAATTATCAAAGGCACAGAGGCTTTCAGGATTGGCAGCTTTCATGTTGAGCATAAATTCTACTGCCAATCACATTAACACTACTAATAACAGAAAGGCTCTCAAAAGCAATTATTGAGGTAGTAACTGAATTGATTAACGTGCAAATTTTCGTAACACTAGTAGCACTAGAGGCCAGCTGACTATACTCATCAATAAAGAAAAGGCAGACTGCGCGACAAAAATATTTTGGATAAACATCTGTAGCATCCACAAACTCAATTGAAACAGCAGCAAGCCTAATGAGGCGATAAGCCAAGCATTGACAGTGTTTAACTTTCTGACATAAATGCTACTGATCTTGATAACAAGTGCCACCATCACAGCAGCAAAGGCTTGCTGACCTAAGTGGGTGTCCATCAAAAGGTCTGCCGCTAAACCAATGGTAAACGCGGTAAAAATACCAACGTAACGTGGCTGAAACAGCAGCCAAAAAATCAGCACCATGATCATAATCATGGGACGCAAGGTAGCCATACTAGGACTTAATGGATAGACATTGAGCGATGAGGCAACGACAAAGCTGGTAACAATCGCAATGAGCAAGATCCCGATTGGGTGCTTAGAGTCAGAATACGTCATGAATACCTACCTTAGCGAGTGTTTGGCGGCGGCCATTTGAACGTCTATTTAGCTGAAAAAACATCACTAAAAAGGTATGGTTGAAGATATTATAGGGCGAGCCCAGCAAAGTGGTTAGCGATGTATAAATTGAATATCAGCCACCATTGCTATCGAAACCCACATTACTTTTATCTATCAGCTTGTCTTGAAGCACTAATACGTAGGCATTATCGATA
Source organism: Psychrobacter sp. Pi2-51 (assembly GCF_904846665.1). Classification (NCBI taxonomy): domain Bacteria; kingdom Pseudomonadati; phylum Pseudomonadota; class Gammaproteobacteria; order Moraxellales; family Moraxellaceae; genus Psychrobacter; species Psychrobacter sp. Pi2-51. Next base: position 23,800 of record NZ_CAJHBP010000014.1, read on the forward strand.
AAATTTGCCGCTGGCGTGACTTCAATACTTCTGAAGTTATCTGCTTGCGTGTCTTTGACATGAGCGATCCGACCGACTCGATAGCCTGCTGGAATGCGACCACCTAAACCTGAAGAAACCAGCTCGTCACCCACGCGCACGTCTGAGGTTTTGAAGACATAATTGAGGCTTAAAGAAGTGGGTATTCCCTGACCCGTCACAATCGCCCGCTGACCCGTACGTTTAACCGTTACTGCTACCGACTGCTGCTCATCAGTAATGAGCAGTAAGCGACTGGTATTGGGATAAACATTGATAATCTGACCCAATATGCCGTCTTCGTCGATGACCGTTTGACCGACTTGCACCCCATCTTGCGCGCCTTTATTAAGCACGACGATTTGGCGAAGTAGATTGGTGTCTGTACCGATAACCTGTGCCAAATTTAGCTCAAACTGTTCAGGTTTGGTGGTCGACAAGATGCCTTGCAAGCGCGCATTTTGTGCCAAAATATAATCTTGCTGCTGGAGCTTGGCCTGCGCGTGAATCAACTGCGATTTTAATTGCATGTTTTCGCGGCGTAGCGCTTCTTTTGATTGTAAGCTGCCACTTGCCCAATGCTTAGCATAGCTTGGCAATAGTGACAATTCATAGATAGGCTGCATAGCGGCATGGCTGGTATTGCGTACAGGACTAAACCATTCCGGATTTTTGCTATCGAACCACATCATTATCAACGCTACTATCAATACAATAGCAGCCTTACGAAGTGCTAATGGCTGGCGTGCAAAAATACTTGGCGTCATAAGTCATCTAATTAAGGTTTTCTAATGTGAGCAATACCTAGCGCTAGTTATAACAATGTTTAATAATCTCATCGTTATCAGCATTTAGTGGCGATGCTTGTAGCTGGCAATTAATAATATGATTAAAGGCAGCGCAACTGGCTACCTTTATCGTTATTTACTTTTATCGTTAAATCGAATGTTTGACAATCGTGTTAACCGTCACTGAAGCATGCTTGTAAAAAATAACGGTTAACAACAACTGATGTTCATTTAAATAAAAAGCCACTTGAACAAATGGTCACTTAAACAAAGATCATATTTAAGCTTTTATTATTGATAAAGTCGAGAGCGATACCGCCACCACGACTGACGCAAGTCAATGGATCGTCAGCGACTGTCACTGGCAAACCCGTCTCTCTTGAAATCAGCTTGTCTAAATCACGCAACAATGCACCGCCACCGGTCAAGACAATACCACGCTCGGCAATATCTGATGACAGCTCAGGTGGAGTTTGCTCAAGTGCTGCTTTTACCGCACTGACAATACCGCTTAGTGGGTCGCTTAACGCTTTTTGCACTTCTTCTGAATTGACCGTAAAGGTCTTTGGTACGCCTTCTGCCATGCTACGACCACGAACTTCGACTTCTAATTGACTGTCTTCATTCAGGGCAGAGCCTACTTCTTTTTTGATACGCTCAGCAGTGGTTTCACCAATCACACAACCGTGGGTACGGCGTACATGAGTGATGATGGCTTCATCAAATATGTCGCCACCGATACGAATCGACTCGGCATACACGCAACCTGATAGAGCAATAACCGCAATCTCAGTTGTACCACCACCGATATCGACCACCATTGAGCCACTCGCTTCATGCACTGGCATGCCAGCACCAATAGCAGCGGCCATCGGCTCTTCTAGCAATAGCACTTTGCTTGCGCCCGCTGATGATACGGCTTCACGGATGGCTTTGCGTTCAACGAGAGTTGATTTGCATGGCACACAAACGACCACGTTGGGCTGTGCCATAAAACGCTTCGCCTTTACCTTGCCGATAAAGTGCTTAAGCATTTTTTGGGTCACTTCAAAGTCAGCAATCACGCCGTCTTTTAGGGGACGAATCGCCGTGATATTGGCAGGCGTACGACCAAGCATCTGCTTGGCATCGATGCCAACCGCAGCAACGGTAGGGTTATGGGTACGATTGCTTCGTAGCGCGACCACCGTAGGCTCATCGAGCACCACGCCTTTATTAGGAATAAAAATTAAAGTGTTCGCAGTACCAAGGTCGATAGCGATATTATTTGATAAAAATCCAAACAGGTTCATGACTAATATATCCAGCGTCTTACGAATGAGGCGAATGAGAGTGACTGAGAGGGTTACTCGTCAGTGTTGAGCAGGTCGTCGTTAGACATCAACTGTGGCGAAATTGGTGCATCGCAACAAGTCAAACCTAAGCAATAATGATGAAATGACAAAACTGAGCTAAATTATACCGATTTAGCTCAAAAAAAACACAGGTATTTGCATCAGTAAGGCAGGATTTTGATCTTAAACGCTAAAAGTTGTTACAAAGTTTGAAATGGCAGTGAATACCATTCGATCTAATGAAACATCATTTAATTCAATAACTAACAAGGCTCTACAGGCAAATGATAGTTTTGCCTAGCATCACAGGTGCATACTGTAACGTATTTCAGAACGTAATGGGTAAGCAATTGAGAATCATGCGGTCAATTTTGCAAATCTTTGTGAATCATGGTGGCTTGGTTGAGATTGTGCAGCAATCAAGCGTCAGGCTCTGTAAACTTGGGTCAGATGCTTTATAATAAGCCTATGCTATCTCACTTTTATTTTAGTAGCCAATTATAGTGGTTGCTTTTAACAGCGATTTAATTTTAATAACTGGTTTTAACAGCGGCTTTTTAAGTGCTTGTTTTAAGCGCTATTTTTAAACCTACTAACTCTAACAAAAACTGTCCTTCACTGGAGAAACTATGTCACAGAAACCAGCAACGTCTGACAGCAACGTCAGCCGTGAAGAAATCCTAGAAGTTGCCAGCCTTGCGCGATTGGGTGTCGATGAAACGACCGCCAACAGCTATGCCAACGAAATCAGCAAAGTATTAAAACTGATGCATACGCTTGGTAATGTGGACACGACTGATGTTAAACCACTATCGAATATCCATGAGGCTTGCCAAGACTTGCGTGCCGACGTCGCCAAACACGATATCAATCGTGAACGTAACCAATCGGTCGCGCCAGCAGTTGAAGACGGCTTGTACCTAGTACCACAAGTGATTGAATAATTGGTCGGCTCTATTTCTGCCTTTATCTCATTTTATTTTATGCTATTAACATTTTGACGGACGACACCTTATGTCTGAACTTCATTTATTAAGTACCCAGCAGCTTATTACGGGCTTGCAAGAAAAACAATTTAGCAGTGCGGAATTAACTGAACACTATATTAAACGTATCGATGCGCTAGACAGCAAGATTAATAGCTTTATCACTCATACGTCTGAGACAGCACGCGCACAAGCGCAAGCAGCCGACGAGATGCGGGCGCAAGGCGATCAGCGTCCATTACTTGGCGTACCGATGGCGCACAAAGATATCTTTTGTACCCAAGGCGTATTGACGACTTGTGGCTCAAAGATGCTACATAACTTCATCTCACCTTATAATGCTACTATCGTCTCAAACATCGACAAAGCAGGCATGATTAGCTTGGGCAAGCTCAATATGGATGAGTTTGCGATGGGCTCAGACAATAGCAGCTCATACTACGGTACGGTGCAAAACCCTTGGAATCTAGAGCGTGTCCCTGGTGGATCATCAGGTGGTAGTGCTGCCGCTGTTGCTGCAGGTTTCGTGCCAGTCGCAACCGGTAGTGATACGGGCGGCTCTATTCGTCAGCCTGCTTCATTCTGTGGCTTAACGGGTATCAAGCCTACTTATGGTCGCGTCTCTCGCTTTGGTATGATTGCCTACGCTTCAAGTTTGGATCAAGCTGGCAGCATGGGACGCAGCGCTAAAGATTGCGCCTACCTACTACAGCCAATGATTGGTCACGATCCACGCGATGCGACTTCTATCAAATATGACATGCCTGACTACGTACAAGACATTAATGATGCAGAAGCTGCTGCTGGTGACAAGCCATTTGCTGGCTTGCGTATCGGTGTGGCCAAAGAATACTTCGGTGCAGGGCTTGATAGCGAAGTTGAACAAGCAGCACGTGCGGCTCTGAAGAAATATGAAGAGCTGGGCGCAACCATCGTAGAAGTCAATATCACCGATCCTGAGATCACGTTGGCGACTTATTACATGCTGGCTCCTGCCGAAGCATCATCTAACCTGTCGCGCTTCGATGGTGTGCGCTTTGGCTATCGCTGTGAGAACCCAAAAGATCTCATCGATCTATATACGCGCTCACGTTCTGAAGGTTTTGGTCCTGAAGTACAGCGCCGTATCTTGACGGGCACTTACGCGCTATCTGCTGGTTATTTCGATGCTTATTATACTAAAGCACAAAAAATACGCCGCTTAATCGTTAAAGACTTCGAAGACGCCTTTGCCAACTGTGATGTCATCGCCAGCCCGACTGCACCAACGGCTGCTTACAAGCTTGCTGAAGACCTCGATCCTGCCACCATGTATTTGGGCGATGTTTATACCATCGGTGTTAACTTAGCCGGTCTGCCTGCGCTCAGCCAACCAGTTGGTTTAAACTCAGAAGGCCTACCTATTGGCTTACAGTTAATCGGTAAGCATTGGCAAGAGAGTCAACTGCTCACGACTGCGCATCTATTCCAGCAGCATACGGATCATCATCTACAGCACTCTGCCATCGCAAAGGAGACGGTATAATGAACACAGCAACTACTGATAACAATGCCGTTCGCGAGCACGCTGTTCGTAAAGAGCTGTTCGTTGATGGTTATGAAGTCGTCATTGGTATTGAGATTCACTGTCAGCTCAATACGGAAAGTAAGATATTCTCAAGTGCACCCACTGACTTCGGTCACGAGCCAAACACACAAGCCAGTATTGTAGATTTAGGTCTGCCTGGTGTATTACCCGTGCTAAATGCGGGCGTGGTCGATCGTGCGCTAAAATTCGGCATTGGCGTCAATGCTGAGCTGGGTCTGTTTAATACCTTTGACCGTAAAAATTACTTCTATCCTGATTTACCTAAAGGCTATCAAATCACCCAGATGGCCAACCCTATCGTTGGTGAAGGCTATATCGATGTCGTGGTTAATGAAGGCGAAAAGAACGAATATCCGAAACGTATGGGTATCACCCGCGCGCATTTGGAAGAAGATGCTGGTAAATCTGTCCATGATGCTGTCGATGGTATGACAGGTGTCGATCTCAACCGTGCTGGTACACCATTGATTGAAATCGTCTCTGAGCCTGATATGCGCTCTGCTCACGAAGCACTGGCTTATATCAAAGCCATTCATCAGCTGGTCACGTGGCTAGGTATCTCAGATGCGGTCATGGCAGAAGGCTCGTTCCGCTGCGACTGCAACGTTTCTGTGCGTAAGCCTGGTGCAGAATTGGGCACGCGTACTGAGCTAAAGAACTTAAACTCGTTCCGCTTTATCGAGCGCGCCATCAATCGTGAAATCGAGCGTCAAATCGACATCGTCGAAGAAGGCGGTAAAGTTGTGCAAGCGACGATGCTATATGACCCAGAGCGCGACGAAACTCGTACGATGCGTACCAAAGAAGACGCCAACGACTATCGCTACTTCCCTGATCCTGACCTGCTGCCTGTCCGCATCGAGCAGCATACGGTTGATGCGATCAAAGCGGCGATGCCTGAGCTACCTGTAGCCCGTCGTGCTCGCTTTGAAGAAGCGCTTGGTCTGTCAGAGTATGATGCGCGCATCCTAACTGGTAGCCGTCAAATTGCCGATTACTTCGAAGACGTGGTCGCTGAAGTAGGACAATCAGATGCCAAAATGGCAGGCAACTGGGTCATGGGCGATCTACTGGGCGCACTGAATAAAGATGACAAAGATATCATCGACTCCCCTATCAGCGCCAAGCAATTGGCTGGCATGCTAGCGCGTATCAAAGACGATACCCTATCTGGCAAATTGGCTAAGAAGGTCTTTAGTGCCCTGTATGAACGCGCGGGCGGCGATGCTGATGATGCCGCTGACAAAATCATCGAAGAAAAAGGGCTCAAGCAAGAAACCGATACGGGCGCTATCAAAGCCATTGTTGAAGAAGTCATTGCTAAAAACGAAGCGATGGTTGACGAGTATCGTGGCGGTAAAGAAAAAGCCTTTAACGGTCTGGTCGGTCAAGTCATGAAAGCCAGTCGCGGTAGTGCCAACCCGCAGCAAGTCAACCAAATCCTAAAAGAGCTACTGGGTTAGTTGCTGATTGGTTATGCTGACTGTGATACGTAAATTAAGGTTATAGATTTTGGCTAAAATAAATAGCCCTTGCAATATGCCTAATTTTGCGTAAAATAGTCAGTCATTCGGGGCGTAGCGCAGTCTGGTAGCGCACTACACTGGGGGTGTAGTGGTCGCAGGTTCAAATCCTGCCGTTCCGACCAAACATAGCAGTAAAGAGAAAAGCCAATCATTGTTTTCAATGGTTGGCTTTTTTTTGTGCTAAATTTGGGTGGGGATTGTATGATAGATAATGAAGTGAGTAATAATAAGAATTTGGGCAAGGCAGAAACTATTAAGTAAAGGGCTATTATTCACGACCTTAGGTTTTGACTGCTTTTTGCTTACTTTGATATAGAGGTGTAAATTGTGAGCGATAACGATATAGCATTAAGCTTTGATACATTAGAGTATTATAGCTTGCAAGAAGCTTGTGACTATTTAAATAGAAAGCATAAGACTAATAATATCACTCCAAAAAAATTATTGAAAAAAATATCTAGCAGGGATATCAATACGTTCATTCACTTTCGCATGGATAGCTCTCCTAATAAGCCATTACATGCAAAAATAGAATTTTATAACTCAAATGTATTTTCTACAGATATAAATATTTATGATTTGTCTGAAAAAGAGTTGAAGCCTATTGTTGATACTTTGCAGAAATTAGAAACATTTGTGTCTAATAGAATTATAGATGATTTATATATGGGTTCTTTTTTATTTAGAGTAAGCAAGGAAACTGTATCTAATATGACCTTGAGTAAGAATCCTGACGATAAAATATTTTTATTTGGATTAGAGGGCTTCATTCAAAGACCTAACTATAATGATGACCCATATAAGCCAAGTCAACTTGCAGAGTGGCAGATAACTGTAGAAGATAAAAGCTATCAACTAACCGATATTAGTTATATAAACTTTACTATTGACTCTGTAAATGACGAAGATTTAGCTAAGTTTGCCGAAAAAGCACCTTTTTCATGTTCGTTTAATAAAAGAGCTGACTTCTCTTTCGTTGAATTCAATATCAAACTAAGCGATATAATAATTTTGCATAATGATTTATTAAGCCTTGAAGAAGAAAGCCTGAATAACAAACCTATTGAAAGTAAAGGTAAGTTCGTATCTAGAAAAGGTGTAAGCCATAAGAAGATTTTAGCAAAAGAAATTGCAAAGCATGTAGCAGAAGAACAATGGCTCCAAGACACTGAAAATAAAATAAAAATTGGTGAGATGTGCAATATAGTATGGGCTAAGCTAATAGAGTATAACCTTTCTGAAGAACTGCCCAACCATATAGATAATCTAAGACCTTGGATAAAAGAAGTATCACCTAGCTATGCTAGTGAAGCAGGCAGACCAAAGTCATAACTAAAATATACCTCAACATAGCTTAATATATATGAACGTAGGTTTAGGGAATTTTCTTAATCAACTCTATTTCATAAAATACATCCATACTAGCCGTATCAATCAAGTTACGGTAAATATGGAGCTAGACACATGTCGCACTTAGAAAAAAATAAAGGCTCAACCAGCACAAAATCATCAGTCCAAACGCTATTTAAAAAACCACCAAAATGGTCATTTGCTATATTAAGGTTTTTTATCATTATCCTAGTGCCTTTATTATCAAATGCACCAGATATTCAGCTTAATTTTTATATCATTAATATAATGATTTAGTAATAGGACAATCAAGCACTACCCTAGCCGATACTCGTGTCCTATAGACTTTCATAGAGCCAACAGTTAGGGTAAATGCTACAACGTTACGATGGTTTATCCTATGTCCGAGCCTGTCGATCAACCCACATCTACCCGCCTTATAGATGCTGCCCCTTGGGAAGCGTACCGACGACCTTATGTGCGTGATCTGGCGTATGTGCTGGCATGTCCTAACGTCTTAACCGAATGGCTGGACTTTGCGCCACATCAGAATACCCATGCCATCGCCGTACATAGCTCATGCTTTTGGCAGGCGCAGTTTGAGGCGTATAAGCAGCGTTTAGAAGTGTTAGATACTACCAATGCTTATCAGGCGCTGACTCGCTATTTACTCAAGCGCCCAAGTCCCAATCGACTGGGTTTTCACTTTGAAGGGTTACTGTCATTTTGGTTAGAGGATGGATTTGCGCGCAAACTACATCCGTACGAGACGCTAGCCAGTAACGTCCAGTTATTTAGCGGCAAGCAGACGACAGGTGAGCTAGATTTGATTTTGTATAATCATGCAGAAAATCTGGTCGAGCACTGGGAGCTGGCGATTAAGTTTTTTATGGGATCAGCGCCATTTGAGCCGGAGAATTGGGTGGGGATTAACTCCAATGACAATTTGCAGCGCAAAATGACCCATATGCAAACCAAGCAGTTTCGCACGGTATGGGTAGATACCGAAAGTCATGGACAAGTCAAAATCGACAAGCGTTATGGTGTGATAAAAGGGCGATTCTTTTTGCCAATGAACATCACTAATCTCGTCTATCCGTCTTGGCTAGCACCAAGCTTTCCCATGCACGAATGGTGCGATAAATACGACACGAGCACTCTCGCGATGCTTGATATCAGAGCTTTGCGCGCTGCTCATTATATTGAATGGTTTACTAAGCGCGAGTTCTATGATGGGCGTCCGTCGGCACTTATCCATTCTGAAAAAGGTATCTTAAAAACAGGATTATACTTTGAAGGTGATAGACCCATCGTCATTTACCCGAAGCAGCATGATGAGACAGATGATAAACTTTAGTAACGTCCATCGACATTACATAGACATATATATGGACGCTTTAGCCATCTGTTTTATTAATGCAATGCAATGAAGCTACCAAGCATAGCGTCCATACAAGCTAATCTCACTGCGTTTGGCTTTGTCTGAGTCGAGACTGTCAGTCAGCAATTTTATGCCAGCATAGCGACTGTCTACAGCGAGACCCAGTGCTTGCGTCTGCGGCTCTATTAAGCCCGTCACCGTAATGGGAAAAGCATCATTGGACGTTTGGTAGCCTGCGGATAATTGATACAAGTCTTGAATGTCATTTACTTGACCATGTAGACCGAGCTGCCATTGACTGTCTAGCTGATGCTGAAGGCTACCTTCAACTCGCCATGGCAATGTCTGTGTGACATCGTCAGTGCTAAGCTGCCCTTCAATCGTATAGAGAGGTCTGCCGTTGACGTCATAATCCAACGCATAGCGAGTGCTTGGCATGTCTTTCCAATGCATGCGTCCAAGGATATCGTAGCCGCGCAGAGACAATTGCGTGCTATCAGACAACTGACCTGTGAGCTGCAAATCGAGCGAATAACCATATCCTGAAGGTTTCGCGGGATTCCAGTTTAGGTTTTCTTCCCCTAAGGCTGGTTCATCATAGTAATAATCTATATAAGCGTTGGTTTTATCCAAACTGTCTCGTATATCTGTCACCTCATTATTTGGTAACACTCTGGTGCTCAAATCGCCAACTATCTTACCTTCTAGTGCATGCAGTCCTTGCCAGAGATTGGCACGAGTCGTCAATTGCCAGTTGGGCATGAGCTGCTGCGTCAAGCCAACATTAGCGCCGATCCTCTCGTTGTGCTTGGCTTCTAAAAATAACGGATAAGTTTGACTGGTACTTGAAGGCTGTTTATTTTCATACTGCCAATAAACTTCGGCAGTCTCTTTGCTAAACGTCATCAAATAATCATAACGCCAGCCTAGACCGTAGCTAATCGCACTGCCCGCAGGACGAATCTCAAGCAATGTTCGACCTTGGGCATAAGCATGATCTCCTGAATCTAAAGGTGCATTCCAATCGTCCAAAAATGCTGAGATAGGCTGTGTTGGACTATGAGCCGTTGCCATCAAACTCCACTCTATCTGCGCGTCTGATTGTTTGGTCTGACTGTCTAGCAAGCCTGTCGCTTGGGGGTAGAAGTAAAAATTCGTATCAGCAGCTGGTATGTCTGCACTATCAGCAACCGCAGCGCTGGATATCATCATAGCGGCAATCGCTGGCATAGTGATTAACTTTGTACGGCTGGATAGATACGATGCTAAGCTTTTAGGTAAAAAACCATAGAGACTTGAAACGTTATATGGCATAAATTTCTCACGTTTATTAGAGAGCATAAAAAAGAGACAGTAATCTGTCTCTTTTTTTGTGCTGCTATACCTCAATCGCTACTAACAACGTTTGAGAGTCGATGTGACACATGGTTTGATTATAGAATAATTAAACTGTCATCAGTGAATTTGGCCGTAACTTTGTCATCATTATCCATTAAATCACCGTAATCTTTACCATTAACCATGATATCGCCGAGCTTACCCATGTTATCTTTTATGAAGTCACCATTAGCATCGACATTTAACTTGATCGACGCTTTATTTTGCTCAACGGTAAACTGGGTACTAACCACATCATAGTTATTGTCTAAGCTTGACTTACCTGTTACAAATAGCTTCTTACCCTCTACGCTAGCAGTCAGGCCTTGTAGCTCAATAACATTACGAGCAGTACGTTTAAGATTGGCTTGGAAATCAAGCGGGATCGTCGTTGCGCCCTCTTTGGTTACTTTGCCTTTGATCGCCAACACTATTTCCATACCTATGTATTTATTGGCGGTCTCTTCCACATTACCTGTGTCAGTCACTATCAAGAAGTTCTTTATATCAGCATCGTTGGCAGTAGCATTCAAGGTAATCGTTACATCAGTCTCAGGTTTTTGCTTTGTCATCTTGCCAGTTATAGCAAGTTTATAAGGAATGGTTCTGACCACTAAGCTATTGTCTGCCAGCTTTTTGCTGACATCTAGTGCAGAAAATTCAAAATCCTTTGCTTCGATTACACTATCGTTAGCCGTCAACTTTAGACTGCTTAATTTGATGACAGCCTTTTCTAGAGTAATACCTTCTCTATTTGCGTCATTGATATCAAACTCATCATTGACCACGACTTTATCACTGAATTGACCGCTGACTGTAGCCCCTTTAGTATTTGAGCTGAGGCTAACGGCGTCCGTACCAGTACCAATTTTAATACTCTTGAAACCCAAGCTGCCATTGAAGTTAGTCGTACTGGTATTAGAAATCAGTGCATCTTCAAAACCATCAAACGCTACGGTGAAAACGTCTTTATTATCAACAACAGGGTCATATAAACCTGTTTGTGGATTATATACGTAATCGTATTCTTCGATATTGACCTTGGTGCTACCAGTTAAGGTAAACTTCCCGTCAGTACTTAGCGTCGCTAAAAACCCTTTTTCTGGGGTTAAGGCTATATTGCCCAGTGCTGTTTCAAACTCTTCATCATTGGCCAGTGCAGTAATATCAGCTGCTGTGAGCTGTGATACATCAGTCTCTTCCATATAGTATTTCAGATCACTTGGGATATCGAAGGTGTAGCCAAGTCGTGTATCTTGCTTTTCTGTAAGGATATCACTGACATCTTCATAAGCATCTGTAACCGCTTTATTATCACTGACAAACAGCTTGGCAGTACGAATCATCTCTTTTGCTTGCTCAAGCTCAGACAAACTATTATCAACAGGCGGTTTAATTGGAACCTCTGGAGTATTGTTACCATTACCAGAAGAGGTGTTGTTATCATTGTCATCGCCACAGCCTGCTAATGCTAACGTGCTGGCTAGTGCTAATGCAGTCAATTTAAAAAGTTTCATTACACAGTCCTTTATAGAGATGTTTTAAAGAGTCAAGACAGCAAGAACGTGATCCAACTAAGCAAAGAAAGCTCACATAGTTAAAGAACGCTCATATCAATTTAGAAAACTTAAGTTTGCTTTAAAATAAAATGATAATACTCTTATTTAAACAACTTATCTATAAAGTAAGCTGATATAACAGCAATGTTACACAAAAAATAAATGCCGCTAACTTAGGGCGTGCCCTAGTAACCTTTGATTGTCTAGCAAAGATACTTTATCAATAACTCTCAATCACTTGCATCAGCTCATATCTGAGCATATCAGCACTGGGCATGCGCTCAGCGTGAAAGCGAACCATGGCAATACCTGCACTGGCTAGAGCTTTGTCTTTTTTATCGTCTGCTTTTTGACGTGCTTTGCTACTATGCGTCCAATCATCAAGCTCTATAGCGACTAATGTAGTCTGAGCATCGACATCCACGATCACATAATCCACGCTTTGACGGCAGATACGATTGAACCAAAAGCTACGCTCAGAGGTCTCATCACTATTGGCTTCGATGATGCGTGACAGCTGAACTTGGACAAATATATGATATTCCGGTAATGCATTTTTTAACTTATTAAAAAATATTACCTCGGTATCGGTCATGATGGGCATCGGTGCAAATGGCCAAATAGCCAGCTCATCGCCGCGTACAGGCTTTGGATCAGGCTCAACGACTGGGGGTTTTTTCAATAGCTTTGGTACGGTAATCAGCCCTAAAAACCCAACAGCCAATATTAAAAATATAACGCCAAATGACATGGTTTTACCTTATACAATATGAAAGTGATTGGCTGAGTGTCATCATTCACAATGAATCCATGACGGGCCGATCACAGCAGGGCAACCTTTATAGGCTGACAGGTTATACAAAAAGAGATAATAAAAATGGCGCTCATCTTAACTAAGGATGCGCCACTCGGCAATCTATAAAGCAAAAAAACACGACAGCATATGTCGTGTTTTGATAGAAAGCGAATAAAGACCCAACCAATATCTTGAAAATGTCTCTTCTATTCAGATGTAATCATTTAATGATAGTAGACGAGCCTCTATCTTAACGCCAGTAAAGTACCCAAGCGCTCGTCGTATTTACTTTGGGATCGCTATTGATTTTGTCTTTTAATGCCAAGGCCGCGACTTTGCCACGCTCAGGACCAACGACGACTCGGACGCCGCGACTGGTAGCGCTGGTCTTCACTTGATAGCCTGCTGATTTGAATTTTTTGGCCAGCTCATCGGCTTTAGCTTGGTCATTCGCCAAGGCAACTTGTACCCCAAAGCTGCCTTTAGCATCGGTTTCTTTGACTTCTTTACGGGCTTCACTGAGTTTTTGCTGAGCGTCGCGTTTGGCATCAGTCGATTTTTTTGCGAGCGCGTCTTCTTTTTTGCGTTTTTCTTCACGAGCCTGTTCAGCTGCTGCTGCTTCACGTGCCAAACGATCCACCTGCTTACGCGATGGAATGGTAATACTCTGACCCAGTTGTAGCGATGTCGATGGCGAAAGATTATTCGCTTGTGCCAATACTTCTACGGGCATATTGTATTGCCGCGCCAGTTTTATCAGCCCATCACCTCTTTTTACTTGATAGTCAGAAGGCGATTTTGGTGGCTCATTTTTGGCGGCTTCTGCTGCTTGTTCCACCGCTTGTTTCTTTTTCTCAGCCATGGTCTGAGCATCAGCTTGCTTTTTAGCTTCCGCTTGGCGTTTGGCTTCTGCTTCTTTTTTGGCGGCAGCTTGTTCTTTTAGTGCGGCCTGTTTTTTGGCTTCTTGTTGCTGGGCTTGAGCGGCCTTTTGCTTATCGCTATCGCTCGTGTTGATCGCCGCGGCAGTTGCTTGATCATTAGTACTAGGCTGTGCGCTTGAGGGTTGAACCACATTTTGAGCAGCTTCTGAACTGTCGTCATCGGCGGCAGCGGGTGCACTATTGGCTATATACTGCTGATTTTCCGCACGCGATTTTGCCAAGGCTTGCGCCTCTGCAGTCTCTTGCTCCGTCAAAAACTGCTGCGCCCGTTTTTCTTGCTCAGCTACCCGCGCAGCACGTTCTTTTTGCTTTTGCGCCAGGATACGCTTTTCAGTGTCGATGTCAGTGGTCAGTGGCTGCGGCGCCTCTTGCTCGGCACTTGGCTTATCGACCATTGCCGTCGCTGGCTCGGATGTATTACCATCACCAATTTGTTGCACCATGGCATATAGCATCACGCTACCGCCGATAATCATCCCAATGCCCAATAAGGCTTGTCTCGAAAAGTTCATCCGTTTACGTCTCTTAGTTGGTAATAAGGTTGATTGGTCAGCGCGGTTATTGTTAAAACCCTATCAGCTAATATCCTACCAGTCGTCTTGATAAATAGCCACTGCCGCCAGTTACTGCCATCCTCTCTCAAAGATTATGTCATATTTATAACAGCACTTTTTTATGAAAGCTATTCTTTATGAAAGTACTTTTTATAAAACACTTTATAAAGTACCTTATAAAAAGCCTCTTTGTTTGTAAAAGCTCTTTGATTATAAAGTATATTTTTTATGCTGTCTGCTCTCACGCTGCTGTTAAGATTAACATTAAACCCGTCATATTTTCACTTAATTTCTCATTTTTCAAGTGCCGCCAATGCCTCACCAATAGTATGGAAGGAGCCACAAACGACAATGAGATCTTGTGGTTGACTGCCATTTATAACGGCCTGCGTCGCTTCTGATAAACGTTTAAACTCATGTATCTGCGCACTATCCACATAGTTGCTTAAGATACCTTGCAACTGCTGAGTACTCGCCGCACGTGGATAGTCAATTTCAGCGATGAACCAATCACTAATCGGCAAGCCTGATTCGGTCAAACGCTGCACGACCTTGTCGATATCTTTATCCGCCAGCATGGAAAATAGCATTTTAATGGTTGCAGGTGCGCTATTGGTTTGTTCATCACTATTTTGCTTCGCTACATACTGCCAGAGCGGTGATAATTGCGCTAATAAAAACTCAACCCCCTGCTCGTTATGTGCCACATCAAATAGCCAGTGCCGATTCTCTAACTCTCGATAATCAAAGCGACCTGCCAATTTAACGGTCTGTAGCGCCTGCTCAATAGCAGCAATATCGATTTCTAATGAACTGGCTAACACTGCTGATAAGGCATTGGCAGTATTGGTCAATGACAGTGCTGGTCGTGGCAATTGTAGAGTAACAGCAGCATTACTATATTGCCAAGTAATTGCATCGATCTCGCGATAATGAAAACCTTGCCCGACTTGATAACAAGTTGCTTGATTCTTATCGATAGCCTGTTGCACGCTGGTTGGCATATCGGTAGCGCCATAAATCAGGGGAATACCATTGCGTAAGATTCCTGCTTTTTCGCGACCAATATCTTCGACATTGTCACCAAGCCAATCGACATGATCGATGCCGATATTGGTAATCACCGCCATATCAGGGTCGATAATATTGACGACATCTAAGCGCCCACCGAGTCCCACTTCTAATACCCATACATCACAGTCGGCTTCGGCAAATATCAATAAAGCAGCCAATGTCGTCATCTCAAAAAACGATAAGGTCAAAGCACACTGTAACCGTGCCGCTTCTACTTTGTTAAAAGCGTTGATTAATGTCTCATCGCTGACCATTTCGCCATTGATGCGTACCCGCTCATTAAAGGCGCTGAGATGCGGTGATTGATAGAGAGCTGTCTTATAGCCTGCTGCTTGGCACATCTGTGCAATCACTGCCGTCGTTGAGCCTTTACCATTGGTGCCTGCCACGGTAAATACATAAGCATCATCTTTCGCTGACTGTACCACACCCAGTGCTTCAGCGACTGGCAACACGCGCGACAAGCCCATATCTATCGCTGAGACGTGTATCTGCTGCATATAATCAAGCCATTCCGTTAAGTCGGCTTTATCATTGGGGCTAGCGGGATTAGAAGCTTGAGAATCAGACATGGCGCAAACCTATATATAATTTTATGAAAATAAAAACCGTGTATCTGCTAACTAAAACCAAAAATAGCATTTACCGTTATATGACGATAAATGCTATTAAGGAGTTTTGCATATTTTAGAGATATTAACACGCTGCTAAGCAGTTATAAAACTTATAAACTTAATCCGCTGTTTATTTGGTGCTAAGCATTAACATTAGGAACGCCACATAACTTCGCCAGCAAGCGATAAATGGTATCGATAAGCTGATGACGATGTACCACTTCATCGACCACGCCATGCTCTAACAAGAATTCGGCACGCTGAAACGGTTCTTCTAATGTCTCACGGACGGTTTGCTCAATCACGCGCTTGCCAGCAAAGCCAATCATGGCTTTTGGTTCTGCCAGATGAATATCACCGAGCATAGCGAGCGATGCAGTCACACCGCCATAAACGGGATTGGTCAGCACAACGATATACGGCACGCCAGCAATTCTTAAGCGTTCAATTGCTGCTGCAGTACGAGCCATCTGCATCAAAGACAATAGCCCCTCTTGCATACGCGCACCGCCTGAGGCTGCAAAGCAAACTAGAGGTACTTTATCTTCAAGCGCTTTTTCTGCCGCTTGGACAAATCGATCGCCGACGACTGACCCCATCGAGCCGCCCATAAAGCGGAAATCAAAAGCACAAGCGACGACGTCAAGATTGCGCAACTTACCATACATGACAATCAGCGCTTCAGATTCGCCCGTTTTTTCTTGTGCTTCACTCATACGCTTTGGATATGGCTTACTATCGACGAATCTTAGCGGATCTTTTGCCGTAAATTCTTGCCCAAGCTCACCATCTACTTGATCCAATATCCAATGCAGACGCTCGCGAGCACTCATCGGTAAATGATGATCGCAATGCGGGCATACATAGCAGTTAAAGATAAGCGCCGTGTTGGTAATCATCGAATGGCAATTACTGCACTTGGTTGACGGTTCGGTCTCTACTGCCGTCAAAGGCGCTGTTAATTGCTGCTTGATACCTGGTACCGAGCGATTAAACCACGATTGCCCAGCGGTGTTACCGTTCGGCTCGACGTTGTTTTTTTCAGTATTATTAGGATTAGTCATATCAGGTTTTG
Source organism: Psychrobacter sp. Pi2-51 (assembly GCF_904846665.1). Taxonomy (NCBI): domain Bacteria; kingdom Pseudomonadati; phylum Pseudomonadota; class Gammaproteobacteria; order Moraxellales; family Moraxellaceae; genus Psychrobacter; species Psychrobacter sp. Pi2-51. The sequence goes on from NZ_CAJHBP010000014.1 coordinate 40,761, forward strand.
TTATTGTATCAGTCATATTATTTGCCATCATCAAAGGCTTATCGACAAGTTGGCTCATTCCCTTGTCCTTGAGAGTTTAATGGTTGTCTAAACAAAGTGTCAAATACCAGCATAACATGAGCAGTTATGGGACACGTTTACATATCCATATCGCAGTCTATCGTACTTATGGATAAATATCAGCGATAGGAGTATCAACAAATGCTATTTTAAAAACCACTATCATAATTATATTAGTTTACACTCGTAAACTAAATTTAGCAAAGTCATTTGATCTTGTGTTTATAAATACTAAGCGCTCATAAATATTAAGTGCTTATAAATATTAAGCGCTCATAAATACTAAGTCTTTATAAACCGTAAATCAACGTGGCTACGCTACTGACTATTTCTCAGGTTCATACAGGGGAACTTATATCAGGTCAATGATGAATGCCAGTGAGTCGCCTGCCATCAGCAAACGCTACCCATTCTGCTATATCGATGACTTCTATAGCGATCGCCATATAAGGCAATTACCATATAAATCTAAGCGCTCAAGCTATCCAACGCGCCGCGTAGCTCGTCCATCTTAGCCATGATTTTTTGCTGAGCCGCCGCAACAGCCGTCGCATCGCTCGCATCTATATTAGCAAAATTCTGTACCAACGCACTGCCAACGATGACACCATCCGCATAAGTACCAATCGCTTTTGCAGAAGCCCCATCACGGATACCAAACCCGACACATACTGGAAGGTCTGTCGCGGCTTTAATGGCTTGCACTTGGGTCGCCACGGCAGCTGTATCTAGCGTTGCTGAACCTGTCACGCCTTTCAATGACACATAATAGATATAACCGCCACAATGGGTTAATACTTGCTTACGGCGCTCAGGCAAAGTGGTTGGGGATAGTAAGAAAATCTCATTTATCGAGTTGTCAGTTAAGTGCTGGGTAAAGCTACCCGCCTCTGCTGGTGGCAAATCAACCATCAAGATACCATCGACGCCAGACTGCTCACACAGCGCCACAAAGTTATCATAACCAATGATTTCAACTGGGTTGAGGTAACCCATCAAAATAATTGGCGTCTGTGTATCTGTTTGACGAAACTCAGCGACCATTTTTAATGCATCACGCGTACTGGTACCTGCGGCTAATGCACGCTCACCTGCTAAGGCAACGACTGGGCCATCAGCCATTGGATCAGAGAAGGGTAAGCCCAATTCGATCATATCTGCACCATGCTTCACTAAGTCATGAAGCAAGCCTACTGTCGTCTCTGGATTGGGATCGCCTGCCATTACATAAGGAATAAGGGCTTTTTTATTTTGTAATTTTAACGTTTTAAAAGTGCTTTCAATTCGGGTCATAGTGTTCTCTTAATTAATTTAAAGTTAATCTTTTATTATTGAGTCGCGTAACACACATAGTCTCTCTACTAATAACCTAATAACCTAATAACCTTACCAGTCGATATTTAGCTGTTCGGTACGGTTATAGAGTATATGAGTTAATAATAACGCTACTTGTATTCTATGAATCTGATAATGATTGTCTAAATTATCGTTTAAAACATAACTTCCAAGCGTTGACTTTAATAGTACAAATTCTGATAACCCATCCCCATCAAGTGAGTCAGGAATAATATTATCCTCGAACCTTTCACTGGTATTAGGCTTGTAGAGTACTGAAATACCACTATCATCTTTTTCAATGTTATAAACAATTTCATCTATATTATCAAAACAAATCACTTTCTCTTTACGGCGACTATTTGAGAGGACTCTTAATTTATCAGAGGTAATAGACAGAATAGGTTCTAAATGCCAATCAATATTTTTTGCCACATATTTACTAGGTAAGTTTTGGCCTTTTTCTTTACGAAATGCTAAGTAATGAGAAAATATGTGCCATAACATGAACATACTACATATAACAAAAATGGATTGAAATTTTAATAAATCATTACTACCTAAGAACTTCTCTGCTAGATACAAAATAAAGCCGATCGCTACCGAGAGCAAAGCTAGTTGCATACTATCAACAAACTTTTCACTTTGAAAAAACTTTAGTTCTTTCTTAGGCAGTAGCGTATTAATGCTCAAGGGCAGGCTAAGTGTTAGCTTATCTGGAAAGCTATTTAGCTCAAATAAATTATGATTCACCGTACCCTCAACATCAGATAACTCTCAAGTTAATAATGGAACTAAAGTAGATTCGAATGATAGGAACTCTAAAATCGTAGTAATCTAAAGCTCAATCCCTTCTGCTTTCATTACTGAGTGCAAGTCTTTATCACCGCGACCCGACATATTTACAATAATCGTTTGATCAGGCGTCATCGTTTTAGCTAGCTTCAATGCATAAGCGACGGCATGCGCAGATTCGAGCGCAGGAATAATGCCTTCTTTGCGCGTGACCTCATGAAAGCCTTCTAGCGACTCTTTATCGGTACAGCCCACATATTCAACGCGCTTCATGTCTTTTAAGAAGCTATGCTCTGGACCGACACCAGGGTAATCAAGACCAGCAGAGATAGAATGCGTCTCTTGAATCTGTCCGTCATCGTCTGCCATTAGGTAAGTACGATTGCCGTGCAATACACCAATACGACCAGCTGCTAGTGGCGCTGAGTGACGACCCGTTTCGATACCATCACCCGTCGCTTCGACGCCGTACATTTTGACATCAGTATCATTTAAGAAGTCAAAGAACAGACCAATTGCATTTGAGCCACCACCGACACAGGCGACTAGGGCATCTGGTAATTTGCCAGTCATTTGCAAATGCTGAATGCGCGCTTCTTTACCGATAATCGCTTGGAAATCACGCACGAGTAGCGGATAAGGATGCGGGCCAGCGACCGTACCAATAATGTAATAAGTGCTATCGACATTGGTAACCCAATCACGCATCGCTTCATTCATCGCATCTTTAAGGGTACGTGAGCCAGAAGTAACCGGCACGACAGTGGCACCAAGTAAACGCATACGATAGACGTTCATCTTTTGGCGTTCGACATCATCGGCACCCATATAAACGATACATTCTAATCCTAAGCGTGCGGCAATCGTCGCAGTTGCCACGCCATGTTGCCCTGCGCCCGTCTCAGCGATGATACGTTGTTTGCCGCTCATCTTGGCAAGCAATGCTTGTCCAATGGTATTATTTACCTTATGCGCGCCAGTATGGTTAAGATCTTCACGCTTAAAGTAAATTTGCGCACCACCAATCTCATCGCTCAAACGTTTGGCATGATAAAGCGGTGTTGGACGACCGACATAATTGACCAAATCATTATGATACTCTTCCCAGAACGCTGGATCTGCTTTGACTTTGGTATAAAGCGCTTCTAGCTCTTCCAGTGCTGCCATCAAGGTTTCAGAGACAAAACGACCGCCATGCACACCAAAGTGCCCACGGGCATCGGGATACTGATTGAAGTCTTGTACATCAGTTGGATTGGTAAAGGTATTGACGGCTTGTGCCGTGGCTGATAAATCTTTGTTAGCGACATGACTCATGATAATTCCTACTGTAATAAGTGGTATTTTTTAATATAAATAGTGGAGAACGAAAAAATAAGATTTAAGCAGAAAATCGGAATAACGACCAAATAAGGATAAAGGTGCTTTATGAATCGCTTAGATGGCGTCAGTGACCGTCACGCTTTGCCATCGATCGCGTTTGACCGCTTTCATAAAGGCGCGCATTTTGGCAGCATCTTTTTTACCTTTAGCTGCCTCGATGCCACCGCTGACATCAACGGCATAAATGGGCAGCGCTGTCGTCGCAGCGACATTTTGGGCATCAAGGCCGCCTGCTAAGACAATCGGTAACGAGCTATGGTGAGGAATAAGGCTCCAATCAAAGCGCGCACCCGTACCGCCATATTTATGTTGATGATAAGCATCGAGCAAAATACTACTCGCCCCTGCTGCTGCAAAGCTATCAATACGTGCGCCCACACTATCTAGCGTATCTTGCTCTGCATTGATGCGTAAGGCTTTTATCCAGCGTTTATTGACCGCGTTTGCCAATTGTTGGCACTGCTCAGGGCTTTCATCACCGTGGAATTGAATGATATCAAATGCGACATTGTCCGCCAGTTCAACCAGCGCTTCGTGTGACATATTAACCACCAAGGCGACGACACTGAAAAAGGCAGGAACGGCAGTGATTAAGGTTTTGGCTTGTTCCATGGTCACAGCGCGTGGACTGGGCGGATAGAATACCAAGCCGACCGCATCTACACCCAATTGGGTGGCAGTATGAATATCAGCTACGTCGGTAAACCCGCAAAACTTCACGTGCATGGTGTGACCTTAAAGTACAGCAGCCAGTGATTGGCTGTCATAGCGATTGAGCATAAAATGATGAGGATTTGTTACTCAATGAGTAAATCAATTGCATCCAAAAACTTATCCTAGCATACTTTTATTCATAGTTTTGTTTATGATTGCGATTGATTAATATGAGGATACTTAATGTCTAACACTGCGTCGGCAACTACCAATACCATTGATAACAACGATGACAATAACAATGATAATACCAGCACTAGCCCCGCCCATTATTTGATGTGGTTTCGCCGTGATCTACGCCTACATGACAACACCGCTTTAGCAGCGCTTTGTGAGCGTGCTCATGATAATGACGCATCAGTAAGCGCTGTATTTTTCCTCACGCCTGAGCAATGGCAAACGCACGATATGTCATTGGTTCAACTCGATCATATCGCCCGTACCTTGCCTATATTGGCAAATGACTTGCACAAACAATTAAATATCACCTTGCATGTACAGATTTGCGAGAGTTTCTCTGATTGTGCGGATTCATTAAACGCCTTATGTGCAGTCAATAATATTAGCGGCGTCATGGCCAATCATGAATATGAGGGCAATGAGATTGAACGCGATGAACAAGTTAACAAGCTGCTAGCAAAAAACGACATCGAGTTTATACGCTGGCATGATCAATGCATTTTACCACCGAAAAGCATCACCACCAATGACGATAGTATGTATCAGGTATTTACCCCATTTTATAAAAAGTGGCGGCATACCTTGGAAGTTAGCAACATACAAATGCATAAAGCTTTAGCAATCGATAGTGATATCGATAGCAACATCGATAGCAACAAGGCTACTTTGGAAATATCAAAACAGGCCGTCAATACTGTCGACGCGATAGAAGCGTTAAGCCAAAAAGTGGTTGAAGACTATCAACAGTCATTAGCAGATAATACCCAGCTCAGTCATATTGATAGTGAGGCACAGCTTACTAACGCACGTGACGCCTATCCTGCTGGAGAAGTGGCGGCTTGTCACCGCTTAGATCAATTCGTTGCGGATGACATTCATAACTACGATGTGAGCCGCGATGTACCAAGCTTGCACGCCACTAGCCAGTTGTCAGCGTATCTGACGATTGGGGTCATCAGTCCCAGACTTTGCTACTTGCAAGCGGCTAAAGCACAAGAACAACTGCATGGTAATGATGGCGACAATGAAGATATTAACCGCTGGATCAGTGAGCTGGCGTGGCGAGACTTTTATCGTCATGTATTAGCAGATAAACCAAAGCTTATTCAGCACCAAGCTTATAAACATGAGACCGATATTAAGATTAATTGGTCGTACAATGAGGATGATTTTGATGCGTGGTGTACGGGCAGGACTGGTGTGCCCTTAGTCGATGCCGCGATGCGGTGCTTAAATGCCACGGGGTTTATGCACAATCGCTTGCGCATGGTCACCGCGATGTTTTTGACCAAGGATTTACTGATTGATTGGCGATGGGGCGAGCGCTATTTCATGCAGCAGCTGATAGACGGCGACTTTGCCTCAAATAATGGCGGCTGGCAATGGAGCGCCTCGACCGGTACGGACTCTGCGCCCTACTTCCGTATTATGAATCCCTTTAGCCAAGCCAAAACGCATGACCCTGATGGGGAGTTTATAAAGGAATGGTTACCTGAATTAAAGGATATGCCTGCCAGCACCTTGCATAGCGAAGACAAGATACGTAAAGCTATCAACACTGACGATATGTTTGGGAAGGTAGATTACCCCGCACCAATGGTCGAACACAAAGCGGTACGGCAACTGGCGATTGCTGAATTTAAAAAATAATGAAGCATGGCATCATAGGGAGACGAATATTCATAGAATAAGGTCTATTGGCTAAAAGACACGTGACTGACCAACCGCTTCGCTACTTAACTTCCGTCATAGTGCTTTCGGGAACATCAACATTGTGAGTGTTATTTGGCGTCTCTAATGTTTTTATTAGAATGCTATACAAAGCAAATGCTAATAAGGTAAAGCTGATAATTAACAATATCCATGTCGCAAACGGAAGTCTTTCTGTTAGCTTGAGGTTTTTATTCAATTTATCACGCTTATCATTAGTAGCAGGTTGATCATTGAAAATTGCCATATGCATCACCTCTTATATTATATGAGCTTTATTATCATCAATATTTATAAGACTGGTATAAATTTTTCTAGGGCGTGTCATCATTTAGACGTAGGCTTTGAAAAATCGATTTCAGCAGTACTTTATTCTTTTTTTAGAATAAATTCATTATATACCACTATGATAGCGTGGTTATCGATAATTTTGAACTAAAAATATTAGGGCGTGTCCTCAATCTGAATGGAAGCGACTAAGTGGGCTAAAAATGAAGAGATGCCTTGACTAGAGCCCTCAATAAGCATTTAGGTCTCAAAATCTACGACGTACTTACTGGCAATTGACACGCGCCTGCACCTTGAGTGGTAACCGTCACAATTGCACCTGTCAACGCAAACAGTTGCTGCAACTGCGTTTGGGCGTTCTGTAATGCCATATTCATGACATCACCGCGACAAGCACGTTCAAGCACTTCTTTTTTCGCCATGCTTTGTGCTTGGTCAAATATCTTAGGATCCACTTGCATCATGCCAAAAGCCCCTGTCTGCCAATCATAAATTTCGATATCGTCCAAATAGACTGAAAATATCTCTGAAGGCGGCAAAGTAATATTAATCTGCGGCATTATAGAAGCTGGAGTAGCTGATGTATTGTTATCGCCTTCCTGCGCCTCCTCTAGTCTGGCATTAATTTGCGCTGTAGTAGGTGGTATCACTTGCACCATTCCAGGCGTCAATGCACTCAGATCAATCCCTGCCTCTACGCGACCACGGGCGATAAACAAGCCCTTTTGCTCATCTTGCCATAACTTCATCCAGCTCCCTGGACGCTGGCTTGTGATGACAGTATCTACGCTAAAGGCGACCGTTTGCAGGCGATTGAGCTGCTGAATCTTCGTGACCACACCCTCACGAGTGATGGTCTCTATCGGCGCTTCTTCAGTTATATTTTGCGCAGTATAGATAGCAAAAACGATAGCGACCAACCCAATAAGTAACACCAGCCACGACATCAAAGCAATGGGTTTTTTCGCTTGTGTGTTAGTCGAACGGTTATCAACAGGAGAGCGATTATCAGGACGGTTCATATAAGCACCTTTAAAGTTTCATCGTTTATTTTTATAACTACATACTTTTAGGACTACACAGTCAGGACTATACAAAAGATCACGTCCTAAATGATAAATGCTATTTTTGAGCAACGACTTCAAGTAATAACTACCAATCCTCTACATAATTTTTAATGAATACCTCTATGTAAAGCACGATATCTTTCCACACATTTCCACACAAATGCCTTTAAAATCAGCAAATCATCGGGTTACTGTGGTGATATTTACCTGTTTACGTCACGTTCGGCCTGAAAAAACAAAAAGTCATTGCGTCTTAGGCAAACTTTACCTAACATAGTCAGATTGCATGAACAAAAATGTCAGCATATATTTATTTTTCGGGCTTCTAGCCTGAAAATTGGTGTTTGAATAGCCCGATATATTGATGCATAAATTAAAAACTTCCCCTGCTGTATGCAGGAAGTAGTTACTGAAGTATTTTTTGTGAAATCATCCTTTAGCTAGGCGATGTCCTAGCCTATTACCAAGTAATAAAGGTAAGCTTGCGGCGGTTCTGAAACTCTCAGCCACACGCTCAACATCCTACTATTTCTTATTTTTTTTATCGTTGATAAGGTTACGCTTTATTTATGAAAGCCAGTCAATTTTTGTTTGCCACTCTAAAAGAAACCCCTAGTGATGCTGATATCGCCTCTAGCCAATTGATGGTGCGCGCCGGTCTTATTCGCAAAATCGCTTCTGGACTATATATTTGGTTGCCCATGGGGCTGCGCATCTTACAAAAAGTCGAACGTATTGTTCGTGAAGAGATGCAAAATGTCGGTGCACAAGAAGTGCTCATGCCAATGACTCAGCCAGCAGAACTCTGGCAAACGACCGGACGTTTTGATGATTATGGTCCTGAGCTGTTGCGCTTTAAAGACCGTCATGATCGCGATTTTGTGCTTGGTCCAACCCATGAAGAAGTCATCACCAATCTTGCTCAGGGCGAGCTACGTAGTTATAAACAGCTACCGATTACCTTCTTTCAGATTCAAGGTAAGTTTCGTGATGAGATTCGTCCACGTTTTGGCGTGATGCGTGCGCGTGAGTTCACCATGAAAGATGCTTATTCATTTCATGTTGATCAGGCCTCATTGGCTAAAACTTATCATGATATGTATGACGCTTATACGCGTATCTTTACCCGCTTGGGCTTAGATTTCCGTGCAGTACAAGCGGACACAGGCTCTATCGGTGGTTTTGCCTCGCATGAATTCCATGTCTTGGCAGACAGTGGCGAAGATGATATTGCATTCTCAGACTCATCTGACTATGCAGCCAACGTTGAACTAGCAGAATCTGTCAGCACTGCTGAGCGTCAGCCGCCCAAGATGGCACGCGAAGACGTCTTAACCGAAGATATGACCAGCTGTAAAATGGTTGCAGAACACTTAGACATTCCGCTCTCCACCACAGTCAAAACCTTAATCGTCCATGGTCATACCGAAGACGATGAGCCACAGCTGATTGCGATTGTGCTGCGCGGTGATCATCAATTAAACACCATCAAAGCAGAAAAAATCGAAGAAGCAAACGTGCCGTTGACGCTAGCTTCTGATGAAGAACTGAAAGCAGCTGGTCTGCATAAAGGTTATATTGGTGTTGACTTAGATATGCCTGTGTTTGTCGATCGCTCGGCAGCAGCCTTATCAGACTTTGTCACTGGTGCGAATGAAGTTAACAAGCACACTATTGGTATGAATTGGGCACGAGATACCCGTCTCACCCGCATCGTCGATGTTCGAAATGTGCAAGAGGGCGACCCTTCTCCTGACGGTAAAGGTAGCCTGAAAATCAAACGCGGCATCGAAGTTGGTCATATCTTCCAGCTGGGTGATAAGTACTCACAAGCGATGAACTGTAAGGTTTCAGGTGAAGATGGCAAGCCAGTTACCCTAATGATGGGTTGCTATGGTATTGGTGTTAGTCGCATCATCGCCGCTGCAATCGAACAGAACAACGATGAAAACGGTATCATGTGGCCAAAAACGCCGACTGTTTCTGACTCGATTGCGCCTTTTGAAGTGGCTATCATACCGATGAAGTCGAAAGAAGAGACCGTCATGCAAACCGCTACTGCGCTGTATGAAGAGCTAAAGTCTCAAGGTGTCAATGTGTTGCTCGACGATCGTAACGAGCGTCCAGGCGTCAAATTTGCTGATCTTGAATTGATTGGTATTCCGCATCGTATCGTGGTCTCTGACCGCAATCTTGCTGAAGACAAATACGAGTACGTCAATCGCCGTGAAGCAGAAAAGCAAATGCTTAGCCGTGAAGAAGTCATAGCAAAAGTAAGCGGCAAATAGTCTGATTAGCACAGACTGTGCCATAAAAAGCGCCTATCTCAATTAATGAGATAGGCGCTTTTTATTTGAATAAGATTATTGTCATATGTTTTGGGTTGATTAAGAATTCTACTGACGAATTAAACGGCTTGGCTTCGGCAATAATCTTATATCACTCACGCGACAAGGGTTGATATCGATACCGCCTCGGCGCGTATACCACGCACGAACCATCAGCTCGCTTGGCTCATAGTATTGACTCAAATCAGCGAATATTTGCTCCACACACTGTTCATGAAAGCCATTGTGCTGACGGAAACTTAAAATATAACGCAGCATTGCAGCTTCGTCGACTGTCTTATTACTGATAATCGAAACCGCAAGCGTGCCCCAATCGGGCTGATTGGTCACCGGACAATTACTACGCAATAGATTTGAATAAAAATTATAAGGCTGAGTGCTGTCTATCTCTAAATTAACATTCGTTTCAGCGTTACTCAGTAGCGAGGCATCGGGATGCTCGCATAATGCAACTTTATCATTACTACCTGCTAAGGCATCATCGATACAAGCACCTTCAGGCTGAGCAATCAATAATCCCGACTGCTCATTGCCTTGCTCATTATCTAAACCAAATAACTCAACTTGCACGTCTGCTTGCACGCAGGCAGATAAGTCTTTGGCAATCAGCGTTTGCACCTCTACCCAATTAGTAAATTCAGTAAAGTTGATACTGTTTAGATATAGCTTGAGTGATTTTGACTCGACGATAAATGGAGAACTAGCGGGTATACTAAAGCGCGCGATGGCAACCTGTGAAATACCTTGCTGGTTAAGCCAAGACATCTCGAATGCCTGCCACCAATCGACGCCAACCATCAACTTATCGTCTTGCCAGCCAATAGCAGCGCGCCCCATACTGCGGGCAATAGGATACAAGGTTTCTGGACTATACTCAGTTGGATAGTCGGTGGTTTGCTCACCCAAGATACCGTGAATACTCATAAATTACTTACCTTTCATACTTAAATATAATGAAACAGAAACACGTTATTTTACAGCAATGGGCTATTTTATGGGAATCATTTGCCAGTCTGAAGTAGGCTCTGTCTTCACATAATTAAATCGTACTCGATAGCCTGTATCATCGGTTCCATTAATAAGATAATAAAAATCGACCAAAACGCTATCCTTATCTTCCCACTCAATATCAATATCTTCAAGATCATGCCTTTGGTCTCTATTTTGGTAAAAATCCAAATGCGCTTTTAATTCGCTAAGATTACTCTCGTAAACAATTTTATAGTCACCTTTCTTCTGCTTTTGCCAAATCGTAATATTTTCTTCACCTATATAACGATCTACTGTAGTAACGTATGATTGATCTGGTGATACATTTAAGTCGATACCATCAAACTCTTGACTAAAACCAGTTCTGAGATTAACAAGTATAATACCTTCCCCTTCAGGGAAACTTCTCAACAAGTATAATAGCTGTCTTTTTTTATCATAATCATAAAGTGAAAAATAAGAGTGAGACTGAGCATTAGGAGCAAACAGTTCATCACGAAAAACTAACGGCAGGGATCTATTGGGTACTTGGATATATACCGTATCTTTTTCTCTAGTGACACGATCACTCAGTCCCCATTTTTTACTAAGCTCGTTATCATGTTTATCCAAACTTTCCCCAAGGCATTTCTTATAAGATGGCAGGCTATCGTATTCACATTCATTCTTAAAATAACCTGAACCTCTTATTGGATCTAGCGTTTTCCAAACATAATCATCCATTGTTGCTTTGGGTAATTTTGCTTGTGCTGACATTGGTAGCACTAAAAGTAATGTACTCGCCATACAAATACGGGTTAATTTAACGACTGTTTGAGCTGCTTGCATATGAGAGTCAGACCTTTTTATCATTGCTTAATTATTAGTATCGTTATCAGATAAAACTCTCTGCCATGTACCCTCTTTATCATCGGTCGCATAAATATAACGCGCTCTAGACGCTACGATATCTGTTGGATTTATCCTATAAAAGAAATCAACATTGATTTTATTATCGGCTGTCCAACTAATATCTCGCGCTTCGTATACCTCATGCTTTTTATTATTATCATAATTCTGCTCATATAGTTCATTGCTACCAAGTACCGTTGTATAGCGTCTATCATTGTTATTTTTTTGAGGTTCTCATATTACGATGTCTTTAGTCATACTTTGCCTACCATTAAACCCCACAATATGAGTCATATCGTCTGAAAACATAAGGTCAGTAGCGTAGAGCTCTTGCCAATGTCCTGTATTTAAATCGACGATAATGGTGGACTGTGTCTCATACAAGGTACGTAGTAACTGTAACAGATGATGTGATTTATCATAATCCTGCAATTCATAATGAATTCTATGATTTTCTTCAAACGGTTCAAGGTAATCCTTAAATAGCAATGGCTGCTTATGATGGGGTGTACGGATATAAGGTGTACTGATATAAATAGTATCTTTTTCTCGAATAACACGGTCACTCAAGCCCCACTTTTGACTTTGTAAGTTGTCATTGTGCTCCAACAAGTTAAAAATACAGTTTTTATAATCTGTCAAAGTTTGATAGTCAGTGTAACCGTATCGACAACTACCTTTCTGCTGCCACAGGCGTAGCAACTTTTATCCAAAAATCATCGTTGGTCGATGGCGTTAACGCTGAAGGCAAGGCTGAAGATGCTGCTTGGGCATTTAAGGGTGCTATTGTGATCAAGACAAATAGCCCTGCGATGATCAACGTTATCCTTACATTAAAAGAGATAGAAATCACTAGACGCTACCTTTGCGCATTTGCCACGCACCTGTTTTGTCATCGCGTACAAAGGTATATCGTATTCGAAAAGCCGCTGAATCTGCTTCATTTAACTTATAAAAAGAATCCACATAGAGCTTGTCACCATTAAACTCAGTATCATCTACCCAAGTAAAGGGTTCGCTATCATAAACCTGCTGCGCTTTGTCTGCTTGATAAAAAATTTTATGGCTGTCGTAGTTTTTTGAATCTTCACTACTGCTATAGACTTGTTTATAGTAGCCCTCATAGTAACCACTATCTTGTCGCTCCAAAATGTTGACATGTTCCGTCGCTCCCATCTCACTTTCAAAACCGACTATGTATCTCATATCAGGAGAGACACTTAGCTTTCTGAGACTAAAATCTTGCCAAAGTCCAGTAGCCAAATTAACTACTGTCAAGCTCTCTCCTTCATAAAAGCTTTGATGTATTGTTAGTAATTTCCGTGATTTATCGTAGTCTTGTAGAGAATAATAAGGATTAAAATCCTCCTCATAAGGACTGGAATAATCAACAAATACTAGTGGTTTTTTACGATTAGCGACTTTAATATAAATTGCATTTCGCTCTCTAATTACTTTATCGCTGATACCCCATTGCTTACTAAACGCATTATCTGCATCTTCCCTCAAGTTATACAGGCAGTTTTGTAAAGCATCATAAGTTTCATAGTTGTAGTCATTATGGCAATTATACTTATACGATGCAGGGTCTAAAGGCGTCTTCATGACGACCCAATCATAATCATCCATTGTCGCAAATGGGGCTGCGATGGCAATGCTTGTAATTGTACTCAATAACGTGGCTGTAAAAGCCTTACTCATACTTCTTACAGAAATTTTAAGCATAAAAAAGAGCCCAACAATATTAGGCTCTTATGATAAGGTTATCAGTCTATTGATTACAAGCTATCTATGACAAATGATGGCTATCATATTTACAATCGCACACGCGAACCATCACTGAGCAGACGATACGAGATGATATAAAACACCACGCAGAATACAAAAATCGCTGCCATTGAATACCAGACATTGACATCAGAATACCCTAAAATCCCGTAGCGAAACGAGTTTACCATATAGACAATGGGATTGAGTAAGGAGACGGTTTGCCAAAATGTTGATAACCCTTCCATTGAGTAAAACACCCCACCCAAAAAAGTCAAAGGGGTTAATACAAAGCTCGGAATAATAGAAATATCATCAAATGAGCGGGCAAAGACGGCGTTAATAAAGCCGCCAAGCGAAAAGAGTATCGAAGTGCCAAGCACAGTAAATACCGTCACAAATAAATGCTCAATGCCAAGATCTGTAAAAAACAGCGCGACGATGGAGACGATAATAGCGATGGCCAAGCCGCGGAAGATACCACCGCTGACATAACCCATCAAGATAGCGTGCTTAGAGACAGGAGAAACCAACAGCTCCTCAATACTCGAAGTAAACTTGGCACTAAAAAAGCTGGAGACCACATTAGAGTAACTATTGGTAATCACCGCCATCATAATAAGACCAGGAACGATGAATTGCATATAAGGCACACCGCCCATCTCGCCCACTCTGTCGCCTATCATCCTACCGAAGATAACGAAGTATAGCGTCATAGTAATCACGGGTGGCAATAAAGTCTGTGGCCAAATACGTAAAATACGGCGCACTTCTTTTAGCAAAATCGTCTGAAAAGCAATCCATTTTTTGGACCATGACATGCTGTCACTAGGGTCTACTACTATTTTCTGATTCATAGTCCTGACTCCTTCATACTGTCTCCATTCTGGATATTTTTGTCGACAAGGCGCATAAACAACTCTTCTAGACGATTGGATTTATTACGCATACTAGCAATCGTAATACCTTGCTCAGACAATTGCGCAAACACGCCATTCAATGACTCGCCTTCTGTTAAGGTCACCTCAAGCGTAAAATCGTCTGGCTGCGTCACTTCGGTGACACCTGTTAATTGTAACGGATGCTCAAGCGGAGTAGAGATATCAAAGACAAAGGTCTCAACCGATAGCTGTGCGAGCAAATCCTTCATATCTGTATTAATTCGAATCTCACCATGGTCTAAAATAGCGATACGCTTACAGAGTTGCTCTGCCTCTTCAAGATAATGAGTGGTCAGAATAATCGTGGTGTTCTCTTCGATATTAATCTGCTGCATGAATTCCCACATAGAACGGCGCAGCTCAATATCTACCCCTGCGGTTGGTTCATCGAGAATCAATAGCTTAGGCTTGTGGATCAACGCTCGAGCAATCATCAAACGACGTTTCATACCACCTGATAACTCGCGTGACATACTGTCGCGCTTGTCCCACAAACCAAGCGCGGTCAATAGCCTCTCGGCCCGAGGTTTTGCTTCTTTGGCAGAAATACCAAAATAGCCTGCTTGTGTAATCAGAATATCTTCGACTTTTTCGAACATATTAAAGTTAAACTCTTGCGGTACTACGCCAAGATATTGCTTAGCAACCGAAGGGTTCTCTAACAAGTCATTGCCAAAAATATGCACACTGCCTGTTGTGGGCTTAAAAAGTGAGCTGATGATGCCAATCATTGTTGATTTACCCGCCCCATTGGGACCAAGTAACGCAAAGAATCCACCTTGTGGTACTGTGAGATCTACTCCCTTCAATGCCGAAAAGCCATTGTCATAAGTCTTGGATAAATTTTTTATCGTAAGCGCTGGTGCCTCAGACATGCAAACCTCTTTATTTGTTATAAATTTATGTGAAAATTGACTATTAAAATACTAGGGCGTGGCATCATTTATACCGTGCGGCTTAAAATGAGAAGTACTGCTGCTAAATAAGAAGGAAATCGCCGTAGATATGAATATATTGACAACATTTCTGACAGTGTTTAACAGGCTTTAGTTATTTTAAAACCAGCAAATGTACAAATACGCTAATTGATGACAGGCCCTAATATTTGGCAGAGACAATCTAATGTCTTAAGGTGAGGCTATTAGCAACGAATTTCAACTGTGTTCTATTAGAAGCACCATATTAATAATACTCATCATTAAAAAAGCGCCTACCTCATTAAATGAAATAAGCGCTTAGTCAATGCGTATCTTAAAAGCTTAGTAAGCTATTCATCACGGTCAGTAATGGCTGAGCAATAATTAGCTGGCTTCACCAACCATATAATCTACTGCATTTTGAACTTCTTCATCCGGAATGTCCGCACCACCTTTAGCAGGCATCGCGTTGAAGCCATTGATCGCATGGGTGTATAGAGTATCTTTACCTTTTGCTATACGTGGTCCCCAAGCCCCTGCATCCCCTAGCATAGGTGAACCAAGCAAACCTGAAGCATGACAAGTCTGACACACGGCATTGTATACTGCTTTGCCATCGCGAGGGCCATCACCTGCCGAAGGACCTGATGAGCGTGCCGTTACATCACAAACCTCATCGTCTTCGAAACATACTGTAGCGACAGGCTGAATACGAGCAATCAAGTTAGGATACAAAGCAATGAGCTTCTGTACTTGCGGCGTATCTTGTGGAATGGGTTCTTCATCCGCCGCAGGCGCTGCTGCTGCCACTTCTTCCGTTGCCGCAGCGTCATCTGTAGTACCGTCTGCTTGCCCGCTCGCATCGACCGCAGCAGTGTCATCTGTAGTATCGGCGGCAGCTTGAGTATCATCACCTAACTGTTGTGGCGCGTTTTCGACCACATCTTGCGCTTCTGCTACATCAGAGACAGTTACAGGTGTGCCTGCAACATCTTCCGCTTGGCTCACCGCGATACTAGCAATTCCTAGAATGGCAGCTGCCGATAACATCACTACTTTTCTCATTCGTCACGTTCTCTTATTACAGATACAAGGGCTCGCATGATTTGGACATTCTGTTTATCCTCCTTCGACGACAAACATTTCGTCATCAATAGCAAACAGCCATCCCGTCAGCGCGCGCACTTGTAATCGGTGATTATAAATATGAATTTTCCCTGACATTATAAGGGAAAAGACGGGCAAATTGCCATGCTTGTTTACTGACTATCCTGTTTTTTCTTAAAAAACGTCAATAGCGGGCTTCGCTCATTGGCTTTCTGGCTTTTATTTGTTAGACTAGGCGGTCTTTATTTTTCGACAGACTGCCCTGCCAATAATACTCAATTAAACGCAGTATTGAGCAACCTAGCAGTCAACTCGTATTATGCGCTCGTAGCTCAGTTGGATAGAGTATCGGTCTCCGAAGCCGAGGGTCGTGGGTTCGATTCCCGCCGAGCGCACCAATCATCGTATTTAGTCCTTCCTTAGCATTACCCCAAATTGTCCATACTTCTCAAACACACTTCAAAAGGTTTGCCGCTTTTCTGTGCCCGTATACTTCTAGTGCTCTCACCTGTAGTCGGTTCGGTATAATTTGGATACAAGGAAGCCGAGTGAAAATACTATAAATAGTAGACTGAGCGAGACTGACACCGTACCCAATTTATAGAGAATTGGCTGTATAGCAAAATTTACTCCGCCTCTTGTAGATTTGCAGTCAGTTGGTCACGGCTGGGGACTCGGTGGTAATTAATCACTGGTATCTCACCTAGACGGCGCTGACTTGTAGCAATCTTCTTATCAATCGTAATCATTGCGACTTTCTTGCCTTGTTTGCTAACGAGTAAATGATTTGCCTTACGTGTGACTCGATAATCAGGAAAGTACTGCTTTAATAGCGCTGATGTTTTTTGCAGAGCATCATTAGGTGTGGCATTTTTTGATTTTGCGCCACTATGCTTTTCGCCTACTTTTGCCCCGCGCGATTTTGCCGCGAACCATAAGGCTGCGATGACAGCGAACAATATGACAAGCCACCAAATTCCGTCTATCATAAGAAAAAATATCCATTATTAGCAAGGGTTGGCTCATGTTAGCAGAATTATCACCAGCGTTAATAGCAGAAGTAAAACTTGCGGCAAAACTGTTGGCAGCGAAACAGCGTATTTGCATTTTGACTGGCGCTGGCATTTCAGCAGAAAGCGGCATTCCAACGTTTCGAGACAAGCAGACAGGACTGTGGGAGAACTACGGCGTTGAGGATTTGGCCACACCTGAAGCGTTCACTCGTGATCCAAAGCTCGTGTGGTCATGGTATCAGTGGCGCAGACAGCTGGTAGCAGATAAAGCGCCAAATCCAGCCCATCATGCGTTGGCTCAGTGGCAATACCATGCGCAAACTTCTGATCAGCAAGTGACTCTCATCACTCAGAATGTCGATGATTTGCATGAGCAAGCTGGTAGCTCGGTGACTCATTTACACGGTCATCTGTGGCGCAACTGCTGTGGTCAATGTCAGACACCCTATCAAGATCAGCCAAGAACTTCATACGATAACCGAAACACCATGAGCTTCGATGAGGCCCTGCTGACCTGCCCGCATTGTGGTGGCTATATTAGACCAGATATTGTTTGGTTTGGAGAAGCCTTACCCATACAGGCATGGCAGATTGCAGAAGAAGCAGCGGCTAATTGCGAGGTATGTATCAGTATTGGCACATCAAGCCTTGTTTACCCTGCCGCAGGTCTCGCACAGCTAGCCAAGCAAAATGGTGCCAAGATTATAGAGATAAACCCCGACCCAACGCCAAACACCATCGTTGATATCACTCTAGCAGAAAAGGCTGGCGTCATTTTGCCGTTACTTATAGAAGAAATTACTGCTTTATAGGTATGGGTATAAAATGAACAATAAAAAAGGCTTAACGATTGATATCAACCGTTAAGCCTTCACTACTAAAAAACAAACGCATTAAAGCTTATTTCAACGCAAGATCAACCTTCGCTAAGTAGGATTCTTTTAACTCATCACTGATAAATGAGGAGTTAAAGGAGTTCTTTACTAAAGTAACGACATCGTCTTCCGTTAGCGGTAAGTTTTCGCATATATTTATAAAGTTCTGATTCATATAACCTTTGAAATATGCTGGATCGTCTGAATTGACACTAATATTCAAACCATAATCCAGCAGCTCTTTGATATTGTGTTCTTTATAGTTTTCAAAGACCTTGAGTTCGATATTTGAGTTCGGACAAACTGTCAGCGGCATTTGCTCGTCTTTGAGCCTTTGCATCAATTCTGGGCTTTTTATAGACTGCACACCATGATCGATTCTATTAATCTCTAATAAATCCAGAGCTTCATATATATACGAAAAATCTGCCTCTTCGCCTGCATGAGCGACCAGCTTAAAGCCTTCTTCTTTGGCTTTTTTAAATACTTCTTTAAATTTTGATGGCGGATTGCCCAATTCTGATGAATCAAGACCAACACCGATGATATCGTTTTTGAACGCCAATGCCTGCTCTAAGGTTTCAAACGCCTCTTCTTGTGATAAATGTCTTAAGAAGCACATAATGATGCAAGACGTAATACCATACTTTTCTTTAGCCTCTACGAGCGCTTCTTTGATACCAGTGATTACGGCTTCAAAAGGTACACCACGTTCAGTATGCGTCTGTGGGTCAAAAAATATCTCTGTGTGAATGACGTTGTCTTCAACACATTTAAGAATATATTCCCACGTCAAATCATAAAAATCATCTTTTGTGAGCAGGACATTGGCACCCGCATAGTAGATATCTAAAAAGGTCTGCAAGTTGGTGAAGTTATAAGCATTGCGTACATCTTCTATGTCTGTATAAGGAATCTCTACTTGGTTTTTTTTCGCCAATCTAAACATCAGCTCAGGTTCTAGCGAGCCTTCAATATGTAGATGAAGTTCCGCTTTTGGTAGTTTCTTTATTAACTCAATCATAGTGTTCCAGTAATGGTTTTTGATAAAGGCTTTTTTTCTAAGGCTTTCTTTCTGAGGCTTGCTCTCTATAAATGTGTCTGGCTATAGATGCGTTTGGAAGCGCCCTCTTGTTTAAAAGTCTATTATATTTGGATTTCGCCTAAAACCCTATAGATTAAGATCAAAACGTCCTACCTTATTATAAGAATAACTTCATAAATGCTACTTCATAAACGCTATTTCAAAAACACCACCGTATCGGACAGCTCATTACCTGCTGGGTTATGCTCAAGATGATAGTACTGACGCAATACCTGTCCAACTTCGTCTAATAATTCAGCCAAGCTCTCTTCGGTGTTTTTATTGGCGATACCCGACACGGCTTTATCACACATTGCCCGCCAGACTGTGGGACTCACATGAGCGCTGATACCGCGATCCGCAACTATCTCTAATTGGTGCTCACAGATATTGACATAAACCAAGACACCCGTATTTTCTTCGGTGTCCCACACTCGATACTCGCTGAACAAATCCACCGCACGTTCGCGGCAGTCGATATGATAAGCATCCTGAGTCGGCAGGTGGTTTTCTATAATTAAAAACACTTCTCCACGATGGCCACGCTCTGCGCTAGTGACCTCATCTGTCAAACGGGCTTTGGCTTCCGCTGTCAGCCATTTGCTGTGCAGCAAAGGAACAAATAGGACTTGACGCCACCAGCGGGCAAAACTGGCTTTTGGAGCATTGTTTTCTGACATTTAATTGTTTCCTCACAGACATCATTTTTGCAGGTTGTTTGCGTTTTTTTTACTGCGGCTTCATTTGCTTGGTTTTTACTAACCAATTTTTAATAGTTACTTACAATTTTTAATAGTTACTTACCATGAGCCACCAGCGCCGCCACCGCCAAATCCACCACCGCCGCCACCAAAGCCGCCGCCTCCGAAACCCCCACCGCCAAAGCCGCCACCACTTCCGCCACCCATACCGGGTAAGAAAATCATACCGCCGCGTCGTCTGCCACCTTTACCGCCGCCACCTTTGCCACCGCCGCCGCGTGAGATCAAAAATAGCCATATAAATATCGCCATAATCAATGTCATGAAGAACCCGCCGCCCAGTGCCAGTGAACCAGCAAAAAAACCACCTGCGGTAATGATAGAACCAAATACTCGGCCTAAAATATTGGTAATAAAACTACCAAAGATCATTGCCATAATAAATAAGAAAATAGGTGATGGTAGCTCATCTGAGCCTTGTTGAACGTTACGCTCCGCAGCTTGAGCATCGGCACGGGCCAATACGTCAGGATCTGCAGTCAGACGCGTTTTAAATGCCTCGACACCTGCTAGTATCCCTGCGCCATAGTTGTCTTGCTTAAACAATGGTGTGATGTCTTCACGAATGATACGGTTAACCGCAGCATCTGGTAACACACCCTCTAGCCCATAACCCGTTAGGACATACATATCACGGTCATTGACTGCGACGACAATCAGCAAACCATCATCGATATCTTTATCACCCAATTGCCATTTCTCTGCAACCTGCAAAGCATAGTCAAAGATAGGCAAACCATTGGTAGTCGGCACAATGACGACAGCTGCCTGCGCTAAACCTTGTTGATAGATACTTCTGAGCTGCGCCTCTAAGCGCTGCTTTTCTTGCGGGTTTAAAATATTGGCTTGGTCAATAACAGGGCTGTTTAATATGAGCTTGTCCGCATCGACACTTTCAGCATTTGATTGAACAGCTGGCTTAGCAGGCGCTCGTGTTGCTGGATTTTCACTATTAGCCGTGTCATTGTCAGCCGCATTAGGGTTGATCGCATCGTTGCCCAGTATGGCTTCGTTAATTGCCTCGTTACCCAATACCGCATCATTTATGGCTTCGTTGGACTCGCCTGCTTTGGCAATGGCTACCAGATCCTCGACACTGCGGTTTTGCAGATTCGAGGGGCTGTTTGAGCCACTATCGGTAGCCACTGCCGTATCATTAGGTGCCGCATACAGCACTGGCGCACTACTGATGCTCAGTGTGAATAGTAATACTGATAAGATTGCTTTTGAATGATTCATCTAATCTATACCACCTCAAATGACGTCTGTGCTGAATGAATGGCGACTACTGCAATAACTATGAGCTTCGTTTATCTTTTAAGCATCAAGCCTTATTATGCATCGTACTTTTTATGCACCATACTTTACTGAGCAGCTGCTGCATCGTCGTCGCCAAAGTCAACACTGGGTGCTGTTGAAATGGCTTCTTCGTTGGCTACTGTAAAGTTTGGCTTGGTATCTAGACCAAATACTTTGGCAGTGATATTGGTTGGAAATTGACGCACCGTCGTATTATAGCTTTGTACTTCTTGAATATAGCGGTTACGAGCAACGGCGATACGGTTTTCCGTGCCTTCTAGCTGTGCTTGCAAATCTTGGAACAAGGCATCTGACTTTAGCTCAGGATAGCGCTCAGAGACGGCCATTAGACGCGATAAAGCGCCAGTCATCTGCTCTTGCGCAGCCGCATAACGCTCCATCGCTTCAGGGTCGTTGAGCACCTCAGGGGTCACCGTGATACCACCGGCACGTGAGCGCGCTTCAGCCACTTGGGTAAACACCTCTTGCTCTTGCTCTGCGTATTGCTGTACGACTTTGACCAAGTTTGGCACTAGGTCTGAGCGGCGTTGGTATTGGTTGACTACTTCTGACCACGAAGCCGTTACCTGCTCATCTTGTGCTTGCAGATTGTTATAACCACAACCCGTCAAACCAACGGTAGAAGTCGCTAATACTGCTGATAGCAACATGGGTTTTACAATGGATTTACGCGTCATCGTTGTCTCTCCTAATAATGTTAAATAACAAATACCTAGTAACACGTTTTTTTACAGCTGATATAACCACTTGTTCAACCATCCTGTACGTCTATTATCCAGTCCATCAACTGCTACTTTATTCAATAGAATGATAGTCGTTAGTAACGGTTACATTTTATAGCCTACAAGACATTCTGCCAATAATGGCGATATAACCCACTTTTTACAATTCATCGTTACCAAAACACAACCGCCACGCCTAATCATATTGGCATTTATACTTGCTTACACTATGGTTATATTCATCTAAAAGCTTAATTATGTTGACTAATAAGCCATTTCGCTCTGGACTGCGGGTAAAACAATAATGTAGCAGTTACAAAACTCCTTTGTTTCATCGCTATTTATTGTGGGGTCTGTCGTCTCAAACATCGAGATATCCTGCTACTCTTAAAGAAATTTCTAGTAATTGTGCCAAAAATATGGCAAATTGCAGTTACGTAGCCGTACGGTTTGAATACATTTGGTAGTGGACTTATCGTTTGTTTAGTATTAGAGGATTACGAACGTCTGGTTAACTCTGTTCAGGGATCGCCAAAGCCTCAACTTACAAATCGACAAGCTTTTACCAGTGTAGCCAATCGATACGACTCATAGCAAGTTGAATGCTATCACTTTACTGATAAGTATTTAATTATATAACCGCCTGTTTTATCCGCTGGTCCATTTATAACAGCTATTGCGTCGATGACGTAATGACTGGATGTACCGCATAATGAAGACAGCAAAGGATTGCAACTGCAGCTCATTTTGAAATTGACTCTGATGAGCGGTATACACATGGTCAGTGTTGCGAATAGGCCAAGCGGATAAATACAGACAACTACAGTCCATTCTGAGTGGCTAAGTACATATCAGACTTAACGAGATGTATAAGTCTATGCAGGCAAACTAAGTGAGCCACTAGAGCAATTGGTTGACGCCGGTATGAGTATTAATAGCCACTTTGAGACAGTATTAGGAATATACATATGGAAGGTTTAGTCAATTTAGTAAACGGAATTATCTGGAGCCCTGCACTGATCTATCTGTGTCTGGGTGCGGGTCTGTTTTATTCCATTATGACGCGCTTCGTACAAGTACGTCTATTCGGTGAAATGATCAAATTACTATTCACTGGTAAATCTAGCGCACAAGGTATTTCATCATTTCAGGCACTTGCCGTCTCACTCGCAGGACGCGTGGGTATGGGTAACATCGCTGGGGTAGCTGCTGCTATCGGCTTCGGTGGTCCAGGTGCAGTATTTTGGATGTGGGTTGTGGCCTTCTTAGGGGCATCTACTGCCTACGTCGAGTCTACCCTTGCACAGATTTACAAAGAAAAAGATGTGATTACTGGCGAATATCGCGGTGGCCCTGCTTATTACTTTGAGCGTGCCCTTGGTCAAAAATGGTACGGTATTCTCTTCGCCATCGCCTCTATTTTAGCTTGCGGTATGTTCTTACCAGGCGTACAGGCAAACGGTGTTATCAGTGCATTCGCACAGGTGATGGGTGAAGGTACTATCATGAACGTCGGAGGCCTAGAAGTTGGCTCTATGCGTTTAGTGGCACTAGGTATCATTCTAGTCGTTCTAGGTATCATCATCTTTGGTGGTATTAAGCGTATTGCAACTTTTACCGAGTTTGCTGTACCTTTTATGGCACTAGGTTATATCGTTTTAGCCTTAATTATTATGTTCTCTAACGTCAGCTTGATCCCAGATGTATTTGGCATGATCATTGGTGATGCATTCACTGCACAAGCAGGTTTCGGTGCTGCTATTGGTTGGGGTGTAAAACGTGGTATTTACTCTAACGAAGCTGGACAAGGTACTGGCCCTCACGCTGCTGCTGCTGCTGAAGTTGAGCATCCATCACAGCAAGGTTTAGTACAGGCATTCTCAGTATATGTCGATACGTTGCTAGTCTGTTCTGCTACCGCCTTTATGATTTTATCTACAGGCATGTATAACATTCAAGGTACGCTTCCAGATGGTCAGTTTATCGTACAGAATGTTGCTGCTGGTGTTGAGATTAACTCACCTGCCTTTACGCAAATGGCAATGGAATCGGTCTATGGCACCTATGGTAATACCTTTATTGCCATCGCAGTATTCTTCTTTGCCTTTACTACGATTTTGGCTTACTACTACATCGCTGAAGTAAACGTGGCTTACTTGACTCGCTTCCTCGGTCGCGGTGCCAATAAAACTGGTCTATTCTTAGTCAAAATTCTAATCATGGTGATGGTTGCCTACGGTGGCTTGAATTCAGCTGGTTATATCTGGGCTATTGGTGATATTGGTGTTGGCCTCATGGCTTGGCTCAATATTGTTGGTATCTTGGTCATCTTCATTGTGGCTCGTCCAACATTGACTATGCTAAAAGATTATGAAGCTCAGCGTAAAGCTGGCGTGAAACGCTATAGTTTTGATCCTGCCAAATTTGGTATCAAAAACGCACCTTATTGGGAAGAGCGTCATCTAGCTGAACAAAAAAGAATGAACGCAGATCCACTACGTAAAGACAACGTATAATATTCTTTAGTTTGGTACTGCTACATCCTACTCATTGCGTATAAAAAGCCCGAGACTATTGTCTCGGGCTTTTTTGTGCCGATACTCTTATAGATCGTCGTAAAAAATACCAAGATAAATATATTGGCACAAAAAAGCCCAGCTCAATGGCTAGGCTCTTTCAGTATTATCTATACGTCAACTACTGATAAGTCATGACCAGTAGTCTGTAAAAAATTACTCAGGCATTAATACCGCATCGATAGTGTGTACCACACCATTGGTTGCCATGATGTCAGTACCAGTGATGTTAGCCGTTCCACCAGTAGCATCTGTAATGACGTTAGCATCGCTAATAGAAATCGTTGCGCCGTTAGCGGTTTTGATATCAGTAGCGTAAGGGATATCAGCAGCTTTAACTTCCATAGGTACTACATGGTAAGGAAGTACTTTCTTAAGTAAATCAGTGTTAGCCAATAACTCTTCTTTAGTCACGCCTAGCTTCTCTAGTACTGGAGCAAAAGCATCGTCAGTTGGGGCAAATACTGTGTATTTGGTATCTTCCATCAACATAGTATCAAGACCAGCGGCTTGAAGCGCTGCTGTAAGGATAGTTAGGTTCTCATTGCCTGCCGCTATTTCAGCGATAGTCTGTGTAGCTTCCATGTCCATGTCAGTCATTGGCTCTGCTTCAACCATTGGATCAGCTTCAGCAACTGGCTCAACTGCCATTTCTTCGGTGGTAACTTCAGGCTCAACTGGATCAGTAGCGGCTTCTTTGTCACTACAAGCTGCTAGTGACATGGCGGCTGTAACTACGGTGATAGATAGTAAGTTTTTCTTTAACATAGGTATTTCCTTGTAGATAATTAATTAAATAATGTGATTAAAAAATATTCATTTTGAATAAAGATAAAAGTGACTGATATCTTGCAGACAGTACCGACTACTTATTATCCAGTCCTGATATCAAATTCGCCATATCGATAACTATAATTCTAACGGTTTAATTTTTAATTGGTACTTACTTAGGTAGCAACACTGTATCAATCACGTGTACGCTGTTGTTGACTTTTATTCTAGCTATGGCGTATTGGCGATATAACTGCTTTATAATTGCTGATACGCTATTTTGAAGTAGCACTATTTGACATGCTATATATCTAAAAACGCCATTATCTGATTATTGACTCATACAGATAACGGCTGTTATTGGTTCAATCTCTACCTCATAGAAAGTAGAGATATCAGGTTTTGGTTATTCTTATTTAGGTAACAATACTTTATCGATCACGTGTACCACACCATTGTTGGCAGCGATGTCAGTCTTCAAGATGTTAGCTGTGCGGCCATTTTCATCCATCAACTTACCTTCTTTAGTTACCATCAAGGTATCTTTGCTGGCTGTCATGACATTACCAGGCTTAACGTCTTTAGCGTACATGGCCATATCACCACTCACGACGTGATAACCTAATACCTTAGTTAACAAAGGCTTGTTGGCGAACAACTGCGCTTTGGTCATACCTGTTTCTTGTAATGCTTGCATAAAGGCAGCATTGGTCGGTGCGAATACCGTGTAATGAGCATTAGGATCAGACAACATGCCTGCTAGACCGGCTGCTTGTACTGCCTCTACCAATACTGAGAACTCAGGATTGCTTTGCGCCACTTGTACAACGTTCATTTTTGCCATAGATTGGCTGTGCATTGGCGCTTTCATATCCGCGCTTTTGGCTGGCATTATATTATTACAAGCGCTTAGGCCTGCGATTGAAAGAGCAAGTGTACCGATAGTAGCAATTTTAGTAATTTTCATAATATATCCCTTAATGATTGAATCATTCTTGATTATTGTATTACTGACTTACAGAGTAGATAATTGGCTTTAGAATGTGTTGATTGCGCTATTGATAATATTTACCAAATAGTAATGACAATGAACACTTGCTTGTAAGTTTTTCTTACCAACAGCCAATTCTTCTGAAATTAAATTAACATATAGAAAAGCCTTATGAATTCACTTTTACGCTACTTTTTGTCGTAGGCATGTAAGTTCTGTCGGACTTTTAATAGTCTTGATAGGTTTTAACCTTAAAAACAAAGCTTTATGTAATCTTTAAACGAAATGATAGTCATTTGTGCCTATTTATTTTATGCAATAAACTCCAAACCTGATGGCTCAAAAAGCAGATTTTGTATCTGCCATATTGCCAAAGAGGAATAAGCACTATCCCGCGTGGGATATTATTTTCGTGCTAAAATAATGCCACTTTTGCTATTCTATTTATAAAAAGCATACCCTATTTGTTATTCCTTCCTTTTATGACATTGACGATATAAGCAGCGCTCCTATGACCCAAACGATGACTTCTTCTCAAACTGATGCCACTTCTGACTCTTCACAATCCGCTGATGACTTTATCCTAACGCCATCTGCCGTGTTTCCATACAAAGAGCAGCAGCTAACAGCACGTGCCCGTATCACTGAGCAAATGGCCTCAAGAATTTTGATGTTAGACGGGGCGATGGGTACGCAGATTCAAACCTATAAATTAGAAGAAGCAGATTATCGCGGTGAGCGTTTTGCGGATATAGACCAAGACGTGCGCGGTAATAACGACTTGCTCGTACTCTCGCAACCACAAATGATTATAGACATTCATAACGATCATTTGACTGCTGGCGCGGATATCATCGAGACCAATAGCTTCAACGGTACGCGTCTATCCATGGCCGACTACGATATGCAGTATTTGGTACCTGAGCTAAATAAGACAGCCGCTCAACTTGCCCGCAGTGCAGCAGATGCATTCACTGCCAAAACACCTGATAAGCCTCGTTTCGTCGCTGGTGTCGTAGGGCCAACCTCACGCACGTGCTCGCTATCACCGGATGTCAATGACCCTGCGTTTCGTAATATCACCTTTGATGAATTGGTACTCAACTACCGTGAAGCGACCTTGTGCTTGATAGAAGGCGGTGTCGATCTTATCCTAATCGAAACTATTTTCGATACGCTCAATGCTAAAGCAGCGATATTTGCCATTACTGGCGTGTTTGATGATATTGGTTTTGAATTACCGATTATGATTTCGGGTACGATTACTGATGCATCAGGTCGTACCTTATCAGGACAAACCGCTGAAGCATTTTATAACTCAATTCGCCACGCCAAACCGTTATCGGTTGGCTTCAACTGTGCGCTTGGGGCCGATGCGCTACGTCCACACATTCAAACGTTATCTAATATCGCCAATACTTATGTGTCAGCGCATCCAAACGCAGGTCTGCCCAACGAGTTTGGTGAATATGACGAAACCGCTGATGAAACCACTGCGCTACTAGAAGGCTTTGCAAAGGCAGGTATCTTAAATATCGTGGGCGGCTGTTGTGGTACGACACCAGAACACATTCGCCAAATCGCGAATATGGTAAAAAACTATGCGCCGCGCGTGATTCCTGAAATCGCCCCTGCCTGCCGCTTGTCTGGACTTGAGCCATTTACCATCACAGCAGACAGCTTGTTCGTCAACGTGGGTGAACGTACCAACGTGACAGGCTCTAAAAAGTTTTTGCGCTTGATCAAAACTGAAGCCTATACCGAAGCACTCGATGTCGCCCGCGATCAGGTTGAGGGCGGTGCGCAAATCGTCGATATCAACATGGATGAGGGCATGCTCGACTCCAAGCAGGCGATGATTCACTTCGTCAATCTAGTTTCTGGCGAGCCAGACATCAGCCGTGTACCGCTCATGATTGACTCCTCTAAATGGGACATCATCGAAGAAGGTCTAAAACGCACGCAGGGCAAATCTGTCGTTAACTCCATCTCTCTAAAAGAAGGTCATGCTGAGTTCGTCGAGCGTGCCAAACTGTGTATGCGCTATGGCGCCGCCGTTATCGTCATGGCATTTGATGAGGATGGTCAAGCTGATACTTACGAGCGTAAAATCCAAATCTGTCAGCGTAGTTATGATGTGTTGGTTAACGAAGTCGGTTTCCCTTCTGAAGATATTATTTTTGACCCGAACATCTTTGCGGTTGCCACTGGTATCACTGAGCACAACAACTACGGTGCTGATTTCATCAATGCCACTAAGTGGATTACGGATAACTTACCCAATGCTATGGTGTCGGGCGGTGTGTCTAATGTGTCGTTTAGTTTCCGTGGTAACCCAATTCGTGAAGCCATCAACTCTGTTTTCTTATTTCATGCGATTACCAATGGCCTGACCATGGGTATCGTCAACCCAGCCATGCTTGAGTTATACGATGATATTCCAAAGGAAGCCCGTGACGCGATTGAAGATGTCATGCTCAACCGCAACCAAGGCGAAACAGGTCAAGACGCAACTGAACGCCTAATGACGGCTGCCGAAAACTATCAAGACGGTGGCAAGAAAAAAGAAAGCACGGTCGATATGAGCTGGCGCGAAGGCACCGTCGAAGCGCGTATTGCCCATGCGCTGGTCAAAGGTATTACCACCTTTATCGAAGCCGATACCAAAGAAGCGTGGGAGAAATATCCCAAACCGCTAGAAGTCATCGAAGGCCCACTCATGGACGGTATGAATATCGTCGGTGATTTATTTGGTGCCGGTAAAATGTTCCTACCGCAAGTGGTCAAATCTGCACGCGTGATGAAGCAGTCAGTCGCGTGGCTAAACCCGTATATCGAAGCCGAAAAAGTAGAAGGCGAAACCAAAGGTAAAATTCTGATGGCGACCGTCAAAGGCGACGTACATGATATCGGTAAAAACATCGTCGGCGTGGTGCTTGGCTGTAATGGCTACGACATTGTCGATTTGGGCGTGATGGTACCTTGTGAAAAAATCCTTGATACTGCTATTGCAGAAAAAGTCGATATCATCGGCCTGTCTGGTTTGATTACCCCGAGCCTCGATGAAATGGTCTATGTCGCCAAGCAAATGCAAGAGCGCGGCATGACGCTACCATTGATGATTGGCGGTGCTACCACCTCTAAAGCACATACCGCCGTCAAGGTTGAGCCGCAATATCAAAATGATGGTGTCATCTACGTCACTGATGCTTCACGCTCCGTCGGTGTGGTCACCAAATTACTGTCAAAAGAGCATCGTCAAGCCCTGATCGATGAGACACGTGAAGATTATGCCAAAGTACGTGAGCGTCTGGCCAAGCGTCAGCCAAAAGCTGCCAAGATCTCTTATGCGAACTCGGTCAAGATTGGCTTTCAGTACGATTGGGAAAACTATGTGCCACCAGTGCCTAATAAGTTAGGCCAAGTGATATTGGATAATTACCCTATCACCAACCTACTGCCATATATCGATTGGACGCCGTTCTTTATCTCTTGGGGACTGGTCGGTAAGTATCCGAAAATACTGCAAGACGATGTGGTCGGCGAAGCGGCACGAGATTTATTTGATAATGCCAATGAGCTGATGCAAAAGATGATCGATGAGAAATCACTCGTGGCCAAAGGCGTGTTCAAAATCATGCCTGCTCGCCGTACTGATGCCGATACGGTCACGGTCTACGACAATACGCCTGCTGATGGCGGCAAACCAACCTATCAGTTTGAACACTTACGTCAGCAAAGCGATAAAGCCAGTGGCAAGCCAAACTTTAGCTTGGCGGACTTTGTCTCGCCATCAGAGACGCATACCGATCACTTGGGCGGCTTTACCGTCTCCATCGTGGGTACAGAAACACTCGCTGAAAAATACAAAGCGGCAGGTGATGACTATAATGCCATCATGGTACAGGCACTGTCTGACCGCTTAGCTGAAGCATTCGCTGAACATTTACATGAGCTGATCCGTAAAGAGTATTGGGGCTATCAGCCGACCGAATCACTCACTAATGATGAGATGATTAAAGAAAAATACGTCGGCATCCGCCCTGCACCTGGCTACCCTGCTTGTCCTGAGCATACGGAAAAAGGCAAATTGTTTGAATGGCTGGGTACGGTAGATGCGATCGGTACGACTTTGACCGAAAGCTATGCGATGTGGCCTGCGTCATCTGTCAGCGGATTCTATTACTCGCATCCTGATAGTGAATACTTCAACGTCGGCAAAATAAGCCGTGATCAGTTAGAGAGTTATGCTGAGCGTAAAGGCTGGGATATGAAGACTGCTGAGAAGTGGTTAAATCCGAATTTATAGTCGATTGGCTAAGCAAGTTATAGAAACCTAATAGTTCTTTTTTGGCTTACTTATTTAATATAAGTAAGCCATTTTTTATGACAGTCTATTTTGCCCACCATCAGCAAACTTATCGCTACGTTCATAGCAAAATACTTTCATCATTTGCTATGAACGTAGCGATAAGTTTGCTAGATTATTGTCTATTCTATTATTTTTATCTTTGTGAGACAGGCTATGAATCAGATTGCACTACTTTCTAGTTGGATTGGCAAAACCTTTGCAATCTGGGCATTGGTCAGTGCTGTTTTGGGATTTATTTTTCCTGAATTTTTTGCCTCGTTGGCTTTTTTGATCGTTCCCATACTTGGCATCATTATGTTTGGGATGGGCATGACGCTCAAAACGGAAGATTTCCTAGAGATTATCAAACGCCCCAAGCCTGTACTGGTTGGACTATTGGCACAGTTCACGCTAATGCCTCTTATCGCTTACTTATTAACGGTAATTTTTAACCTTGATCCTTTAATCGCAGTCGGTGTTATTTTGGTTGGTTGTTGTCCTGGTGGTACTTCTAGTAACGTGATTACGTTCTTAGCCAAAGGTGATGTGGCATTGAGTGTGGCGATTACCTCTATCTCTACCCTACTTGCGCCTTTTCTAACCCCTATTCTGCTCAGTGTTTTTGCGGGTCAGCTGATTGATATCGATTTGGCCAGTATGATGATCACCATTACGAAAATCGTAATCTTGCCCATATTACTGGGTGTTATCTTTCATAAGTTTTTGGGTAAAAAGATTGAGTTCGTCACCGAGGTATTACCGATGGTATCGGTATTGGGTATTTCCATTATTATAGCGGCGGTAGTTGCCGTGTCTAAAGCGACTATATTGGATAGCGGTGCTATCGTATTTATCGTGGTTGCCTTACATAATATGACGGGTTATACCTTGGGATATGTAATCGCTCGCTTGTCTGGCTTTACGGAGAGACAACGCCGCGCGATTATGATAGAAGTGGGCATGCAAAACTCTGGTCTGGGCGCTGCTCTTGCGGCAACTTATTTCAACCCTGTCGCTGCCTTACCTAGTGCGATATTTAGCGTGTGGCATAACTTTAGTGGTGCGTTGGTTGCGAATATTTTTGCTAAGAGAGATGCTAAGTAAGTAAGAGTGTTATTGCTTGTATCTTAATTTTAAGTACTATAATGTGTGTAAAGTTATTTGTGTTTGATTGGAAAGTCAATGCGAGCATATAATTTTCTAATCTACATTTTGAATATTAAAATTCCAACTTATTCATTTAAAAATGTAATAAAAGATTTTTCTCACCTTTAGGCTTAAAGTAATTATAATATTGCCAGACTAAAAACCATCATAAATCTTAGCTCTAGGAAAATTCAATGCTACATAAAGACAAACCAATTGAAAGAGCTGAAGACGATTTGCTTAATAGAAAAGATTTTTCACATAGATTAGCTAATACTATCATAGAATGGAAACACGAGGATTCATGGGTGATTGCCCTTACAGGAGATTGGGGGATTGGAAAGACGTCTGTTAAAAATCTAATAATTGACGAAATACAGCGGACTGAACCAGAATCTATAATTATAGATTTCTCACCTTGGGAGTGGTCCTCTCAAGACTTGATTGTATCTGCCTTTTTTAAAGAGATAGCAACAAGACTTGAAATCAGTGATGAAAGTAAGAAACATAAAGAATTAGCAGAAAAAATTAGAACTTACTTATATTACTTAAATAACATTACACTACTTACTAAACCAGTTGTTAAAACTCCGTCATTAATATTCGGAATTTTGATATTGGGTAGTTTATATTTCGAAAAAAAGTTTTCAATAGAATTACTTACAAACTTTATCCTTGCGATTTTAGCAGGCTGGTTAATATTTTTCGAGGGGCTTGGTGGTTTTCTAAAGTCTCTGGCTGAAAGGCGCGAACATCTTGCTAATAAGAAAAACAGATCTGCTCTAGATTTAAAAATCAGTATTAGCGAAAGCCTAACTAAAATCGACCAACCCATTCTCATTATAATCGATGATATAGATAGGCTCGAACGTCATCAAATTTTAACGGTCATGCAGTTAGTCAAATCAAATGCTGATTTTGAGAATATTGTATTCTTACTTTTATATTCAAAATCTGTTTTAGAGAAAAAAATAACAGATAACACTCAAACTGGTCATGAATATATGGAAAAAATAGTTCAGGTGGAGTTTAAAGTTCCTGAACCTGATGTCATTATGCTCAGAAAATATATTGTAGACCATTTAAATTTGATTTTAGATAAAATAAAATATGATAACTTCGATCAAGTTTTTGATAATAGTTATTTTACCGATATTTTCTACCAGCAAGGCTTAGCTAATTATTTTACAAACTTGCGCTCTGTCTATAAATTCCTTAATTCTTTCGAATTTAATTTACTATCACAGCTAGAAAATGATTATTTAGAAGTTAATTTCGTAGATTTTATGGTTTTAGAGACATTTAGAATATTTGAGCCTAAACTATATTCAGCTATACACGGAAACAGGGATTTAATGCTAGGTAGGTTACAAAATATAAATAACCTGATAAATATGCCAGATGAAGAAAAAAGAAATGAAGCTAATCTATTTATAAATAATTTTTGTAGCAATCACTCCATTAATTTGCTAAAAGCTATCTTCCCAGACTTCCATAACTACATCCAAGAGTCATTTGATACCAATAGCTCTGAAGAAAAGCTTATAAAAAACATGATTTCTCATGAAAGTCGATTCGATAGATATTTTATACTTAATATCTCAGTGAACAACCTGTCTACCTATACAGTCATAAATTTCTTTGAAAATTTAGACAATGATGAATCGACTAAAATATATTTGAATGATATCTATGAGCATAACAAGCTTGACAGCTTTATTGAAAGCGCACTTTCACATCTTGACAAAATACCTAATAATTTAATAAATAATTATTTCAACTCATTAGATTACCTATACAAT
>NZ_CAJHBP010000015.1:0-74260 GCF_904846665.1 Psychrobacter sp. Pi2-51
TAACACCATTAGAAACAGAGAGACGCTATTTTAACAAAAACCTCTTATCAGGTGTCCTAAATTAGTTGACCACTACAAACCTTGCTGCCAGTCGCAAGCGATAATGACTCAGATATGCCAGCGGCGTGATGCCAACTGACTGTTTAAAGCGCTCATTGAGTCCTGAGCGCGACAGCCCTGATGCTTTCGCTAAACCCTGTAGCGTCCAAGCATCTTCTGGGTAGCGATGCATCAGATAGAGGGTATTTGATAGATAAGGATCTTTTAGGGCAGCCAGCCAATTACCGTTTTCATCTCCATTGCTAGTGGCATTATTTTCACCGCTGTGGTCAGCATCATTGTCTCTTTGCCACGGATGGTTAATCCACGATGGCGTCCTGTCTAGGGTATTATCCGTAGTGTGGTTTATGCTGTCTTTAGACCCTGATGCCATTTCTAGCTGTTCGACATACTCGCGTATACATTCAATCATCAACATGCCAGCCAAGCGCTCAAGCATCGTGGTCTTGCCGGGGCGCTGCAAGCCCACTTCTAATAAGAAAAACTGCAAGCCAATATGCACCACATCATTATAGGCCGAGTGCTTTTGGGTCACTGGCGGTAAACTGGCAGGCAAAGCGGATAACAAAGGTCTGGCCATATCAGCGTCAAACTGACTGCGTACCACAATAAATTGTGCCTCATTATCTTGCACATGCTTACTTTGAGCATGATTACTTTGAGCATGATTACTTTGAGCATTGTTAGTTTGAGCAATAACTTTATGACCGCTATCTGTATTGTCAATCTCTAAGCCAATCTGACCTTCAGTGTGTGCAGGCATGATTGTTTTAGCCGTAATCTTAGACACCGTTGGCGCTGATTGACACGCATAGCTGCCTTGTGTGGTCAACATCATCATATTGTTGGCTGTGATCACTTGCCTGTCATTATTATCATTGCCATAGCACAGATGCACCTCGCCACTGATAACCACGATAAAGGTCAAATAATCCTGTCTACTCTGTACCAGTTGCCAAGAGCCGCGCGCTTTGACAGTGATATATTGCACTTTTTGCAAATGCATCTCATCAAACAATCGACTTAAAATATCCATATTTTAGACCAATACTAGGGTGTGTCATCATTTAGATTGTGAGGCTTAAAATGAGGAAAATTGCAGCCAAACAAGGAAGGAATTACCGTAAATATGAACATATTGACAAGATTTCTGACGATGTTTGGCAAAATTTAGCCATTTTAAGACCACTAAATGTATCCATGTGCTAATTGATGACACGCCCAAACTACTCGCTTTAAAGAGCGTTATCAACGTTAATTACTATAGTAGATACTAAATAAAATGGGTACACGACATTATAATGCGTGACTGATATAAATTTTTTGTAGCCTCTGTATGCGTAGGCACAGCAAGCAAGAAAAATTTTACCAGTCACGCTGGATCTCTTTTATATTGCCCTGACTATATCTATTTATACGCTATACACGCACCTCTAACATAACGAAGTCCGACAATTAAATCTGAATATATTTGCATTTTTGGACGCAAAGTGAGATTTTTTTGTCAATCAACGCCGTTTTAAATGTTATCAAAGATCATAATAAATGATCAGAATCTTGATTGATAATACATAAACGAAATCGTTAAAGGTGGCTATCAAGGAAAGTAGTTATCAAGCACCGCGTAAAATCACGATAAATAATAGACTAGGTAAGTCTGAGACCGTATCTGATTTACAGAGGACTGACTATACAAGGACCGTATAATGACTAAGACATTAGGCGCTAAAGAACATGCCATCATTCAAGATGCAATGGATAACTCACCATGGCGCGACCCAAAAAGGCGGTTTTGGCTGTGTAGTCCATCACTGCCTCTATTAGGCTGCTTGTTCGCGTTAGGATTACGAGATCAAAAGGGCTTTGAGCTTAAAAATACAGCGCTGGCTTGGGGAGGCACTATCTTGATCCACGGTATCATCCCGTTAGCGGATGTGTTGGTCGGTCGTGATGATAGCAACCCACCTGATAGCGCTATGCAAGCGCTTGCCCAAGACCCCTATTATAAGTGGATTGCTCATGCTTTTATACCGCTACAATATATGGCTTTTGGTCTACTAGCCTATCAGTATGGTCAGCGAGAGTTGCCTTGGTATAATCGCTTGGGAGTGGCATTGACGGCAGGAGTCGGCAGTGGTATTGCGATTAATACCGCGCATGAGCTTGGCCATAAGTCTGACCACCTAAACCGTACTTTGGCGCGTATCAGCCTTGCGCCAGCGGCTTATGGACATTTCGCCATCGAGCATAATTTCGGTCATCACCGCTGGGTGGCGACCCCAAAAGATCCAGCCAGTAGCAAGTACAACGAGAGCTTTTGGCAGTTTTTGCCACGCACAGTGTTTGGTGGTCTACGTTCCGCCATAAATATTGAAACTGAGCGGCTCGCCCGTCGACATAAAGGCTTTTGGAACAAAGACAACGAGTTGTTGCAAGGTTGGGCAATGTCGGTGGTAATTTATGCCACTCTTTATAAGGCGTTTGGCAAAAAGATCTTACCCTTTATTGGGTTGCAGGCAGTATATGGCTTTAGTCTGTTAGAAGTGGTGAACTATCTAGAGCATTACGGTCTGCTCAGGGAACAAGACGACAACGGGCAATTTGAGCGCACACAGCCCGAGCACAGCTGGAACAGCAATCACACGGTGACCAATTTGTTTTTGTATCAATTGCAGCGCCATTCTGATCACCACGCGCATCCAAGCCGCGCTTATCAATTGCTCAGGCATTTTGAGGAAGCACCGCAACTGCCGATAGGCTATGCCACGATGATTATGCCTGCCTATATCCCGCCATTGTGGTTTGCTATTATGAATAAGCGTGTCAGAGCACATTATGACAACGATATGAGTAAAATTAATATGCATCCCAAACCATTAAGTCCATTAATGCAGCGGACGACGAATATCATTGAAAAAGGCTTACAGCGATTAAATCGCCTCACATCAAAACGTGCGAGTAGATAAATTTAAAGTAATGAGTTGAAAGTAGTGAACTAAAAGTAATGAACGTTGAGACATAAAAAAACACGTTACTAATGAACGTGTTTTTTATTATAAAAATATAGCGATAGTGATAAACGGATTAAGCCAACATGCCGCCATCAACGACTATCGTTGCGCCCGTGGTATAACTTGAGGCGTCAGAGACTAGATACAATACCGTGCCAGCCATCTCGTCAGGATTAGCCACGCGTCCTAATGGAATCGAATGTAACGCCATTTTTAAGACTTTATCATTGGTGGTCAATGCTGAGGCAAACTTAGTATCAGTTAAACCAGGCAACAACGCATTGACGCGAATGTTCAATGGGCCACATTCTTTGGCAAAAGATTTGGTCATGCTAATCACCGCAGCTTTGGTGATTGAATAGATGCCTTGCTTGTCACCTGCGACCAAGCCATTGACGGAAGCAGTATTTAAGATAACCCCGCCGCCCTGCTCGCGCATCATCTTGCCTGCTGCCGTCGACATAAAGAAATAACCACGAATATTGACTTCGACAGTTTTATCAAAAGCCGCTAAGTCCGTATCTAAGATATGACCATAATAAGGGTTAGCTGCGGCATTATTGACCAAGATATCGATTTGACCGAACTCACTTTTGATGTGCTCAAAAATCGCATCAATCTGATCCATATTTCCGACATGGCACGCAAAGGCACTGGCTTTGTGACCATCAGCGACAATGCTATCGGCGACTGCTTGGCAAGCATCAATCTTGCGGCTAGAGACAATGACGTGCGCGCCTCTTGATGCCAATAGACGGGCGATAGATTCGCCAATACCGCGACTAGCACCTGTGACCAAAGCAATCTTGCCTGTTAAATCAAATAAATCTTTCATTATTATTCCTTATGTTTTGAATTAGCTATTCAGTTTTCAATTTTTTATCGTAAATACTTAATAAATTATAGTCAAAAAACTACAAGCTCATTACAAGGCAGCCGAGCGTAGATAGTACGCATAGTACATCGAGCGAGGCTAACACCGTAATGATTTAGCAGTTATTTGACTATTAAGCCAACATGCCACCATCAAGGGTAAACGCATGACCATTCATAAAGCTGCTTTCATCGCTCGCGAGCCATGCAATCGCGCCGGATACTTCATCAACTGTCCCTAAACGGCGTAGCGGGCTGGCATTAATTGTTGCTTTTTGCGCGCGCTCGCCCATCTTCGCCATGGTATTTTGCACCATAGGGGTGTCAATAAAACTTGGGCATACGGCGTTAAAGCGAATATTGACGCGCGCATATTCATGAGCAGCAGACTTGGTCAGCCCCATCACGCCATGCTTCGCGGCGCTATACGCTGACAGTAATGGTGCAGAACGCAGCCCTGCGATAGAGGCGACATTAATCACATGACCGCCGCCATTGGCTGCCATACAAGTAACAGCAGCACGCATGCAATGCCAGACGCCTTTTAGATTAACGGCAATATTACGGTCAAAGTCCTCATCGCTTAGCTCATGCATCGGTGCAGGCTGATGGTCGATGCCCGCATTATTTACCACCACATCAAGACCACCCAACGTTTCCATGGCAAAGACAA
The DNA here is from genome assembly GCF_904846665.1 of Psychrobacter sp. Pi2-51. Classification (NCBI taxonomy): domain Bacteria; kingdom Pseudomonadati; phylum Pseudomonadota; class Gammaproteobacteria; order Moraxellales; family Moraxellaceae; genus Psychrobacter; species Psychrobacter sp. Pi2-51. Next base: position 4,618 of record NZ_CAJHBP010000015.1, read on the forward strand.
ATAATGCACGTACTTCATCACCGCTAGTGACATCGACCTTTTTAAAGACGATACTATTGCCAGCATCTTGACCTTGCTTGGCAACGGCTGCGCCCATCTCTTCGGCCATATCACCGATCACGACTTTTGCGCCGCGACTGGCTAGCAATAACGCACTTGCCGCACCAATGCCAGACGCACCGCCTGTGATTAAAATACGTTTACCAGAAACGTTACTGGCTACGTCTGATGCAATTCCATTTGTATTCAGTGTCATGATTTATCCCTCTACCTTAAGTACCAGTTTGCCGAAATTTTCACCTTTAAAGAGCATCATCAGGGTATCTGGGAAAGTCTCGATACCTTCAACGATATGATCTTTTACTTTCATATCACCTGACTGAATCCAGCCAGCAATTTCTTTCATCGCGATTGGATATTCTTTGATATTATCAAAGACAACGATGCCTTCCATACGGGCACGATTGACCAATAATGACAGATAGTTTGACGGCCCTTTTACCGCTGTGGTGTTGTTATATTGGCTAATCGCACCGCAAATCACGATACGCGCGCGCAGATTAATTTGGGTAAGGACGTCATTTAAGATATCGCCGCCTACGTTGTCAAAGAAGACATCGACACCGTTTGGACAGGCTTGCTTTAAGCCTTTTTTGACATCCTCATTTTTATAATCTACCGCAGCATCGAAGCCTAGCTCATCGACTAAGAATTTACATTTCTCAGCACCGCCTGCGATACCAACGACACGGCAGCCTTTTAGTTTTGCAATCTGTCCAACCAAGCCACCGACCGCACCCGCAGCACCAGAGACGACCACTGTCTCGCCAGCTTTTGGCTCACCTGTTTTTAATAAGCCAAAGTAACCAGTCATACCCGGCATACCGAGCACGCCTAAGTAATAAGATAAGGGTGCAAGGTTTGGGTCGACTTTGTATAACCCAGTACCATCACTGACCGCATACGACTGCACGCCATTATGACCACAGACATAATCGCCGACGGCAAACTTCTCATGCTTACTTTCAATCACTTCGCCCACGGTACCCGCACGCATGACATCACCAATTTGTACCGGCTCGATATAAGATTTGGCATCATTTAGCCAGCCACGCATCGCTGGATCCATCGAGATATATTCAATTTTTATCAGCAACTGACCATCGGTAATAGTCGGTATTTCTGTCTCGGTATAATCCCAAGTCTCCGCACTCGGTGCGCCAACAGGTCTTTCTTTTAAACGCCACTGCTTATTCATTGTTGTCATTATTTATTCCTTTAAATTTTTATAAAAAGCCATTGGTATCGTTTGCTTAAAAAGAGTTTATTCAAAATAAGACAAATATATTAAAAAGCGTTCTTCTGGGATAAATTTTTCTCGCTTGCTGTGCGCTTTGCACTCCAGAGGCTTCGAAAAATTCATCCCAGCATCACATTAGTCGTATTGTTCAGGCATGTTCTTATGTTGAAAACATTCCAAACAATCACTTAAAACCATTCTGCTTGCATATTGGTACATACCGCATTGTCGTTATTTAACAGCTCGATATCGCGATTGATTAACGGCAACTCCCAATCGATAAAGTATTTGGCTGCTTGTAATTTGCCATGATAGAAATTCTGCTTTTCAATATCTGTTGTCTCGCTTAGCAATTGCTCAGCTTTACTGGCTTGGCGAATCCAAATCCAGCTGACCACGATAGAGGCAAAAATATTCATTAGTGCTTGTGCGTTACCCGTTAATGTAAGTGCTTTTTCCGTTTGCAGAATTTTACTTAAATGCACCAATACTTCATGCAGATGACCCATATAAGGCATCAATTTACCGGCAAGTTTAGCAGTCTCGGGCGTGGTAATGCTTTCTAAGTCTTGGGTAATTTCACGTTTTAGAATTTGAATACCAAGACCCTTGTTTTGCCATAACTTACGGAATGACAAATCTAACGCTTGCACACCATTTGTGCCTTCATGAATGGGATTAAGACGATTGTCACGCCAGAACTGCTCGGCTTGATACTCACGCGTATAGCCTGCGCCGCCCAATACTTGAATGCCTAAATCATTGGCTTTGGGACCATATTCAGAGGGCCATGCTTTTAATACTGGCGTGAGTAAATCCAGCAGTTCTGATAGCTCAGCTTTTAGTGTTGCATCTTCACAAGTATTGATACGGTCAATCAGGTTTGAGCCATATAAACACAGCGAGATACCGCCCTCGCTATAGGCTTTTTGCGCCAGCAGCATACGCTTCACATCGCCATGCTGGATAATCGCCGTTGCTGCATCTTCAGGTTTGTTATTCGGTGCAATTCTGCCCTGTGTTCTGTCTTTGGCATAATCGAGCGAGTATTGATAACCACGATAGCCAATCATCGCTGCACCAAAGCCAACCGCGATGCGCGCTTCATTCATCATCTTAAACATATAACGCAAGCCGAAATGCTCTTCGCCGATAAGATAGCCATAGCACTCACCTGCATCGCCAAAGCTTAACGCGGTAGAAGTCGCGCCTCTATAACCCAGTTTATGAATAAGTCCGGTTAAATGCACATCATTACGCTCGCCTACTGATGAATCATCATTCAGACGATACTTCGGCACGGCAAATAAAGAGATACCTTTGACGCCACCAGGACCGCCCGGCACTTTAGCTAATACCAAATGCACGATATTGTCAGACAATTCATGATCGCCTGCTGAGATATAAATCTTGCTGCCTTTGACACGATAGCTGCCGTCGTCTTGTTTTACTGCCGTGGTTTTGATATCGGCAAGCGATGAACCAGCATGTGGCTCAGTTAATGCCATTGTGCCGGTAAATTCACCCGTTAGCATACGCGGCATAAAGGCATTTTTAATCTCATCACTGGCGAAATGTGAGATAACATTAATCGCCGCCGTGGTCAAAAATGGATAAGCCGTCGTTGAAGGATTGGCAGCCATAAAATAGCCTGCCACTGCGGTCATAACCGTTTCGGGTAATTGCATGCCACCATCGTCAAAGCTATAACGACCAGCGATGAAGCCCGACTCACGAAACGCATCAAAGGCGACTTTTACATCACTTATCATGCTGACTTTTTTGCCATCGAACTGTGGCTCGTTTTTATCTGCCACATGGTTATGGGGCAAGAATAAATTGGTCGCGATTTTATTGGCGGTGTCGAGTACCGCATCGAAGGTTTCGCGGCTGTGTTCTGCAAACTTCGGATGCTCGGTTAAATGTTCAGTGCCCAATACATCGTATAGTTGGAACGGTAACTCAAAGTCATTGATAAGCGTATCTGCTGCCATAGTATTCTCGTTAACTCATTAAATTTGGTGATTCATTGATATTAATCTAATTTAACGCCTTGCCGTATTGTCATTTATGACATAATTATGGTCAAATAAGACACCCTCTCTAACCTATAGTGAGTGAGTTTCAAATTACGTATCGTGCAGCTGGTGAATATCAGCCATAAATTTGCATATACTTAAAGGAAGCCAAATTTTGCCCTACTTCAAACCGTTTAAAGTGATTATCGTTGGCTTCGATGGCGTGCTCGGCAGTGTGCTCGCTGGGGCGCTAGATTTATTTTCATTTACTGGCGTCAGCTGGCAACGGTTTTTGGATGAGGCAGTAGAGCCTAGATTTAATGTGCAGATTGCCAGTCTTGGCGGTGTAGATATCAGATGCAGCAACCGTTTAATTATGCGAGCGCATTGCGATATTCAGGAAGTCACAGAGTGCGACTTACTATTAATTCCAACCATTGGCGATTCAATTGATAAAGTATTGAGCCAAAATAGCGATTTAATTCCACACATCAAGCGACTGGCGAATACCAAAGCGGATATCGCTAGTAATTGTAGCGGGGCTTTCTTTTTAGCAAAAGCAGGCTTGCTCGATGGCAAAGTAGCGACCACCCATTGGGGCTATGCCAGTAAGTTTAAGGCAGATTTTCCACTGGTTGATTTGCAAGAGAATCAATTTGTCACTCAATCAAAGAACCCATCAAAGAACCAGCCAAAAAGTGATTCAGCACACCAATCAGGCAATATATTTTGTGCGGCAGGTGGTAGCGCCTTTTATGACTTGGGATTGCTATTGATAGAGCGATATTGCGGGCGTGAGATTTCTACCCAAGTGGCAAAAACCCAGATTATTGATAGTAAAAGAGGCAATCAAAACAGCTATACCAATGTGACGTTGCATAAACCACATTCAGATCAACTGGTTAAGCAAGTACAAGAGTTTATCGAGGAAAACTTCAAGCAATCTATTCAAGTTAGCGGCTTGGCAGACATGGTAAATATCACCCCACGCACGCTAAACAGACGCTTTCAATCCTGCGTTGCGATGCGCCCGATTGAGTATATTCAAGCGGTGAGAATTGAGCAGGCCAAGCGCTTACTGGAATTGGGCGATGTGACGATAAAATCGCTAGCGGAGCAAGTTGGCTATGATGATATTTCCTCATTCACTAGGCTTTTTAAACGCGCTACTGAACTGACCCCGAAAGAGTATCAGGATAAATTTTCGAGACTGGCGATTTAACTTTATAGTAAATGTCTTTTGAAAGTAATACATTGCTGCAGCAAATTTATCACAGCAAAAATTTTATGTAGTTAATTCAATATAAAAACGATACAGCGAGACGAAAAGTTGTTTTGCGCAGCATCTGTCGGCGTAGGCACAGCACGCAAGAAAAACAACTTTTCATTGAGCAACTTGATAGCCATGTAACTGATTTATTTGGATTCGACTATAAACCTAAATTTTATTGCCACAAGCCTTCGACATGAATGGCATCGGCTTTAATCGTTGGATAATCACTAAATACTAACTGATAGCCATCGACTGTATTTGGACTAATCTGACACATCGCGCCAAGTGGAAAGCTGTATTTTTGTCCAATATGGCCAAAGCGCATGCCGCTATAAATCGGCAATCCTGTCAGCTTATGCAATTGACGAATCACGGTGGCGACATCATAACGCTTGTCATAGCTGTCCTCACCTGCACCTGATAACGCGCCAAACACGATGGCTTGCTGACCTTTAAACACACCTGCTAAATACAAATCATACAGCATGCGCTCAATACGATAGGCTTGCTCGCCGACATCTTCTAAAAATACGATACCGCCAGCAATTCGTGGCAAATACTCACTGCCTGCCAGCGCTGACACCACGCTTAGATTGCCACCCCACATAGTGCCCATTATCGTTTTTGGCTCAGAGCTTGCCAAGATACTCGGTAAATTCGGACTGGTTAAAGAGGCGTCTGGTATATTGATAGCCAGATTTGGATTGGTTAATGCTTCCACAAATTGTCGACAGCTGACTTGGTCGGGTTTGGTTTTGCCAAACTCACTATAAAGCATCGGGGCAGCAAGCGAGCTCATGCCTCCTTTTGCCAGTAGCGCACACTGAATAGCGGTCACATCGCTAAAGCCCGCCAGTATCGTGCCACGCTCCTTCATAATACGTCCCAGCGTCGACCAATCCACCATCGGCAATAAACGCACAGCACCATAGCCACCGCGTACCCCAAGTAGCAGTTTCGGTGCTGCGATCGCACCCGTAGCGATGTTTTGCAAATCACTCGCGCGCTGCGAATCCGTACCCGCAAAGCGCAAATATTGGCGCTTAGTAATCATAGGATTGTCCACCTTAAAACCCGCACAAGCCATGCGATCTAACGCCAATTCATTACGCTCGTCACTACCACCGACGTTGGAGCTGGCAAAAAGCCGCGTCTCAATATTCGGCGTGATACAACTCGTTTGCGCCTGCAACGTTTCGGGCGCTGCTTGTTGTGCTTGTCCTGATGGCAGGCTCTCATCCATCAACGCCGTTGGCAGATCATCTTTGGTCAGTTGCGTACTGCTATTTTGCTCAGTAGTATTAGCAGCCAGCGCTTGAGTGATGCTTTGGGTCGCTAACAGCCCTGCCCCTGCGCTGATTCCGACTTGACGTAAAAACTGGCGACGATTCAGCTCAGAAAATTTCTTGGTCATTACTCTACCTTTTATGCCATGCAGTTAAGGTCTGTTGAACAGACGTCTTTAGCACACGTTAAATATTTATTTTTATAACATCTCATAAAACTGGATTATAACGCAGGTTTGGACAATATCGCGTTTTAGGATGGTTTAGCTAAGCTCAACCTATCGTTTCTATAGTCAACAAAACGCTACAGAATCACTCACAGCCTTATTTGGATGAAGTGACGACTCTTGTTATAGTAAAGGGCGTTCAATAGTCTTTAACAAAAAATAAGGAATATAAGTATGGCTGACAAAGAGAAAGATGATAAAAGTCTGATAGACAGCATCAAGCTCATCTTGGGTAAAGAAGATAAAATAAATGACCAGCTCGAAAACGGTCGCGGCCTTGAGCGTTATACCAAGGATTTGCTACTGCTGATGAGTTTAGTTAAAGATTATTATCAAGGCAACTATCGCAACATTCCCTACAAGACCATTTCTGCGGGAGTGGTCGGTCTGCTCTATGTGCTAAATCCTATTGATATTATTCCGGATTTTATTCCCTTTATCGGTCAAATCGATGATGCGTTGGTGCTGAAATTTTGTCTTAAGCTCATGGAAAAAGACTTACGCAAGTACAAAACTTGGAAAGATCAACAAACAGCCTCTAAAGATGAAGAGTCTAGTAAAGACGCTGCCTCAAAGCCGACCAATAAAAAGCTAGAAGATAAAACTAAGGACACTGAAAAAAAAGCCACAAATAAAGAGTCCAAAAAGTAGTGATAGCTTTAAATTAACATTAATACGAAGAAACGGTCAATGAGCTATTCATTGACCGTTTCTTCGTATTAGGGCGTACCCTCAATTCAAGCGATTGTATCTAAATGAGCTAAAAATGGCTAAATTTTGCCAAACATCGTCAAATAGCTGATCAATATCCCGATATTATTTGCGCTATTTTCCTCGTTTTACTGCAATTTATCTCATTTTTATGACCATTTTTAAAATGAGGACACGCCCTAGATTAACGACATCTTTATCTATTTTACTTTTTCAAAATTTTATCAATCCGGCACATCATAACGGGCTTTTTCTGGATTAAGACCGAATGAATATACAAAAGTCGCAACGAGGCTGTTTATAATGATGAACGGCAAATCGATAGCGGTATGTCCAAGCACGTAGCGACCAATGAGCCATGAGACAATCAGCATAACAATAAAGAACCCGCCCAAATACGCCAAGATAGCTGGATGCTTAAGATTGTAAGGCTGCTCAGGTTCAGGTTTTTTGTTTAATACATAGGTTCTTATCGCCCAACCAGCCGCATAAGAAAACCCACCCAACACCACATAACTAAAAAAATTCATATTACCTGACTCTAATGACTTGACTACTTATGAGAAAAGACTGCTTATAACAAAAGATTGTCTATAATCGATGATGTATGCTTAGCTGCTTGTACCGACATTGTCAATAATAATATTGGCATGCGGATTGGCTAAAATATCAGTATTAACATCATCACACTCTACACGATAGATAGTATTGGCACCGCGATAAATATACGACAAATACTCACTGTCCAGTAGCGGATCGATATTGGCATAGACAGGCTTCACATGAGCCAGTACCAGCACTCTATCGGGACGGCCAATGACAGCGTCAACATTATCAGGATCTATAGAGAAAAACGTGGGTATCTCGCTATTTTCAAGCACTTCTAACGGCTCGGCGTCATCCCAGACGCGCCCGCTACTTGCCGGCTCTTTCATTTGCATCATCCATGTGCCACCCTGCTGACTGACTTTTATTTGCGCAGGCTCATCATGACTGACCGTATAGCAGCCTTCAAAGACAGACAGATCTGCTGCCGCTTCAACTACGTCGGTATCGGCTTGGGTGCTAGTATCATTGCAAGCGCTCAACAGTAACGCGCTACTCGCAGTGATACTGACCATCAACAGCGTTAATCTTTTATAAAAAACGTTTGAGCGTAAGGACATAATAGGGTTATCCTGCATTCGTGCATTAAAACTTTTAGGAAGAAAGCTGTCGTTAATCAGTGCCGTTCGTAAATTATGAGGAAAAAGCAGCCACTAAAACTGCCCTTTAAATGACTATCCACGCTACTTTAGGATGTGAGTAGGCTGATACTCATGCCGTCAGAGGCTCGTTTCCTTACAGCAATTCTGCCTATTTTAACAGAAAACGAAAGGCGTACTATTATGATATGTGGTTTTGCGATTTTGTGCATTACGATTGCCCATATCAACGATAGATTTGTTATACTCAAACGCATTTGAATGATGCGCCACCACTGTTTTGATGGCGCTCGAAAAACCGCTTAATTCTATCCTACGTTAATCACTTATTAGGTCATACATTTTTTATGTCAGACAATCGCACTTCTACGCCACATAGCCATAAAGACCACGCGATTGATCCGTTGGCCGCCAAAACAAATACCACGGTGGCCTACACTGACGGCGCCTGTAAAGGCAATCCGGGTGCTGGTGGTTGGGGCGCACACTTGATATTTAGTGATGGGCACACGCAGGATTTATATGGCGGCACGAAAGAAACCACCAATAATCGCATGGAGTTAATGGGTGCGATACAAGCATTGACCCATAGTCCACATGAGCACAATCTCGAGATTTGGACAGACTCTAGCTATGTCAAAAAAGGCATTACTGAATGGATTGAAGGCTGGAAAAAACGAGGCTGGAAAACAGCCAGTAAAAAACCCGTTGCTAATCAAGACCTTTGGCAACAATTAGACGCGTTATGCCAACAGCGCGACGTTGACTGGCATTGGGTGAAGGGTCACGCTGGACATGCAGGCAATGAAAAAGCGGACCAGCTGGCAAACTTAGGCGTAACGTCCAGCAGTGAAGGTTTATCGACAAGAGATGCGCAAGAAATGGCTAAAAAAAAAGAGCAAATAATGCCTAATAAATCGCAAAATACCTCTAATCAAAGCATCTCTAATCAAAGCGCCTCTAGTAATGATGACTGGCTAAAATATGATCCGTTAGGTCTTGATATAGATGACGAGCTTGACGAAGAAGTGTTCGATGAAGAAGTACTTGACGAAGAAGTTCACAATGATGAACCATTCGACAACCCTCTATTAGACGAACAAAGCCATAACAATGCTAGCAAACCAATGAGTACCACAGACATGCCAGAAGCCCAGACGATGACGACTGACACCATAATGAATAATGATAATCCAGACACGCCGACTGATGAGCCAAAATTTGACGGTGACACCAGCCGTGCCAATCCATACTTTAAGCCATTGCTACCCAAGCCAATAAACCGTCACCAATCTGATCGTCAGCTGATTATGGATACCGAGACTACGGGGCTGGATCCGCAAAAAGGCGATCGTGTCATTGAAGTCGGTATTGTCGAGATGATCGGGCGCAAATTCACTGGCGAAAAGCTACACGTTTATATCAATCCCCAGCGCGGTATGGATGAAGAAGTGATTCGCATTCATGGTATCTCTGAAGCGTTTTTAACCGACAAACCCACCTTTGATCAAGTCGCTCAGTCGCTTTACGACTTTATGGACGGTGCCGAAATCATCGCTCATAATGCCACCTTTGATATGAACTTCTTAAATATGGAGTTTGCTAAAGTTGGGATGAATGACTTTGCACAGCGGGTAAAAGTCACTGACTCGCTAGTCATGGCCAAGCAACAATATCCGGGGCAAAAAAACACTCTAGATGCCCTCGTGCGCCGCTTAGATGTTGGTAAACAAGACCGTACATTCCATGGGGCATTATTGGACTCCGAGATTTTAGCCGAAGTCTATCTGGCGATGACTGGTGGACAGGTCACCCTCGCTATCGAAGAAGACTCTCAAGCAGACGGTGGACAGACAGCGCATGCTCACTTTGCCAACTTGGCCTCTTTATTACTAGCATCACCCACTGATGAGACGGCCAATCAGAGTTGGTATAACGAGTTAGCCGAAGAATATTCTGAATTAAAAGCCAACATGTAGCATGTGATTAAAATAACCTTTTATACTGACATTTGGATACTGTATAGTTTTGATTATCATCATGAGCGTTATCGGTTACTCATAAACGCCTGTTAAATCATCGTCTAAATGATCGCTATTTCATCAGTACGTTATGGAAAAATAACTATGAACCAGTCTGCACAAATGAAATTAACTGCCCCAACGCTTAGTGTTACTGACTTTAATCTGCCATCGCTACATCTGTTGCATGATGAAATTATCGTCACCCTTAAAGACACTGAGATTCATCTGAGCGAATTTAACGATGACAATAGTCAATCTCCTTTATTATTAGACTCTATTACTGTGCTAAAGCAGCTGTCTTGTATTTTTGAGTTGATTTCTTTGGTTGGTGCAGAAGTGTTGAATACCGCCATCGTCAATGGCTTACAGCGCCTTTATGACAGTGGTGATAATAACGATACTGCGTTGATTATGGATCTGTCAGAAGCCATCATGACTCTGGATCGTTATGTGGAATTTGTGCTATTGACTGAGTCAGTAGAGCCAACTTTGCTATTACCTATCATTAATAAGCTTAATGCTCATGGACAGCTCACGCCTATCGAAGCAGACTATTTTGCGACATTTGGTAGTAGTAGTGTCATTATTGCCAACCCTGAAAAGAACTTTCAGCCCTTGCACGAGCTTAATCTCGACAGTGAGCTGCTGACCTATGCCTATCGTAGTGGTCTTGGGATTGCACTGCTCAATCAAGATGGCGTAGTGAGCCAAGATGCTCAACAAAATCTAGATGCCATGAGTGCTGCGTGTGCGTTGATAGCCGCTCATAGCAACAGTCTATTTTGGCAAGCCGCTACTGCTGCGGTCACTGATCTCGCGACCATTTTGCCGCTTAACCTCAGCCAGAAGCATACGCTCATTTATCTAGAGCAGCAGTTCCAAAGCTATCTACCCATCATGGACACACGTTTTGCTGATTTAGTCAGTTTTGCTTGTCAGCGCGATAACGAAGCAGCAAAACTGCTGCGTGAACAATATGCGGCCAATCAATTAGAAGGCCCACAGCGCGAGCAAATGAAGCGCTTTTTATTCGGTCCTAATCGTGCGCTGACGGACACGTTGAATGCTATTATTCAGACGCAAATCAATACGATTAAAGAAGATGTCGATAGCTACGCGCGCGGTGATTCACTCAATCCTGCTGACATGCAGACAGCACAAATTATCGAACAGCTGACGGTACTGGGTTCAGCATTACGCTTGTTGGGACTGTCAAATGCGGCGACCAGCCTGAATGCAGCAGCAGATGCAGTAAGCAAATGGCGCATACCCTCACCTGAAGATTTTGATTATCTACTCTTGGCATTGATGCATGCTGAAAACGCTACTATCGCCATGGCCGAGATGCATACCCCAGGGGCGATCTACTTGCCACTCAATAACCCCCATATCTCGTTGCATCAGCTCAATACAGCTTATGATACTTTAATACAAGAAAGCCGTACTGCCATTGCCAGTGCCGAGCAAGCGATTAACGATTACTTATCTGAGCCTGAGCGCGATATGCTCAACATTCAAAACATACCTGAAATGCTACGTCAAGTAGCAGGCGCGGTACGCTTTTTACAACTGCTAACACCAGCCAGTATGCTGAGCCAATTGGCCAACTACATACAGCAACGTATCGAAAGTGGCAAGCGCATTGACGACAGCACCTTAGCTTATATCGCTGACGTGATTATGGCTGTTGATCATCATTTAGATGGTTTTGAGCACAACCGTCCAGTGAGTAAACAAGCGCTTAATGTTGGTCAACGAAGCTTAAGCCAATTACTTGCTGCTTAATGATTTTAGCGGCATCTGTGCTGACGAGTGATTTAAAACTTTTACTTTAAACAAGTTCGTACCTTATTTGCTACGTACTTGATTTAGACCGTTTGGAAACCTGCTTATGACTCGCGCTTTTGTATTTAGTGATGATACTGTACTCTGCCATCAAACGATCAACGGCTGGTGGCCATTGCACATCCAACTACCAACGTTCAATATCAGTGATAGTAACAGTGGCAAAGAGCCACAGCCTACCTATCAAATAGGCAACGTAGCACTACTCGAAAGCCTAGCACCAAGTCACTGGCAGTCTGAGGCTAATAATAGTATCAATGATGGTACAGAGAGTTTGGTTGCGACTGAGTCTGATTCTGGAACTACCGAGGAAGCTGCCACTTTCACTGCGCAAGCAGCCAATGCCATTACCTATGATTATGCAGTAGCGCATGATATCGCACTGCCTATGATTGCAGAGGGCAGCGGGAACGCTTTTGTGCCGTATCGACAGCTTATCACGCAGTTACCTGCCGCCTTATCAGCTCAGATTAGCCAAGCCATACAGCTGTTACGCTGGCAGACAGATACGCAGTTTTGTAGTCGCTGCGCATCCCCAGTTGTTCATGCCACAGCAGATGAGCGTGCCATGGTCTGTCCGGTATGCCTATTACGCCAATATCCCCGTGTCCAGCCTTGTGTTATTACGGCTATCACTCGACCCAATCCGCAGACGGGAGAGATGCAAATTTTGCTCGCCCATCATCACCGCTATGGAGAACAAAAGCGTCCCCTAATGTACGGCTTGATTGCAGGTTTTGTAGAAGTGGGTGAAAGTTTAGAGCATGCGGTCGTGCGAGAAGTAGCAGAAGAGGTCAACATCAGCCTATCAGATATTCACTATGTGAGCAGTCAGCCATGGCCATTTCCTTCTAATTTAATGCTTGGTTTTCGCGCTTCTTATGCGGCTGGCGATATTGTAATACAAGAAGAGGAGCTGTCACACGCCGATTTTTTTGATCTCTCTGATTTGCCCAAAATACCGTTTAAGGGCAGCATTGCCTACGAGCTGATCGCCCAGATTGCTCATGAACAAGGCATCGCACTATAGTAGATTGAATATCTACTATAATACAAGCGCCTCACTTTAATGTCTCTATCCATGTTAATAACGCCAGTCTTGATGACCGATGTTAAGGTTTTTAATTAAATGCAAAGCAGTAGTAATATTCGCCTAATCAATCTGCCCATACTGTTCGATACCTTGAATATCGAAACATTGCCTGCTGATATGCAAGCAAAAATTGCCCTTATTGATGCCTGTCTGCCGCAGACGCAGTGCGGTCTGTGTGAGCATCCAGACGGTTGCCTGCCTTATGCTACCGCTATCGTAGTAGATAACGAGCCGTACAATAAATGTGTGCCGGGCGGTCAACCGGTTACTGATGCTATTGCGCAAATCGTGACTCTTGACATTGATCAAACAACCCTCAAAGCCGCGCCATCTCAGTGGCCGATAGACGCCACATCGACGCGGCCTACCGAGGTACGCGCCGTCATCCGTGAAGATGACTGTATCGGCTGTACTAAATGCATACCCGCCTGCCCCGTCGATGCTATCGTTGGTACTGGCAAGCACATGCACACTATCTTTACGGACTTGTGCACGGGCTGTGAGCTTTGTATCGCACCTTGCCCAGTTGATTGCATTGATTTGGTCACGATTGAGCGCGAGCTGTCTATCTCTGAGCGCGAGGTAGAACAAGAAGACTTAAGGCAGCGCTATCATACTCATCTTAGACGCGTCACCGAGCAGCTTGCTGATAGCAGCAATAGTAGACCTGTAGTCAGTATGGTCGAGGCAAAACTAAATAATGCCGCCAGTCAATCGCTGAATATCAGCGAAGCACAAGCAAAAAACACCATTGCAGCAGCCAAGCTACGCAGTAAAATCAAAAAGCTAGAAAAACAATTAAGTGTTCGTCCAAATGAGAGCAAACAAACGGATCTTGACGCATTGCAAGCCGAGCTTGCGCAGCTATGACCATTTTATAAATACGTGCGTTATATAGTGGATTCACGTTAAAAATGTTCAACAGATCCTAGACTAATTAATAGTAAAAATACCATGAGTAAAACCGTCAAACACAAAACTGCCGATACCCCACCATCGCGGCGCATGCCCAATCGTGACGTCCGTCCCTTCTTTGAAAAGTTGGCAGCGACGATTGATGAGCCAGTGACGGAATTACATTATAAAAGTAATTTTGAACTACTGATCGCAGTCATCTTATCTGCGCAAGCGACAGATGTGAGTGTCAATATTGCCACCCAGAAATTATATCCAGTGGCGAATACCCCTGAAGCAATCTTGGCATTGGGTGAAGAGGGTTTAAAATCCTATATAAAAAATATTGGCTTATATAATGCCAAAGCCAAAAACGTTATCAAAACCTGCCAAGATTTGATTGAGAAGTTTGATAGTACCGTTCCTGATAATCGTAAAGACTTAGAATCGCTCGCTGGCGTTGGACGCAAAACCGCCAATGTGGTCTTAAATACTGCTTTTGGGCAGCCAACTATGGCCGTCGATACGCATATTTTTCGTGTGGGCAATCGTACTGGTCTTGCCACGGGCAAAAACGTATTAATCGTTGAAAACAAGCTGGTCGAACGTATCCCAGACGACTTTATCGTAGATGCGCATCATTATCTGATTTTGCATGGGCGCTATACTTGTCAAGCACGTACACCCAAATGCGGTGCTTGCCCTGTCTATGACGAATGTATGTTTAAGGACAAAGCCAAGTTTTTGGAACTGTAGTTTTAAGGACTATAGCTTTCAAAATTATAGCTTTCAGAATTATAGTTTTAAGGATTACAGCTTTCAGAATTACAAACACTCTTTATTTAGAATTGAGGAAGCCCAATGCATACGCTGACCGCCCTACTATTTGACGATTTTGAGACCTTGGATCTGTTTGGACCTATCGAGATGTTTGGCTGCTTGCCTGAGCATTATCGTCTGCAATTTGCCTCGCTGAGTGGTGGTATCATTCACAGTAAACATGGCGTTGCGATGCAGACGGTCGCTGTCACGGAATTGGCGTATCAGACTGATATTGTATTGATGGTTGGCGGAATGGGTACTCGCCAGCAGATCAATCATAGACCGTTTTTGCAGGCGCTTACCACACTGGTTGAACACGCTGATTGGGCGCTTAGCGTTTGTACGGGTAGCGCATTATTGGCTAAAGCTGGTGTCTTAGATGGCAAGCGTGCAACGTCTAATAAGCTCTCATGGCAATGGGTAATAACGCAGTCTGATAAAGTCCATTGGGTAGAGCAAGCGCGCTGGGTCATCGATGGCAAGTTTTATACTTCTTCAGGGGTTAGTGCTGGCATGGATATGGCGCTTGGCTTTATCGCTGACAGACATGACATAGAGACGGCTCGTCAGATTGCTAACTATACTGAATATCGCTGGCAAGAAAATAGAGATATTGATGACTTTTACCATGGTTAATCCAATCCATGCCCAGTTACTTCATAATACTATCCATCGCTAGAGTTTTAACTCGATTCACGGTAAAATGTCATAATTTTTTGATTCAATTTTGCCTTATTTTTCCGTTAACATTTAATCCTGACTGAGTTTATAGATTACAGTCCTTGCCATTAAGCGATCCAACTATGCGCGAATACAACTTATTTACCTCAGAATCTGTGAGCGAAGGTCATCCTGATAAAATGGCTGACCAAATCTCAGATGCTATTCTTGATGCCATCTTACGTGAAGATCTCCATGCCCGCGTTGCCTGCGAAACCTTGGTTAAAACCGGCGCCGTGATATTGGCTGGTGAAGTGACCACAACGGCAAATATCGACGTCGAACGTATCGTGCGTGATACTGTCAACGGTATCGGTTATCACCATTCTGACTTGGGTTTTGATGGCGAGACGTGTGCAGTTATTAACATGCTGGGTAAGCAATCTCCAGAAATTGCCCAAGGTGTCGATCGTAGCGATCCTGAAGAGCAAGGTGCAGGCGATCAAGGCTTGATGTTTGGCTACGCCAGCAACGAGACTGAAGTATTGATGCCAGCCGCTATTGAATATGCTCATCGCTTGATGGAGCGTCAGTCTGAGCTACGCCGCGCAGGTGATCTGCCATGGTTGCGTCCCGATGCCAAGGCGCAAGTTACCTTAAAATATGATGGCACTCGTCCCGTTGCTATCGATGCTGTCGTCCTATCGACCCAGCATGATCCCAGTATCTCGCAAGCAGATTTGCAAGAAGCGATTATGGAATCTATCATTAAGCAAGTATTGCCAGCAGACCTACTGCATGCTGGCACACGCTACCACATCAATCCCACGGGCAAATTTGTCATTGGTGGGCCGGTTGGTGATGCTGGATTGACAGGTCGTAAAATCATCGTTGATACTTATGGCGGCATGGCACGTCATGGCGGCGGTGCCTTTAGTGGCAAAGACCCTTCAAAAGTAGATCGCAGCGCCGCTTATGCTGTGCGTTATGTTGCCAAAAACATCGTCGCTGCTGGGCTGGCTGATCGCTGTGAAGTGCAAGTGAGCTATGCCATTGGGGTCGCTGAACCGACATCTATCTCGGTCAACACCTTTGGTACCAGCAACATCAGCCATGACGAGATCATTCGCCTGATTCGTACCCATTTTGATCTGCGCCCTTATGGCATTACCCGTATGCTGAACTTATTGCAACCTATGTATCAGCAGACTGCGACGTTTGGGCATTTCGGTCGTCCCGGCTCTGAAACTGCCTTTACGTGGGAAAAAACGGACAAAGCTGAAATCTTAAAAGCAGACGCAGGCTTGTAAAAATACCACGTTATGTCCCTTAGTCTCTTATAAACAGACCGTCTTTATAAATCTAAAATTACCGATACTTATTAGGAGTCGCTTATGTCTCAAGACAATATTCAAGATAACAACATTCAAGACAGCAATGTTGATGCTAGCGTTGAAATCACCCCCGAAATGCAGGCGTTTTATCAACGTGCAGATGCCATCATCGGTATCGCCAACAGTCAGTTGGGTTCTGATGCTCATTCAGGTCAAGTAGGCGCGTCTTTGTTGTATGCTGCCGCACGTTATAGCGCGTCAGTTGCGTCTATTGGCTTTGTAAAAGGTGACGACTTTGCCAAAGAAAAAGACGATATTGTCGAGTTCTATGTCAAACAGTATCGCCAAATGCTAAGCGACAACTTAACCGATTATGCACAAAATTTTGACAAATATGTACAGTTAAACCAAGATGATAAAGTCGATAAATAAGTCTTTTTAAACGCATAAAGCATAGCAATTATGATTTATAGCAGGCTTAAAGATCATTAAACATTAAACCCAAGCCTAATTGTAGGCTTGGGTTTTTTATTAACCCTGAATAGTTAAGCATACAGTCCATTCAATTTAAAAGAAATACAAGGCGACCGAGTGTAGATGTAATACTTCAAGCGAGGCTAATGCTGTCACTCTTTTATATAGTAAAAATACCCCAAAAACACTACGATACTGCTGATATTAATTTTTGTAGCCTCTGCCTGCACAGGCACAGCAAGCAAGCACAATTGATATCAGCCGTGCGTGATGTATCAATATTACTTTTCACTGACTACATATTGAGCACAACACAAAAAAGGACATGATATCGCTATCATGTCCTTTTTATTTAATACAAATACTACGTTCAGTCTACTACTCAGCAGCGATAGCGATCATCTCAACCAATAGCTCAGGACGTGCTAGTGCTGACTCGCCACAAGCACGGGCTGGAGGCTGAATGCCTTCAAACCATTTGTCGTAGACTTCATTCATTGCTGCAAAATCCGCCATATCTTTGATCCAAACCGTCACTGATAGTAGTTTTGATTTATCACTACCGACTTCTTCTAACAACGTTTGGATTTTTTCTAAACACGTTAAAGTTTGTGCTTTGATATCGTCTTCTGCGTTGCCCACTTGACCACATAAATATACGGTCTGGTTGTGGACGACAATTCTGCTCATGCGCTGAGTGCTGTGTAGTTTTTTGATCATTTTATATACCTTCAAATTATTGATTTAAGTCTGTGCTAAATCTATCAAATGCACTATTTTTTCGAAAAACGCTGGGCGCTAAATGGCGCAACATCTACCAATAACGGCTTGTCATGAATCATCTCTTCAACGAGACGTCCTGTCATAGGCCCTAAAGTGAAGCCCTGATGACTGTGACCAAACGCAAACCATAATTTGTCATGCTTATCCGCAGGACCAATTACTGGCTTCATATCAGGCATACAAGGACGTGATCCTGCCCAAGCTTCAGATTCTACTGCGTCTTCTAATGGTAAGATTTTGCGAGCTAGCTTCAATACGGTTTTTAATTGTCCAAAATTCTTTGGCGCATCCATCGTCGTCATCTCAGCGCCCGTCGTGATACGGATACCTTGCTGCATCGGCCCCATCACAAAGCCTTTGTCCATATCAAACATACTGTGATTGATGGTGTTTTTTTCCGTCACTTTGAAATGCTGATGATAGCCACGCATTGGGAACAATGGCAGATTATAACCCAATGGTTTAATCAAGTCGTTCGACCAAGGACCCGCGGCGATGACCAATTTATCACTATAGTACGTATCGTTATCAGTGATAACTTTCCAACCTTCGCCGTCTTGTACGATTTCTTTGACATCGCTTTCTTTGATCGTGCCGCCCATCTCTTGGAAGTTTTTCGCATACGCTTTGACTAGCGAGCTTGGGTTCGATACTTGCCAAGAGTTTTTCCAATGAATCGCCCCAACGAAACCTTCAAAATTGGCGCTAGGTTCCATTGCTTTTAGCTCTTCAAGGTTTAGGACGTTATGTTCAACGCCTTGATTGCGAGCATCAATGGCTGACGCTTGTGCTTCTTTAAACGTCTCTTCAGAACGATGCAACTGTAACCAGCCATCACGCGTGATTAGCTCGTCAGCACCAGATGCTGAAATCATTGTCTGATGCTCACTGGTACAATGCGCGATCAGCGTCTGCCACTCTGATTCGATTTGTTTGACAGTCGCAGGCACAGAGTATTTCCAGTACTGTAGCAGCGCTTGATGGTAACGCAGAATCGCTGGGATACGATAGCGAATGTCAGTGCCTTGGTTCGGTAACACTCTGATCATTTCAGTCAATTGACGAGGAAAAGGATGGGTATGAATGGCTTCACGCTGAATCAACCCAGCATTACCATATGAGGTCTCTGAACCTGGCAGTTTCTTGTCTAGCATCAGTACTTGTGAACTATTTTTTTGTAGATGCCACGCAACTGACGTGCCAACCATGCCTGCACCGATAACGATCACTTCATAGCGCATAACCTATCCTTTTTTTAGGGTGTTAATACAGAGTATCAAATATAAGGGTCTAACAGAATTAGGTGGTAATAGTAACGCATTGAGCCAAATTTTAAACCCTTATCTGACGGACTTTTTTGTTATCTAATACTTTTGGTTATATGTTCGCTAGATAAGTATTTTTAAATGGAATAATGTGGCAATTAAGTGGTCATTGACGGGTTATACGAAAATATATCTAATGAATTAAGGCATCTTTAAAGTCATGAGTAGCAAGTTGCTTAGAAAGTTTAGTCAGTGGAAATTGCATCTTTGTTAGCTTGGATTGGCTATTTATCTGACAATCACATAATTTAAATAATTAAAGAACAACTACATTCTATTATTCATGTTTAGAGAGTCGCTGCAACCAGTCATTGAGACCATTAATATCAAGTGCTTGCGCGCCATAACCAAGCGTTAGTAAATATTCAGGTAAGTATTCATCGAATTTCTCAATCATCTTATTCGGTATATTTTCAGCAAGCTCGGTCGCAGTTGGCAAAGGCTTATGAGTTAAAGCTTTTAAGAATCTTATAACTTGAATCGAATCGACTTTATTAACACATATCACGCCTGCATACACCTCAGTGGAGAAATCATGCTGTATCAGCAAGGCTACCAAGGTATTGACGACTTTATCACCGCGCCACATAAAGATATAAGTATTGCCGTCTTGGTCTATAAGCGGTCGATGACGCAGTTGACACCTATCAAAAGCATCAAGACTCTCTGTGAACAGCTCACGTGCTGTTTTGTCAGCGAAATCTACTTTTTTATCGCCAACTGAAATACGATAATCGCCATGACTTAATATGTCATACATCTCTTGGCGCACTCGGTCATGTATCGACAAACCGCCGCTGTCAAAAGCTGGAGGCACACCGCCACCTTTAGCAGCAATGACATAGACGACTTTTTTATCCATATCTATGTCTGCTACTTGCCAGCGTCTACCCCCAAAAATAATATACTGTTTAGGTATTAGCATAGTTGTAACAGGTAGCGTGCCCAGTGTTTTACTACCTGCCACGAGACGATATTCCTCTGGCGTTTTAAACACCGCATAAAAGGTATAGTGATCAACGATACGCTCGCCTACTATTCCTAACACCAATTGTTGATTGCCAAGCTGGGTAATAAGTTGCATCGCACCCATTTGTGATAATAATAATTTAAAATGAGCTGGTGTTATCTTTTGAAAAGGCCCTTGTCGACATAGCAAGGTATAAATCTGGTCAGCGCGAATACCGCCCCATTGACCGATGGTTGCTAGCACTTGATGCAATAGCGTTGAGAAATGATAGAGGGAAGTATCAGCAGGCTCAAACCATCTACTAGCGATAAGCAATCGTATCATGGCCATTGACTGCACCAGCTCTAAGCGTAGCCTATCCACCAAGCTGGTATCTACATCGATTTGTTGTTCGGTAATAAGCATGCGCAGTACCGACGAACCTCCACGCCTACCCGAGCGCCCAAGTCGTTGTCGCAAGCTTGAAACCGAATGCGGTGCGGTCACTTGTACGACAGAATCGACTTTACCAATATCAACACCTAGCTCCAAAGTCATAGTACAGACGGCGGTAGTTGGTAAATCGTCCTTTTGCAAACGTTGCTCTAAACCTTCTCTCCATTCTTTAGCTAATGAGCCGTGATGAGGAAAAAACTCATTAGGGACAACATTGTGCTCACACTTCTCACTTAGCATCGTGGCTATGAGTTCGGTACGTGCACGGCTATTGGCAAAGATGAGATGATTACCACCACGACAGAAGCGATATAAATCCGCGCATATTTGCGTTAGGGCATCATAGGGAACATCTAGGCTAGTATCTTCAGTATCAAAACTCTCAATATTAATACCTGCAAAACCTTTTTGTTCAGCATCATGACTATCAGAATCGGCCTCAATGTCATCGCTTTGGCGTGTCGACATCACCTGATTAGGCTGTATATATCCTTTTAGCTGTACTTTGACACTTGCGGTCGATTCAACGTCCTCAATAATGACGCAAGGTAAAGCGTTATTGGGGCGTAGCGATAAAGGGACGGTTTCTAAATTGCCCAAAGTGGCGCTAAGCGCGACTCGCGGAATAGGCGCATCTAGCCGTCCAGCCACATGCTCAAGACGGGTCAAGAGTGACAATAGATGCTGCCCACGCTCGCTGCCCAAGAAGGCATGAAATTCATCAATGACAATATATTTGAGCTCGCCAAAAGCTTGTTTTACCCAGCCTACATCTCGTACTAGTAAAGATTCAAGCGACTCAGGAGTGATTAGAATAATCCCTGATGGCGACTTTTTCTGTTGCTTCTTTTTACTCTGTAAACTATCACCATGCCAAGGAGTCACTTGCATATCGAGTAGCTCCGCTAGACTTTGCAAGCGTCGATACTGGTCATTAATTAATGCTTTCAGCGGGCTGATATAAAGAATACCAACGCCCTTGTCTTGATGAGCGATAGCGCTACAAGCAGGCAAAAAGAAAGCTTCTGTTTTACCCGCAGCAGTTGCCGCACTGATAAGCACATCTGTTTGTCCTGATAAAATAGGTGCGATAGCTTTGGCTTGTACTTCGCGTAATCCGTGCCAGCCTTGGTTAAAAATCCAGCGTTGCACACGTTTATCAAGCTCGGTATGGGCATCTCTCAAAGTAATTTTCCGTCCTAAAGTGATATATCAAACTTATAAGCTAAAGTCTGCAAGTCCATCATCTTCATCCATGTCACTAAGGTCGCTCATATCGATGTCCATATCGGATGGCGTCTCAGGGTCGATAGCTACCGAATGAATGAGATGATCCCATGAGATCGTAGGGTTTTGGTCGATGACAGCTAGCATATCTAAAAATGCCTTGATGGTATTACGTGGCGTTCTAAAATAAGCATCACCAATCGTTTGGCTACAGTGTTGCAAAAAAGCTTGTAGTGACTCATCAGGCACTAGATATGCAGACTCATCACCGCCCGCATAAACGTGACGTAGATTTTTCAGCAAGATATAAAGCTCCTCTGGCGTTAGACTAGCTAAATGTAATGCGGGAGATGAGTAATCGATAACCCCTGCCTTCTTGGCAAAGCTGTTGTCCGCTAAACGAGTTTGTAAGGCGTCGTAGCTGTATAAACCCTTGCGCGGATCGAGTAAAAACTCAGGCGTACCCCCTAACAAGAACCCTAAATGCTCAGCTGTACCTTGCAAACAATCATTTAAGATACGCAAGATTTGCTCATAGTTACCTTGACGTGCTTGCGTACTATTAAGCTTGTATAGATTAACCATCTCGTCTAAATTAACGAGCAATCCTTTATAACCAGCTTGGCGGACGAATAAACTCATGATTTTTAGGGAATCATAAAAGGAAGCATCAGAGATAATCGTACGCACGCCTAAGTCTCTTTTGGCATCAGTCTTAGTAGAGTATTCTGCACGTAGCCAACGAATAGCGTTGACTTTTAACTCGTCATTACCTTCTTCGTGTCCTTGCCAATAAGCTTCAATGACTTTTGCAAAATCATAACCGCCTACCAACTCAGTCAATTCAGCTAAATTTTTCTGGATAACGTCACTGATAGCTTCTCCGCTACTGTCCGCTTGTTTGCGTGCTTCAGTAATAAAACGCTCAACTACACTGGCAAGTCCATTGCCATCAGGCTTATTGCGCGTTGATAAGTTACGCATCAGCTCAGAATATAAATTCCTCGCTTGGCCTGACGATGCTTGAATACGTCTGTCAGGCGATAAATCCGCATTCACCGTGACCAATTTACGCTCAAGTGCGATGGCGCGAACCACGCTCAAAAAGAAAGTCTTCCCCGACCCATATTCCCCAATAATCAGCCGAAATGCAGAACCGCCATCAGCCACACGTTCAATATCATCTATCAAAGCTTTGAGCTCATTAATACGTCCCACTTGGATATGCTGAATACCAACTTTGGGGGTAACAC
The DNA here is from genome assembly GCF_904846665.1 of Psychrobacter sp. Pi2-51. Lineage (NCBI taxonomy): Bacteria > Pseudomonadati > Pseudomonadota > Gammaproteobacteria > Moraxellales > Moraxellaceae > Psychrobacter > Psychrobacter sp. Pi2-51. Next base: position 27,777 of record NZ_CAJHBP010000015.1, read on the forward strand.
CAGCCTTGAGCGACTGGATAATCGCGTCGCGTTCTTTGGCTCTAATTTTTTTACCACTCATCTTTATTCCTTTTTAATCTACTATTTTTAGTGTGCTAGCTTTTATGTGCTATGAATTCAACGCTTTTAACTCGTCTACAATCTCAAAATCAACGACCACTTCATCATCATCTTCTAATACGGGTGCATCAACTTTATCGTATGCCCAGTCGTTAATAGTTTCAATAGCGCCATTTATCATTAGATTTAACGATTCGCATAATTTGTTGACGGCTTCACGTTGCCATACCTCGGCACTAATAAGCTCTTGATACAGTTGACTGTGACTACTATCTAGTCCGTTTATGATCGCCTCATTACAACTATGATTGTCAACAGGCGCGTTACTCTGATGCTCAGTCGCCGTCTTACTGCTTATCTTTAATAGTACACTCTCTTTTATATCATCTTCGCTTTCTTCATCTTCTACAGCAAAGATCTTACTTAGCATCGCTTTAGCCACTGCGGTCTCACGTTCATGTAGCGCCAATAGTTCGGCATCAAAACTAAATGAGCGGCTATTTTTGCCGCTATTGTCTTTGGTTTCGGGTGCATTATTTATGCGCATGTTTACTTTTTTATTCGTCGTCAGCTGATGAATATCACTAGTCACTAACGTTTTATCCAGACCTAAAGCTTGATATAACTTTTCTATTTGTTTAATTTGACTGGGTTCAATATTGCCATTCGCTAAAGCAACGGTAATGATAAAACGGCTAATAAAGCCAATATATTGCGTGTCAAGATCAGCCAATGTCGCTTTTAGACCTGCCATATTTGCTGGGGTATTTAACTGCCATAGCAAATATGCGGTCAGCGATTCTTTTTCAATAGTGGTCAGTTGACTGTCTTGATTGAGCAGCGTCAATAGTGTATCCACTTCCCTTTTATCAACATAACCATTAATAGTCGCTACCATTGCCCCTAATCTCATAGCTAGGCTGATTTGATAGAACGACGAGCTCGGTTCGAAACCTTCACAATGCGCACCATGACCGCAAGCAAATAGCACGGCATAACCGTCCGATTGCAGGCGCGTCTGATGATAACGTTGGTCTGGAGCAATACCAAAACCAGCAAGCTCTACCAAATTAATAATCAGCTCATTTTGCTTTTTACTCAGCGCTTTGCTAGATGTTTGCGGCAAAGTTTCATCCAAATATACCCATAACTCTTTAGTCGTTGTCAGCCCTTCATCGTTTTCTATAATGGACTGTGCCCATGTTTTAAATTTTCTGATAGTAGGGTTGTCACTTAGATAATCTTGCTGATAAATAAGCGTCTTAGGTAATAGCATGATAGCGGCAATATCGTCAGCCGAGCTATCCTCCTTGCCCAAATAACGACTGTAAGCATCTAAAGCATCATTGCATTGTTCAGCGATAGTTATAAGTTTTTTGACAGGCGCTCGCAGGACACTTGGGTCTGGCAAGTCATCAAGCGTAAGCTCTACGCTAACGATAGAACGACTGGCAGCGTTATAGCTGAGCTTGAGCCTAGTTTTATTGGCAGAAACTACGAAACCATTTTGGTAAATATCTTGGTAAAGGATTTCGAATAACGATTTAAACGCTGTTTCACAGCGCTTGGCGGGAGTTTTAAAATTGTATTCATTAGAATATACCAACCACTCCCATGCTAATGACGCAGGAATAGGCAATTGCAACGCTACAGTCTTTGCTAAATGCATCTTAAATTTTAGGTTTTGGCTAGTGAAAGGCGGTGGCGATAAATGCCCTGTTTGCGCTTTATCTTCAAATAACAAGGAGCGGATAAGGGTCATAAATGCTAAGAAATGTGCTGAATAACTGTCGAATGAAGCAGACTGACTGCCATAGACACGATTGAGTCGGGTCACTTCTTCATAGATAGCCATAAACTCAGTGTCAGAGACGACATCATCATTAATGTGCTCAATAATACGACGCTCAAAACCGCTAAAATAAATGAAAATATAGCCAATAGGCGTACTCGTGTGCGCGCGATTTGAGGCTAACCAATCAAGATAAGTTCCTCGGCACTTAGTGGACAGGCGCTCAAAACTTGGCCAATAGCCAAGCGACTCATCAACATGAATTTGCGAGAGACTATGAATAATCTTTGGCGAGCTGGCAGGTAAACTGTCATCGACTAGCGAAGGTTCAGTACCTAACCCCGTTAGCATTTTGAGCTGACCACCAAGATAATAAAAACCGCGCTCAATAGAGCGACCGTTAATATTCAAAGATTCGTTTTCTTTAACCCAACGTCCCAACTGTTTATTGGATGAAGTATTCGAAGCTTTGGATTTAGCAGATGAGATAATAAATGACGCAAACTGATCTGATTCATCATCTTGAGTAGAGCGACTGTTTCTACGTGGTTTGTGAGGATAATCAGGCTTGATATCAGGTGGCAAATCTATAAAGACGGGCTTCGCTGTTTTATTGCCTTGAGCGTCGGCATCATGTTTTTGTCTAAAGAGTGCCTTCACATCTGCAATAAAATTTTTCATTGATGATAAAATCCATACTGAGTAGTGCCAATGTCGTTGTAAAAGAGCGTGTAAACCATATCTATTCTAACAACAAACGTGCATTATTTATGCCTGTATTTTTATATTTATTTATCAAAATAATTGACCTACCACCACACTGGATCGTCACTTTCCCTACTAAGTTTTTTAACGGTCTCTACTGTCACCTCATCTGCTGACAGCTCCGCGATAAATCTTGAAGGCTTATCGAAATACCCTGAATAACTGGCGAAGTAATCAGGTGCGGTTAGATACAATCTGGTCTTGGCTCGACTACAGGCGACATAAAATAATTTTCGTTCCTCTTCTAAATCCTCAAAGTCATCCAACGAGCGATGATGTGGCGTGATGCCATCGACCAATGAATTAACAAACACCACTGGCCACTCCAGCCCTTTGGCACTGTGGATAGTCGAGATAGTGACTTTGTCGCTGCCATTTTCATCCGGCTGACTGGTTGTCGCTACCGAATCATTGGGCGGATCGAGTGCCAAATTTTCTAAGAAATCATCAAGGCTACTGTGCTCTGTTGCCAAATTTTTGAGCACCCGAAAATCCTCGCTACGCTCACGCCAATTCTCTTCAATCGTCTTTAGGATAGGAATGTAAAAATCAAGTACCAGCTCAATGATAGCCTCAACCGACTCCGCTTGTTGCGCTTTGGTCAAAGTCGTATGAAGCGATTCTAACTGCGGACTTTTTTTGCTAAATTTCGGTAGTAATAATGGCTCAAAGGAATTGTTATCAGCATTAATCGCTTGAGTCAAACGCGTCGCGGTGACTGCTCCAACTCCTTGGAACAAGGTCAAAATTCGATGCCAAGCAATGGTGTCATTAGGATTATAAAGAATTTTTATAAAAGCTAAGACATCTTTGACATGACGGCGCTCAACGAACTTAATACCCCCTACCACGATAAATGGAATATGGCGCTCCATAAATTCTAACTGTACATAATTAGACTGAAAAGACGTGCGGCACAGTACCGCAAAATCATTGTAATCGTAGTCTGTCTTGTGCTCGATAATCTTATCGGCTATATATTTGGCCTCTTTCGTTTCATCACTTAAACGGCTAAAGGTTGGTTTGTTGCCCGTTATGCTCGCGTTTGAATACAGCTGCTTTTGATACCCTAATGTGATTTGCGCGGACAAAGCATTGATATAATTTAAAACAGCAGGCGTACTACGATAGTTTTGCTCAAGCTTAATGAGACTCGCCTCAGGATAGGTCTCACCGAAGAGCAAGATATTCTCGTAATTAGCACCGCGAAACGCATAAATACTTTGATTATCATCACCGACTACCATCAGCGAGACCGAGGCTGGCGCACAAATAAGATCAATCAGCTGCTTTTGCGGAATATTCGTATCTTGATATTCATCAACCATAATATAGCGGTAATTTTCTTGTAGCAGCTGACGGAATTTGTCGTTAGACTTTAGATGACGCACCACTTGACTGATAATATCGTCAAAATCATACAAATGATTGGCGCGTTTATACTCATGAAAGTCGACAGCCAATTGCTCAATGATAGGAATATGAATAGCAATATCAGGATAATTATCTTCGATCAAATTACGAATAGGAATGCGCCGATTTCTAGAGGTTGAAAAGATATTCTGTAAGGTTTTCTTGCGTGGAAAGGCCTGTTTCTTAGTTTGCGCAGGGTACTTCTTTTCTTTATAAATCAAGTCAATCGCGTCCTCAGCGTCCCCTGTATCTAGAATCGTGAAGCGCGGATTGATACCCAGTAGCCCTGAATATTGACGCAGCAGCCTATTGCAAAACGAGTGAAAGGTGCCACTGGTGATATCGTTTAGCGCTTTGCTGGTCGGCAAAACATCCTCGGATAACTGCTCGTCAGATAGGGTGTTAGTGAGCAAGGTTTTCGCGCGACTCTTAATCTCATTGGCGGCTTTTCGAGTAAAGGTCAGTAGCAATATTTGCTTAGGAGGCACACCGTTCTCTAATAGATAACTGGTGCGATACGTCAAGGTTTTGGTCTTACCAGAGCCAGCACCAGCGATGACCAATACCTTGCCATCGATAATAGTGGCTGCTAACAATTGGTCAGGATTTAGCTCACTGGCGTAATCTACTTTTAAGCCTAAATCACTATTCAACCTTTGCTTCAGCAGCGCAACATTTGCAGCATCATCAGCGTCGATTAGATTTTCCTCTAGCTTTTTAATCGCTTTTTCAAGACGCGCAAGCTTGGGCTTAATCTCCATAAAGTTCTGCGGATAGTGGTAGCGGTGCGTGTCAAAAATAGTGGGTGTCATTATAGGAATTTGCCTTTCATTTTATTTTAGCCGCCTTTATCTGTATAAAGCACCTAATACGTAGCAGTTCAGAAATTTAGCTAAGAGGTTTTGATGTTAATGATTTTTGCTGCTAATGATTAAGATTGTTAGTAAAGTTTAGCGAGTTATAGGTACTCACCTTTAATGCGCTTGTCAGCCAAATTATTATTTTATAGTACAGCTTACCATAATTGATAAAACAGCAAAATTGCCAGCGATGACTAGGACAGACTCGGACAAAATCTTAGTATACCGCACAACAACCTCACCCCTATTCCGGTAAATTTGCTACAATATGCCCAATTTTGATTTACCATTTAACTAAGTTTTATAATGACTAATTACTGAGTTCTATGGGGACTAAGTAGCAAGTCTTATATTGACTAAGTACCAACTGATTTTATTCATATATTGAGAGCATGTTATGGGTTTTAATTGCGGCATCGTCGGCCTACCAAACGTGGGTAAATCTACCTTGTTTAACGCCTTGACCAAAGCGGGTATCGCCGCTGAAAACTTTCCGTTTTGTACCAAAGATCCCAATACGGGTATCGTACCAGTACCAGACCTACGCCTAAAGAAACTGGCTGACATCGTCAATCCTGAACGTGTACTACCGACGACGATGGAGTTTGTGGATATCGCAGGTCTAGTCGCAGGCGCGTCAAAAGGCGAAGGCATGGGTAACCAGTTCCTAGCCAACATCCGTGAGACCGATGCGATTGCCCACGTGGTACGCTGTTTCGATGATGACAACGTCGTCCACGTCGATGGTCGCGTCAGCCCTATTGATGACATCGAAACCATCAATACTGAATTGGCATTAGCCGATTTAGAAGCCGTTGAGCGCGCTGTGTTTAACTTGACTAAAAAAGCCAAAGGCGGCGATAAAGACGCTAGCGCCATGCTTGATGTGTTCAAAAAAATCGAACCATTGTTAGCAGACGGTCAAGCGGCTCGCGCGGCAAACCTTGATAGCGATGAGAAAAAACTCATCAGAAGCTATGGTTTGATTACCCTAAAGCCAACCATGTATATCGCTAACGTGTCTGAAGATGGCTTTGAAAACAACCCATACTTAGATGCCGTTCGCAACTACGCCACTGGTGAAGATTCTATCGTCATCGCGCTATGCAATCAAATCGAATCTGAAATCGCTCAGCTTGATGAAGACGACAAAAAAGACTTCCTAGCTGAGATGAATATGGAAGAAGCCGGTCTTGATCAAGTAATCCGTGGTGGCTATGACTTACTTGATATGCAAACCTACTTTACCGCTGGTGTCAAAGAAGTACGTGCTTGGACCGTCGCTATTGGCGCAACTGCCCCACAAGCTGCTGGTGTGATTCATACCGATTTTGAGCGCGGTTTCATTCGTGCCGAAGTCATTGCTTATGATGACTTCATCGAGCACAACGGCGAGAAAGGTGCAGCGGCCGCTGGTAAATCACGTTTGGAAGGCAAAACTTACATCGTGCAAGATGGCGATGTGATGCATTTCCGCTTTAACGTTTAACGTTCAAAGTTTAATAAAGCGAATTGCGTGTTTACACAGTCTTAGTAGAGAACAACCAAAAGTCAGCCTTTGTGCTGGCTTTTTTTATTATAATAACGTCTGTTATCTTCAAAAACAGCAAATCCGCTGAAAACAATTATTAAAATAATGATAAAAATAACGGATTATAAACTATGACGGCTCATATTTATCAATCGCTTAACAGCAGTGCACATTGGGCACAACTATTTAGTGCGCAGCGCTTGGGCAGCCACAAAAAAGCTCCAGCGCAAGACAGCGCGCGCTCATCCTTTCATAAAGATTATGACCGACTGGTGTTTTCGCACTCTTTTCGGCAGCTCAATCAAAAAACCCAAGTCCATCCATTGACCAACCAATTGGGCATTCATACGCGCTTGACGCATTCGCTTGAGGTCTCTTGTATTGGACGCTCATTAGGGATAATGGCGGCAGAAAAACTGCATGACAAATTAACCAGCGGTCTACCAGCAGGCGTCTCGCCAGCCGATGTCGGGGTCATTGTTCAAGCAGCCTGCCTCGCTCATGATATTGGTAATCCGCCTTTTGGTCATGCAGGAGAATACGCCATTCGCGATTGGTTTATGCATCCTGACCGTCAGGCTATTTTGCAAAATCTGAGTAATAATGAGCAATTAGATTTACTGGCATACGAAGGCAATGCGCAAGGGTTTCGGCTACTCGCCCGTAATGAGCATCATCCTGATAAGGGCGGTATGCGCCTCACTTGCGCGACGTTGGGTGCCTTTATGAAATACCCTTGGCTAGCGACGCATAGCAATCATGTTTCTGAAAGCACTTCCCCAAGTAATTCGCTCACCAATGTACAAAAATTTGGCTGCTTTTATAGTGAAGCCTCTCAGTTAGAAGAATTGGCAGCGTGTCTGAGCCTACCACGCTCGCAGCAACATGATGGTTTTGCGCGCCATCCCCTCGCCTATCTATTGGAGGCTGCAGATGATATCTGCTACGCGCTGATAGATTTGGAGGATGGTATCAATCTGAATATGCTAACCTATAGCGAGGTCGCCACGATATTTTATGAGTTGATTGGTGAGCGTCCTAGTAGCGTGAGCTTGCCAGCGCATATGTCTGTCAGGCAAAGCCTAGCATCATTGCGAGCACGTGCTATGATGCGCTTGGTCAACACTGTCACCGACGCTTTTGTCGCTAATAGCAAGGATTTGCTGGCTGGTACACTGCAAGGCAGCCTATTTGCACATTGTGATGCAAATGTGCAAAATGGTATTAATCAAGCCAAACAATTGGCGCGTGAGCAAATATTCAATCACCCAAGCAAAGTGCGGATGGAATTGATGGCGAACCAATGCTTGCATCGCCTCTTAGATGCCTTTATACCATTGGCTTGGACAAACGCAAAAACTGCCCCGATGTCATTTGAGCAGCAGCGGCTACAGAAACTACTCCAACCGCACCTTGATGAGCATCGACGGGTACTATCCGATAATATCTATCACAATATTTTAAATATATTGGACTTTATTACTGGGATGAATGATCATGAGGCATATAGATTGGCGCAGGAGCTACAAGGTCATTGGGGTACGATGGTCTAGGACGCGTCCTCATTTTAGAAACGGTTAGAGCATTCATCTCACCCAATGTACTCAGTGTAATATTTGCGCTTAATTGCCCGATACTCACTATAAATGGCTTTGACTATAAATTAACACAAGTTGCGTATTTCAGTCGTATTTCTGCGCTGAAGTGAGTATGATAAACCTCTATCGGATAATTTTGAAATATTATGAGCAGTCGCGAACAAAAGAAACTTCAAACCAGGCACGCCTTCTTTAATGCCGTGCTCGATCTCTGTATGACAGGGCAGTCTTTTAGCTCCATCAGTCTCAGGCAGGTGACACGTGAGGTTGGTGTCGTGCCAACGGCATTTTATCGCCATTTCGATGATATGGAATCGCTTGGGCGGGCGCTGGTGGTTGAAGAATTGGGCGGGACACTCGCCATATTAAGCGACAGTTTACAAATTGGCCGTAGGCGCAGCTTTGATCGCCAAATCGCCAAGAGTATTCAGCTGTTTTTATATATGGTCAGCGAGCAGCCTTGTTATTGGCAGTTTTTGGTCAGCGAACGCTATGGTGGTTCAGAGGCCGTGCGCAAGGCCATTAATGAATTGATCAAAAAGCATGGGCAAAGCTTAGCAGAAGATTTAGCCTTACAGCCCGCCTTTACTCATATTGATGCCTATGATTTACGCTTACTGGCTGAAGCAGGGGTTAATATGTTTTTTTCTTGGATTATCGATTGGTTAGAGCTGACGTATACTGAAGATCATGATGACGAAGCTGATTTGTCTGAAATTGAAAAAAAGAAACAGCTGATGCTGCATAACTGTACTCGTCAAGCACAAATGTTGTTTTATGGCGCATACAACTGGAAGTCTACTGAAGAGACTCGCCTGAGCGACGACTAAGTAATCTCCAAAACCTTTGAGTGCTGATTAAAAACTCGGCCGAAATGCCCACAGACGCTGCGTAATAACCTTAATTGACTTCGCTGCTTTGCTCTTATCGTTATTACCCGCACTGTTGGCATCATTGCCATTTTTATCATTGCTATTAGCATCGTTGCTATTAGCAGCACTACTATTGTCGGTCTCACCATCACCAGTGGCAGCTTTGCTAATCAAGACAGTAGCAAAACGTTGCCGTGTTTGACCAGTATTCGCACTATCTGTCGCTGTGATAAGCGCCATAAAGGCTTGACTGTCAACGGCTAACAATGGCGTTAATGCTGCTCGCTGCTCTGCATTAATGCCTCCCAATTGTGGCAATTGCCACAATTCATCAATAGATGGCAAGACCTGCTTGCGCCTCATCTCGGTCAACCCACGCATCTGCTCGCTAGTCACACCGTCCACCAAAGACGCCAGCAATTCAGGGCTGGCGGTATTGACATTGATAGGCAAATAATAAGGGACGGCAGTAATGTAAGGGCGTAGCGCCGCCAGTACTTCAGCGCCTACTCCTCGAACGTCTTGTAGCTGATCGATGCTAAGAAATGGCTGGTTCGGTAATGTCCCATCTAATGCCCCGCTGCGCTGCTGCGAATATACCACGCTCTCATCACCGCCATCTTGATAGACCTCACCATCTGCATCTTGATAATCCAGTACCGCAATGGCAATATCGGTCTCTAGATTTAATTGTGTTAAGAGTCTTTGAAAGACAGCCAAGTCTGCCGTATTAACAGCACCATTCTGATATAAGTTATTAATATTAAAACGACTGGCCTCGTCGCGCAGTTCGATGCTGATGCTATGATTATCTAAGGCATAAGGCGGTATTGGCTGCGCCCAAATATCTTGCTCGCTATCCGTATCATTGAGCTTATTATCCGCACGAATCAAGGTGACTGCCAACTGCTGACCGGCATTAATGTCTTGTAATAACTGATTCTGATCAAATAATAAGCCACTACGCCTGATAGCAATTTTTTGACTGGCAAGCATCGCCCCTGCGACCACCGTAATACTAACCACCAGTAGCAATATAGTCAGCAGCGCTACCCCGCGCTGAGAATGCGCTGTCATTGACATAAGCGACCTCTCTGATTGGTACAAGGGCACATTTTCAATACCTTATAAATTAGCATTGCCCACACCAGCGTTAGCAGTATTGCTACCATTAGTATTATCGTTATTGCTGCCATTATCGTTGCTGTTATCACTTTTACTATTAGGTGTATTTTGCATACTACTACGAGGGAATGGCTGCGGCGCAAGTGCCCATTGCCAAGTGATAGGCATATCTTGATAAGTGAAGCTGACGGCAATACCTTTTGGTAATAACTTAGCCTCAGCTTGGCTACTCGCTGTATTAGTCATTTGCCCAGACGCGCTATTCGTATTGTTGTTATTGTTATTATTTTCGTCAGGAAACTTTGTCGCTATCTCTGGTAAATAGGCCTGCCAGCGTGCTGCGGTCACCCCTTCCAACAATACACTATCCAAACTAACGCTATCAGGCCCCGTTGCGAGGCTGGTATATTGACGGCGAATTAAACGCTCATCGGCAAAAATATATTCGACGTGCTGCATACTGGTACTGCTTTGGTAGCGTGGGTCAGGATCTGCAAAGCGTACAAAGCTGACACGCTCGCCATCTAGGCTCATAAAAGGCTCAGGCTCTATCGCATTGTCTTGGCTGCTTTCGTTGCCACTATTTGCGACACTAATATCTTGAGTACGGGCATCTTGCGTCGTGGGTAACTGATAAGGAATGATTTGCCCCATATCTTGTTGTAGCTGCAAATAGGCATATTGCAAGACAGCCAGATTATCAGCATGAAATTGTGCGCGCTCACGGGCGCGGTTCACACTATCAAACACTTGCCAACCAGCCACTGCCAACATCGCAAATATTGCCATAGCAACCATCAGCTCAAGTAAGGTAAAGCCGCGCTGCTGTCTCACGGGTTACCTCCACTTGAATTTGGGTTCACTAAATCCAAACTACCCACATCTTGTTCTGGATTACTCAAAACCACCTTAATATCCGTCACTGTGTTGCCTGTCTGTCCATCGATAATAGGCGCGACAGCGATAGTAACTTGTTTCAATGCTGGGGTAATGGTATCACCGACTGTCATCACTACTTGCCAATCCCGACCTTGCGCATTAAGCGTTTGGCTGCGATTAGCAGTCAGCCATGTCTCTTGAATCTGTAGATCAGCCGCCGCATTTTGAGCAACGAAATGAGCCAGCGTACGGGTACGCAACACATCAACCGAGCTGAGATACGCACTGCTGGCACGGCTAGCAGCGACAGCGACGACGGCTAAAATCGCTAATGCGACCATCACTTCAATCAAGGTAAAACCGCTTTCACGTGTCGACTTTAAGAAGGTATCTTCGCTAGGCCTAGTAGCCGAATTGATAGGCAATTTTGATAACTTAACCATCAGCTACAGTCCTTGTCCTAACGACATACTACCGTCCGGCATGATGGTAATTACCTCACCCACCAAACGCGAATTATGACGTACTTCGATCGTTACAGGCGTTGCTTGCCCGGTGCCAAACCAGAGTATTTGAGGTACCGTCTGATCAGTAAACCAAGGCTGTAGCATCTGATTCTGTCCAGCATTTACAGCGTTGCTAGCATCTAAGCTTTGCACACTCAAACTAACCCCATCAGGCATTTCAGGCAACGTGACTTCTGGTTCAATCTCCCAACTTGGCGTTGGTATTTCGCCTTTCGTACCCGACAAATCTGTAGACAATTCCATAACATTTTTGGGACGGCTGTCCTTACCGTCTGAGGTGATATCAGCGGTTTGATAGGCAATATAAGGATTCGATAAGGTGACGATGACCGGATTTACTTGACTTTGTTTATTTGCTTGTAAGCTTAAGCCCATTGGCTGCATACGCTCAGCGGATAACAGCCGAACGTAACTCAATGAATCGGTAAGGTGTTCATAAAAGGCACGGTTTTTTCGGGACTCACTACTACCAACTGACAAGCTCATCATGCCAGCAAAGATGGACAGAATCACCACCACTACCACGATTTCAACAAGGGTAAAACCAGCTTGCGCATGGGTGTTTTTTGATATTTTAGAGGATAAAACGGGAGGAGTTTTTACTATAACGACATTGCAGCCGGTACGAGCGACCGAACTATTAGCCTTTTCAGTATATAGTGAGTGTTGACTTGCTAAGCCTAAATGGCAAGCGACCACTGAACTGGACTGAGTCTTAGCAGTGACCGGCATATTGCACCTATTGGCCTATGATTAGGGTCTGTTATATAAAGTAGTAAACATAGCAGAGTGATAGATATTGTAGGCTTACACAGAGCGTAATTTCTTGAGAGTTCTCATCACTCAAACCTTGGCAACTTTGGCGTGTTGCAATAAGAATATTACAACACGGATGCTTTTAAATTTATGTAAATGCCTACAGGCCCTAGTAATTGGTGTTGCGATGTTCTTCTGACTCAGTATCAATTTGCTCTACCAGCTCTTGCATATCTTCATCCATGACTTCTTCGTCGTCGGCAGGATAGTGACTAGGCAACTCAAGCATTTGCTGGACAAAAGCATAACGCAGAGTATCACGGCGACCCAAATAACGCTGATAAAAGCTTGAGTTTAATAGTCCCGCACCGCCTTGACCCATCGCCCAAATAGAGGACAAATAGTCACGCGTACTCAAGTTACTGTGCTCATCTCTCAAATAAGCACTGATGATATCAATCAGACGCTTCATACGCTGACGACGAATATCATACAGCTCACCAAATAAGCGATTGAGACCCGTCACCGATGCTGCTAAACGCTCTTCGATTTGATTGAGTAGCATGGCTTTTTGTGGATTAAACAGTTGCTGAAAAATCATACGAGCAACGCCTGCCGAAGGACAATCATCAATTCGATTAATCTCAAACAGTTGCTCTTCATAGCGAATAATAATACGCAAATAGAGCTCATCTTTACTGGAGAAATGCTTATATAGCGTCCCTTTAGCTAAGTCCAGCTGATCCGCCAAACTGTCTAAAGTGATATCACCATCGCCTGACTCAAGTAGCAATTGCTCTGCCATCGCTAAGATATTTTCTTCTCGTGCCTTGAACTGATGCTGACGACTCATAATCTCTCCTAAAACCTGACAAGATTAAACATATGACCCTCGAATGGATTAGTGCGTCGGCGACAAGCGTATGAGGTCATACAAAGTCTACTCGAAAACCACCAAAGGAGATATGCTTATGTTTGCTAAATAGTCATTAATAATCATATGCTTACGCTCGGGATAATAAGTACAAATAGCGTAAAGTAATAAGACTATCTAATAAATGACTGAGTGGTCATAGCATAACGATTTTAATGGTACTGTGCCAGTAAATTTTCAAAGTTTTTTGCGGTCAATGCCCCAACCTCATCACTACTACAACCATACATATCTGCCAAACAACTTGCCACGTAGGGTACATAGGCTGGCTCGTTGGGTTTACCACGTTTAGGCACAGGTGCTAGATAAGGACTGTCGGTTTCGATAAGCAGTCGGTCTCTAGGCATGTTTTTTGCGGCATCTTTGATGGTTTGTGCGCTTTTGAAACTGACAATACCTGAAAACGAGATATAAAACCCTAAATCTAGCGCCCGCTTGGCTGTCTCCCAATCTTCGGTAAAGCAATGAATAATACCGTGCTCAGCGCCCTCTGCCTTTAAGATATCAATCGTATCTTCTTTGGCATCGCGCATATGTATGACGAGTGGTTTTTTTAAACTTTGACTGGCATGAATGTGACGTGCAAGGCTGGCTTGCTGCTCTTTTTTATTTTCAGTTGACCAATAATAATCCAGCCCCGTTTCCCCAATCGCCCATACATGGTCGGCATCAGCCGTTTCGATCAGACGTTCGACCGTCGCTGATTGCAAGATACTGATATCTTCACAAGGATGGATACCGACGCTCATGCCAAGATTTAGCGTCTCATCGCCATAGAAGCTAACGATATGGGCAATCTCGTCATATTCAGCAAAATCACACATAATCGCCATTGCCCGAGTGACATTGGCGGCTTTCATTGCGTCAATCGCACCAGACAATTGACCATCATACTTGGTTAAATCTAGACGATTAAGATGGCAATGGCTATCAGTAAACATAAACACTCTCGTTAATAAAAATGAATAAATAAAAATATTAGGGATAAGTCTTCAAAGTGACAGTCGTATTGGTAACAATCGTATTAGTAATACTCGTATCTATTGTCCCAAAGGCAGCTGTTTTCAAGTAAAGTTTAGCGGTACACTATCAGAGGTATGGTTAATCGTGTCTGAAACGGTATCAAAACTGACTATAGTTTTGACATGAGCCTTGACATGATTCTTGATATAAAGACAGCTAACCAACCATAAAAGCCATGCGCTAGCGAAAACATTACGCCTTCTACTCACTTCTCATAAGCCTTTTATTATGAACCACAAAAAAACCATCAGCCTTTCTCCGATCATAAAAGCATTGTTACCCAAACGGTTATACAAAAAGCGGTTTTTATTACAAGATAAAGGGTACGATAATCATATTAGTATTGCTAAAGACGCACGCATCATTGGTAATTCAACCATTACCATTCGCAAAGGCCATGACAATCAAATCACTATCGGTCAGGGTGGCAAATTTAATCAGTTAAAAATTGACATCAATGGCAACCATAATCAAGTCACGATTGGAGAGCACGTTAAGTTTTCGGGGCAATTATTGGTTGTCGGTAATCATCTGCATATTTATATCGGTCATCATACCACCGCCATCGATTGCTATATTTTGGCTCGCGATAAAAGTGTGACCATTGGTCAATCATGCATGATATCACGTGGTATCGAAATTCGAGCGACTGACGTTCACAAGGTCTATGATATAGACACTAACGCGCGAGTGAATAAAGCACATACAGACGTCATTTTAGGAGACCATATTTGGATCGCCGCCAATGTGACCATCTCTAAAAACGTCTCTATCGCCAGCGGTTGTATCATTGCAGCTGGGGCATTTGTCAATAAACCAGTCGAGACGCCCAATTGCATGATTGCTGGTACACCAGCCAAAATTATTCGCCAAAATGTACGCTGGGAGCGTTAAATAATCAAGTCATAAAGCGACGTTTTACCATAGCGAGCATTGGCTATTTAAGGTCAATGCAATGGCACCACTCGCATCACCTCTTCTAAGGTCGTCACGCCTTCACTGATGCGCTTTGCGCCCGATAAGCGTAACGGCTGCACACCTTCGCGATACGCTTGCTGCTTTAGCACGTCCAAATTGGCATCAGCGGCGACCAGTTTTTTGAGCTCATTCGATAGCGGCATAATTTCATACAGACCGATTCGACCTTGATAGCCTGTATGACGGCAATGCTCGCAGCCCTGTGCCACATAAATTTGTGCTGGCACGGGCGCGCGCCAAGGCTGAACCAATTCCTGCCATTGAATTGCAATTTCACTATCTGCAGTCACGTCCAGCGCTTTTTTGCAGTGCGGACATAATGTCCGTAGTAGACGCTGTGCCATGACGCCTAATATGGTCGCTGAGGTTAAAAACGGCTGAATACCCAAATCATGCAAGCGAGTGAGTGAACTTGGCGCATCATTGGTATGCAACGTCGAGAGCACCAAATGCCCAGTCAGTGATGCTTGCACCGCCATATTGGCAGTCTCAGCATCGCGAATCTCACCAACCATAATGATGTCTGGATCTTGCCGCATCAACGAGCGAATACCATCAGCGAAGTGTAGATCAACCCCCGGATTCACCTGCATTTGGTTAAAGGCTGGCTCAATCATCTCGATAGGATCTTCAATCGTACAGACGTTGACCTGCTCAGTGGCGAGCTGCTTAAGCGTACTGTATAACGTCGTGGTCTTACCTGAGCCAGTCGGACCCGTGACCAAGATAATGCCGTTTGGATGCGCAGTCAGCTCATGCCAAGTATCAAGCTGCTTACCTGACAAACCAAGCTGAGCAAACGAGCGCACCAGCACTTCTGGGTCAAATACCCGCATGACCAGCTTTTCGCCAAAGGCAGTCGGCATCGTCGATAGACGCAGCTCAGTTTCCAGACCTTTTGGCGTACGGGTTTTTAAGCGGCCATCTTGAGGTTTGCGCTTCTCTGCGACATTGAGTCGTCCTAAGATTTTAATCCGCGCCGTCACCGCGACGATAATCGCCAGCGGCATCTCGTAGACGGTATGCAACACGCCATCAATACGAAAACGCACTTTTCCGGTCTCACGGCGAGGCTCTAAGTGGATATCACTGGCGCGCTGCTCAAAGGCATATTGCAACAACCAATCGACGACTTTGACAATATGCTGGTCATTGGCATCAGGGTTGGTATTGTCACCCAATTGCAATAACGCCTCGACATTGGTGACATCCGCCGCTGCCCGCTTGTGGATGCTATTTGCTCCTGCAATCGCTTGCGTGACTTGATAGAACTCTTGCCGATAGCGGTTGATCTGTTCAGGATTGATAAATACCGTACGAAAGCTTTTGGACTTAATGAGCTTTTCAATATTGCTATGCCAATCACTATAAAAAGGCTGGTCGGTGCCAATGACAACTTCATCAATCGTCACCTCAATCGGCAAAATATGCTGTGAGCGCGCATATTCAAAAGACATCAACTGCGTAACGGCTGGCACATCAACTTTTAAAGGATCGATACGCACGAGCGGCATATCTGCTTTGACAGCCAACCATTCATTGAGCCATGGCAGTGTCAATTTCTGTTGTTGCTCATTATCCAAAGCATGTCCATTGGGTAAGCCAAATTCACTAATCGTTAGGAGCGGATGCTGCGCCTTATCACGGCGACTGGTAATCACCAAATTGTAGCCACGCTGATCAATCACCTTATCCGCCAATAATTCATCTAGGCACCAACGCAAATCAATCACGATCGAATACTTTTGAGCAGACATATTTTTCTTCTTTTATTAGAATTTTTTGCAAACCAACTGTTTTATGATGTCGATAAATTGGTATAAATAAAAACGACATAAAGAACGCGCTACTCTCTCACGCTACAAAACCACTGCTACAACGTCCGTTATTTGCAACTGTCCCGATTCTATTAACTGAAAACTGACATCGACAGACTTATAGCGCATAACAAACTGTTTATTTATTTCCTCACGGCGATAGGCAGGACGTGGATCTTGTGCAATTAATGCTTTGATAGCATCGAGGTCAGATCGTATGAGTTGCGTTCTTACCTTGTCAATGACTGCCGCTACCGTATATGGTTCGCTAGGTTCTTTATAAGGCTGTTGATTGACCACCATTTGTGTAAATTGATGGTAAGCAAACTCCGTTATAGTCACATCTAATGACATGGGCGCAGAAGGCGCAAAGCCACTTTTTGCATGCACTAATGCATCACTATAAGCCACATAAGGTTTGATATCGATAATGGGCGTGCCATCTATCATATCAGCACCGCTGATAATAAGTAACACTCGACCTTGTACTATTTCAATACGCTCAAACTTGACCACAGACAATCCCAAAGCGGATGGTCGGTACATACTGCGACTGGCAAATACGCCTATTTTCTGATTACCACCAAGCCTTGGTGGTCGAACTTGCGGACGAAAGCTGCTGTCTGCTTTATTTACCTGTTTATCTTTAGTCGCTTGATTGATTTTATCCACATAATTATGATGAAACTGCCAACTGATCCAAATATGACTAAATGCTTCCAAACCAATAAATGCCGCTGGCGTGTCATAAGGCGCTAGCATCTCAATCACACTGGTCAAGGCCACCAAATTCGGTTGCCTTGGCGCGCCAAATTTCTGTGAAAGCGGCGCACGATGATAGCCAATAATAGGTGCTCGATGATGGTCATCCAAAGATGCATTATGGTCAGACATATATCCACTCCAATGATGGCAAACGGCCTTTATCAAGACAATTGTCCCAATCATACAAAATTACTCACTAACGATATTCCATTTTATCATGCTACATAGCGGCCGCTAGACAGATTTTTATTTTAAAGTTTGGTATTATGATCGAGAAATTTATTGAGAATGGCTTGCATTCATACGACAGCGGTATTGCTCATGAGGATAAAAACCCTCGCTATTACTGTACAATTCCTAGGGCGTGTCCTCATTTTAAAAATGAGGATAAAAGTGAGGTAAATTGCAGTCAAACAAGGAAAATAGCTCAGATAATATCGAGATATTACCTAGCTAATTGACGATGTTTGGCAAGATTTAACCACTTTTAGCCCATTTAGATCGCTATCGGTTGAATTGAGGACACGCCCTAGTATGAAAGTGGAAAACACCTTATAAATTGATTCATAAATTTATGACCTTATTGGTTTATAGATAACAGATATTTCAAAGTATGAGCCGTTATTATTAGCAATTTTGATGATTACCCATTTATATATTGTTAGCCCCCAAAACATATCATTGAAAATTTCAATTTAATACTCATTTACACTTAACGATAAAAATAGTGATTTATTAACGAGGACTTTATGTCAAAACTTCGCACCGAAACGGTCACAGAGGTTCATCATTGGAATGATGCCTTATTTAGCATCAAAACCACACGTGACGATGGTTTGCGCTTTCGCAATGGCGAGTTTGCGATGATTGGTATCGTTGTCGATGGCAGACCACTCTTGCGCGCTTATTCGATTGCTAGCCCCAACTACGAAGATCATTTAGAGTTCTTCTCTATCAAGGTTCCAGATGGTCCTTTGACGTCACGCCTACAGCACATCAAGGTCGGCGATGAACTGTTGGTCAGCAAAAAGCCCACGGGTACGCTTGTCTTAGATGATTTACTACCAGCCAAACACCTTTATATGCTGTCGACTGGTACTGGGCTTGCGCCATTTTTGGCCTTGGCACGTGATCCTGAAGTCTATGAACGCTTTGATAAAGTCATCATGGTGCATGGTGTACGCCATGTCGATGACTTGGCTTATCGTGACATGTTCGAAAATGAGCTGCCCAACGATGAAATCTTTGGTGAATGGTTCCGCGAGAAGTTTATTTATTATCCAACGGTTACTCGCGAAGAATTTAGAAACCAAGGCCGCGTTACCGATTTGATGAGATCAGGCAAACTCTTTGAAGATATTGGTTTACCGCCAATTAACAAAGACGATGACCGTGTCATGATATGTGGCAGCATGCCGTTCAATGCGGAAGTCTCTGAGATTCTAGATGGTTTCGGTCTCACTGTGTCACCACGCATGGGCGTTCAAGCCGACTATGCGGTCGAAAGAGCGTTTGTCGGTTAATATTAATTTGATTAAAAGCACAATTATTATAAATAATTCTTGACGCTCAAAAATAGGCTGCTATAATACGCAGCCTATACAGAGTTAACCCTGTAGCCCAATTCAATAAAGTTCGCATTATAAACTTTATTATCTAACATGCCAGTGTGATGGAATTGGTAGACATGACGGATTCAAAATCCGTTGCCTATAAAGCGTGTCGGTTCGAGTCCGACCACTGGTACCATTTTTAAAATAAAAAAGCCTCCCTAGTCGGAGGTTTTTTTATGCCTAACAATAACTCATGCAGCAGCTCTTTACTGATATATAGTCGATACAGACAGCTGCATTAATAAAAGCACATTAACGCTCAAAATCTTCCAATAAAAGTTGCTGATTGCCGTTATTCCTTTTGCATGAATAGGTTCAAAAATGTTGCTGTAACTCGTTCATATACCTAACAATCAATACCAAAATAACCATAAAATCAGGTAAAATAGTGGTCATGACCGCTTCTATAAACCCTAGCCCGCGTAAGATTATTCACATCGACATGGATGCCTTTTATGCCAGTGTTGAACAGCGCGACTTCCCTGAGTTACGCGGCAAGCCCTTGGTAGTGGGCGGCGACCCAAATGGTCGCGGTGTGGTGGCAGCGGCGAGTTATGAAGTGCGCAAATTTGGCGTGCGGTCTGCAATGTCCTGTTATGAGGCACGCAAACGCTGTCCAGACGTGGTGTTTGTGCGACCACGCTTTGACGTCTACCGTGCTGTCAGCAGTGATATCCGCAGTATCATGCACCGCTTGACACCGCATGTTGAACCCTTATCTCTAGATGAAGCTTATCTCGATGTCACTGGCTTGCAATTCCAGCAAGGTTCTGCGACTTTGATGGCCAATTGGCTACGGGCGAAAATCTTAGAACAGACCGGATTAACTGCCTCTGCGGGGGTATCGTTTAATAAGATGCTGGCAAAAATTGCTTCTGATATCAACAAACCGAATGGCACAGCGATTATCACCCCAGCCGATGCTGATGCGTTTATCAGTACGCTACCTATTGAGCGTTTTCACGGTATTGGTAAGGCAACTGCTACGCGCCTCCATGCGATGGGCGTGAGCAATGGTGCTGATCTTCGACGCATACCAGCCGCCGTATTGGTGCAGGAGTTTGGCAAACGCGGCCAGTTTTATCACGATATTGCTCATGGTCGTGATGAGCGCCCTGTCAAATCTGAGCGCACGCATAAATCTGTGGGTTCTGAGACCACATTCCGAGACAATTTAAGTGATAATGACGCACTAAGAGCCCAAATCTACGAGCAAAATGACGATGCGTTTGGACAAATGCAAAAAAAACAGCTGATTGCTTATACCATTACCCTAAAAATAAAATACGCAGATTTTACTCAAATTACGCGCTCACACACCTTATCGACGGCATTCTCCAATGCTAACTCTGCTCATTATTGGCTTGATAAGCTATTTTTAGACATTCCACGTGACCTTCCTATTAGGTTGGTTGGGGTTACTTATTCTTCATTAACTCCTGCCACGCAATTACTGCCACAGTTAAACCTTTTTGAATAACCTAATGAATTTCTAGTGTTAAAGCAGTAAGCTGCTGTCTATTGTTTGTAGTAAATGCTTAGGCTATTTTAATAATTAAAATAGCTTTTATACCAGTTTATCCTTTCGCAAACTATCCCTTCATATGCTCATTTCTGCTACAATTACGCCAAAATTCCTATCTATTCAAAGACTGATTATGACTGACTCTCGCCCTGTAGCTGCCGATAGTAATACCGCCATTCATACTGATACAAACGCTGATATATTAGACTATTTAAGCGTAGACGATTACGATTATGAGCTACCAGATACTCTGATTGCTCGTTACCCGTTGTCAGAACGCTCCGCCTCAAAATTATTATATCTGCCTGCCGACCATCATGGTGATAAGATCAGTCAAGCCGAAGATCGTTTATTTGCTGAATTACCTGATCTATTAAATGCAGGCGATTTGATCGTATTTAACGATACCAAGGTCATGAAAGCGCGCTTGTTTGGTCAAAAAGATACCGGCGGCAAGGTTGAAGTATTGATTGAACGTTTGGTTAATATCTCGGATTTGGACATAGCAACTTTGCATTTAATGGCGACAGATGAGCAGCCAGTTACGAGAGAATATGTCGCGCTTTGCCATGTGAAAGCCAGTAAAGCCCCCAAGCTTGGTCAGCGACTGGCGCTTGCGGATGGTCACATGGGCTGCGTGATGATTGGTCGCCAAGACAATTTATTTATCCTAGCGTTTGACGCGCCTATTTTGCCTCATTTAGAGCTTTATGGTGAATTGCCCATTCCGCCCTACTTTGAGCGTCATGCCGATGCCACGGACAATACCCGTTACCAAACGGTCTTTCATGATCCAGCCAAACTTGCCAGCGTTGCCGCACCCACAGCCAGTCTGCATTTTGATGAGAGTGTGTTAAGCAAACTTGCGGCAAAAGGGATTAATACAGCGTTTGTCACCTTGCACGTTGGCGCTGGTACTTTTGCCCCTGTAAAGACAGATAACTTGCTCAACCACACCATGCACAGCGAATACGCGCATCTACCGCAACCGACCGCCGACCTTATCAATCAAACCCATGCGAATGGTAAGCAAGTCATCGCTATTGGTACGACGGTGACGCGCGTACTCGAAACAGCGTATCAAAAAACAGCAGCTGACGGCAAAGCACTTGCTAGCTGGTCAGGCGACACCGATATCTTTATTTATCCTGGATTTGAATTTGGGGTCATAGATCGTTTATTGACTAACTTTCACTTACCCAAGTCTACCCTATTGATGCTTGTATCAGCATTTGCAGGCAAGGCCGCTATCGAACAGGCGTATCAACATGCTATCCAAGCTGAATATCGCTTTTTTAGCTATGGCGATGCGATGCTCCTTGACAAAAAAATCAGGTAATACCTTTAAAGTTGCAACATTATTGGGCATTATTAGTCAACGTTACTTTTTAGTAGCTACTAAAAAGTAACGTCTATGAAATAAACTGGTAAACTAAAGCGTATTTTGTTATAACAGCACAAGTAACTTACACTCTAAGGGCTGCACATGTCTCGTCATTTATCTCATCGCTTGACTACTGTAAATTGTGCGGTGTCGATGGCGTTACTTTATTCAATAGGCTCTATTGCTATATCGTCTAGCGCGCAGGCAGCAACGATCGGTAAGACTGTCGTAACCTCTGCGCAGCACGAGCCCTTAGCCGCAAGTATAATAGTGACTGACATTAAAGCCGCTGACTTTTCCGCCAGCTTAGCGAACCCTATTATTTATCAACAAATGGGGCTTACGCCAACGGATTCAATGACAGTGAGTTTTAGACCCACGTCAGCGAGCAGCGGGCAAGTTTTGATCAACACCACGCAGCCCGTTTCTAAGCCTTTTGCCGATGTGGTCTTAGCCATTAATGACGGTGGTCAACGCAATGTCATTCCTAAGACATTGCTCATGCCTCTTGATGACAGTATACCTATTAAGCCATTTAACAAACCTTCTAAAAATATCGTGACCGGTGCAAAGAAACCCAATCTGCCTATCATTTCAGCTACCAACGCCAAACCGTTGACGGTTAGAAAAGGTGCGCCGCCACCACTGATATCAACACCTAGAGCGGCGACAGCGACAGTTACCTCAAACTTGCCAGTAATAGCCACCTCTGCACCGCAGAGCAATCGTCCTATTTATTCCCCAAGTCGCTTGGATAATGGGCGTTTGAATGCTAGCAACAACGTCATGACAACGGCTGCTAGCGCTGTAGATATCAGTCCTGTTGACAAGGCAACTAGCAACCCTGTCGAAAACAAAGTAATGATCAATAAAAGCATGGCTGACAGTACAACGGCAAATAATAATAAGACAATTGCTGGAATCACTGACAAACAGTTCGATATTTTAAATATACAAATCATAAGACAGATACAGCCTAGCAATAAGACCAGTACTGGCATCATGGCCAACGCTCCTGCATCGCCAATGCCGAATAACAATGCTGCCAGCACTGCATCAATGGCAAAATCAGATTCTAATAGCGCTATTACTACTACTGCACCAAGCAGCATCCCCTCTAGCGCTGTTGCCGCAGGGTCGACTACAGTGAATAGCAATACTGCCGCTACAATTAACACAGCAACCAATCGCGCTACTAGCACGTCCGTTGACTATCAAGTACAGCGCAACGATAGCTTATGGGTTATTGCCCAGCAAATTGCCCAAAAAAATAACCTAGACGTTCAAACGGTCATGAAACAAATTCAGGCACAAAACCCGAATGCTTTTATCAATAAAGATGCAGATCAACTAAAAGCGGATGCTAAGCTGAGCTTACCCAATTATGAAGTCGTACCATCACAGCAAAACTTGGAAGCGGCTATTAATGCTCAAAGACAATATAGACTGAGCGCAAACACCCCTACCGTCAAGAAAACAGCGCCCCCAAAACCAGCGGCTAAAACGACAACTGAGACAGCGTCTGAGACGACTCAAGCAACTCAAAACTCTGAAAGCCCTAAGAATCCAGCCGCCACTAAAACCCAGACATTACCAAAAGCGCGTTTTTCTGTACTCGCACCTAGTTCTAATACTGATAAAAATGGCAACGCCGACGGTAATAATGCTAAAGCAGCAACGGCCACGGGCAATGGTCTCAGTACAGAGACCTTAGCAACGCTCAAAGCCTCTAGGCAAGGAGCTGCGTCACAAGCACAGCGCCTGTCAAAAACCAACAATATGCTTGACGGTTATACTAGTAAATTGCAATTACAAAACCAAAAACTGGCGGAGCTTCAAGCTCGTCTCAAAAAATTACGCAATCAATAATTGCCTGACTGATCAGCGCAGTGTGCTGCAACAGTGATCGTAGGCGTGGGAGTAACTATGGACAATATGCTATATATCATCGCCGGACTGGTACTTATTTTAATCATAGCCGTCTTGGTAATGCGCAAGAACAAGGCGCAGAAGCCATCAGCACCTACGGCTGTGCAGGCCGACAAGAATTTGGCAGCCAGCAACCCAGCGACTACATCTGGGGCCAAGCAGCGCAGTCCTACGCAGCAAAATGCTGACAACGAAGGCAAATTTGATAACCTATCGGTTGCGCAGCGCTTTATAAATCAACAGCGCTATGACAAAGCCATTGAAACACTCAGTCGTGGTCTCATAGAAAAACCCAATGACAGTCAGTTATTGCTGAAGCTCTTAGGTATATACGCAACTACCAATCAAACGGATGACTTTTATCGCGTCTATGATGACATTAAAAGTCACAGTGACCCAAAAAGCATCGCACAAGCCGATGAACTAAAATCATTACTCACTGAAGAGCAAAACCAAGCAGCACAGTATGCGGTAGCGGCAAAAGATACTCAAAATACTGACTTTGAAAGTTTGGATTTTGACTTACCTGCCAGCCAAGTCGTCAATACACCGACTGTTCAAGATACGGTTACTGCTGAAGATAGCGCTACACCTCTAATCGATGAACCTACCGAAAAATCAGGACTGTCTGATGACTTTAATGATGTCAATCCTACCACTGAAAATGTCGATGACACGTTTGACCTGACACTTAATGACCTAGAAAATGATGGCGACGAGCCAACCGCTACTAGCGTTATGCCTGTCAGTCAGGTCGACATCGTCGAAGAGGAAAATCTGACTCTAGATGCTAGCGATACTACGCCTATCATTCAAGACAACGATATCAGCGACTTTGATTTTGGCCTTGATTTGCCTGAGCAGACGGATAATATTACTGAACCTTCTGTCAGCTCCACTACTGACAGTGCGCCTCAAGACATCATGTTAGAAGATGAAGACTTTGTCTTAGATTTTTCAGACTTAGAGGCTGGTGTGGATACAGATGCTGCCAAGGCGACTGGCGAAACTACAACAGATGTGACTCAGAATAGTGACGACGACTTTGTATTGTCTTTAGACGATATCGATGAATCAGTTGCTATAGACAATGTCTTAGAAAGTGAACAGCCTACTCTTGCAGAAGATAATGATCTAGGTGATTTTATCCTTGAAGAGAACAACTTTAAAGACAATGACCTTGAAAACAATGATCTTGAAAACGACAGCTTTGAAAACAATAATTTCGAAAGCAATGACTTTGAAGACAGTAGCTTTGAAGACAGTAGCCTTAAAGATCAGCCACTTGATAATAATGCTTTAGAAAATACTCACATTGAAGCGTCAAGCATGGCACCAACTGCGCCATTGACGTTTGATGAAGATACATTAGCAAACGATGATTTCGACTTGCTAGCAGATGCACCAACGGCGACGACTCCAGTCGATGCTGAGTATGATGTAAGTACAGTGGACAGTGAGATTGTTACTTACAATGAAATCGAAACAAAAGAAGATTTCTCTTTACGTTTTGCCGCAGACTTTGATTTTGTTAAAACCTTGGATAGCAATCAAGTCACTTTAGACTTGGCTGGTCAATATTTGCAATTGGGTGAATATGACAGTGCCAAACGTTTGCTAAACGAAGTCATGACTCAAGGTAATAGCGAGCAACAGCAACAAGCTCAAATGCTACTTGACCGCACTGCATAGTCAATAACCTCTTCTAATATCAGCAAGTATCCTCTAATCATTTAGAATAAATACTTGCTGATTTTTTTTGCATTTAGCCTTTATACTATCTATCATCATATTACCTATCATTACCAAGCTCTCTCGTCTCTTTTTTTGCCTTCATTGACTGTGCCAATATTATGCCATCACCTGCTATGACAAAAAACTTATCCGACCCCATTCAACTCATTTATGCTGGTGGCACTTTTGGTAGCTACGGACGACCCTTAGCACCTTTATCAGCAGAAATATTTCTACCCACATTGCAACAACTGCTAGTTGAGCAAGATAGTTCGGGCAATCTACCTCAGATTTCATGGCTCGACAATACCCTAATTAAAGACAGCAGCCAGCTCACACCCAGTGACTTTATACATTTTTACACGCTCCTGATGAACGCCTATGCACAAGGTGACAGACGCTTTGTATTAATCACTGGTACTGACACTTTAAGTTATTTAGGGGCATTTTTAGCGGAAGCTTTTGCGGGCAGCGATATTTGTGTCGTTGTGACTGGAAGTATGCGCCCATTGTTAGACAGTGAGGTTTTGCATAACTATAGCGTCGATGCGAACAGTGACGCGTGGGATAATCTGACGGACGCCTTAAAACTGGCAGCAGCTGGTGAATCTGGTGTTAAGATCTGCTTTAGTGGTGAGTCATGGCCAGCACAAACGGTGCAAAAGATACACAGTCACGATCTGATGGCATTTACTGGACATTCTCGAGCCGCTTATCCGGCCAATAGCTATATCAGAACGTTACCAGATACACGACGGCAGCATTGGCTGGATGACCAGTACGATATAATTAATGCTATTCAAAGTCGCGCTGAGCAAGTCCGCATCCATGCTTTATACTGTTTGCCTAATGACACTGGGGTGATGAGCAATCAGCTACAAGCATTATTGTCGCAGCCGCCATCTGGCATTATGCTATTGGGGTTTGGTGCAGGCAATGTTCCTTATTCAGACGCATTAGCAGCAGCTCTACAGCTTGCTTATGAGCATGGACATATGGTGATATGTGCCAGCCAATCGCCTTTTGGGGGAGTGAGTGACAGTTATGCTGCTGGTAGTTGGCAGTATGACTATCATGTGATAGCCGGTGGGCGCTTAACGATTCCCGCTATTTACGCTCGCTTATTGTGGCTATTACTGCGTTATGACAGTCCTGCAAGGCGTCGACAGCGCTGGTTAAATAATGTCACTCAAGCTGGTACGACCATCAAAAAACGCTAACTGACCATTACCTCCTACTCAACTGTATACACTCTGAACACACCATGACTGAGATTAAGCATATAGCGTCTGACGATTCACCCTTTTATACCTTAGCGATTGCGGTTGAGTTTTTGGGTACTCATTACCACGGTTGGCAACGTCAACGAGAAGTGCTCGGCGTCCAACAAGCGCTAGAGACTGCCATCGGTAAGGTCGCCAACGAACCGGTAGAAGTAATCGCTGCTGGTCGTACCGATGCCAGCGTGCATGCCAGCAATATGATTGCCCATTTTACTACCCGCGCTTATCGACCTTCAAACAATTGGTTGCGCGGTGTCAATAGCCTGTTGCCCGATGACATCGCCCTCCGCTGGATTCAACCGATGCCAGCGGACTTCCATGCGCGCTTTGGTGCCATTGCTCGCCGCTATCGTTATATCACTCTTAATCAAGCACAGCGCCCCGCTATTTTGAATCATCAAGTAACGCACATCTATGAGCCACTTGATTTGGCAGCGATGCAGTTAGCTGCTGCCGATATTGTTGGTATTCACGATTTTAGCAGCTACCGCGCGGCCGCTTGTCAATCTAATCAGCCAGTACGAACCGTCAGTCATGCTAGGTTATTTGCTCATGGTCAGTTTATCGTTTTTGACATCCAAGCAGATGGCTTTTTGCACCACATGGTGCGTAACTTGATGGGCACCTTATATGCCATCGGCAAGCACCACTTAGAACCGGCAGATTTTTTACGTATTTTAGCCAAAAAAGACCGTACGATTGCACCGCCTACCGCCTCTGGAGATGGTTTATATTTCATTAACGCCTACTATCCTGAACGATTCCAGCAGTTATTACCGGATGCCCCTCTGACGCCCATTTGGTTGAATTTACCTGACTAGATTGATATAAGCTGGTATACATAACGGTTACAAGCTGTCAAGTAAAAACCTATGGCTGTATTGCTTTAATCAGCAAACTTACGTATAATGTCGGCTTATTTTTAATTGATTGATACAAATTATGGCAAAAGACGATATTATTGAATTTGAAGGCGAAGTTATTGATACCCTTCCAAATACATTGTTTAAAGTTCGTTTAGAAAACGGACACGAGATCATTGCGCACATCTCAGGTAAGATGCGTAAGCATTACATTCGTATCTTGACTGGTGATAAAGTTAAGGTCGAAATGACACCTTATGATTTGTCCAAAGGTCGCATTACTTATCGTGGCAAAAACTAATATTATTATCAACTAGAATGGTTATAACAGCGTTTGTATCGAAACCTTTCATTTACGAATAAACGGTTTTGGCTAATATAAATTCTTGAGTGGTTTAACTGATAATAATAATGACACTGCTAACCTACTCATTATTGCCTATCATATTCTAGTTGCTGGTTTTGCCATAAAAAATACCGCTATTTAACAGCGGTATTTTTTATGGCTTTTAAGATTTGCTAGGGCGTGTCCTCATTTTAAAAATGGTCATAAAAATGAGATAAATTGCCGTCAAACGAGGAAAATAGTGCAAATAATATCGGGATATTAATCCGCTATTTGACGATGTTTGGCAAAATTTAGCCATTTTTAGCCCATTTAGATACAATCGCTTGAATTGAGGACACGCCCTAGTACTGAACCGTTACTTAAACTCTACTGTCGCGCCATTTTGAATCACGCCTAACAGCGCTAACGCATCCCAGTTAGTCAAGCGCACACAGCCTGCTGAGGCTTGGCGACTGATACGAGCAGGATCTGGCGAACCATGAATACCATACGAGGGTTTGCTTAGCCCAATCCATACCATTCCCACAGGATTATTAGGACCGGGAGGAATAATCGCCTTACTGCCGTCATCGGCAGTATAGGTATAATTGGGCTCATGCACTTTTACTTCTACGGTGTGCGTGCCTGTTGGCGATGGTGTCGCCGTGCTACCTACAGTGGTTGGATAGCTGGCAACCAAATTGTCCTGGGCATCATAAGCATAGAGGGTTTCGGTCACTCTATCAGCGACCACGCGGCTGACAGGCTTGGTATTAGGGTTGCCAGGATTGTAAACGGTGATGGTTTCGCCTGCGCTAAAACTGGCAGTGGGATTGAGCGATTTTAGATACTTTTCACTAATATGAAATTTTTCTGCCAGCCCTTCGGTCACACTTTCGTAATACATCCCCTCGAGCTTGGCTTTTTCTTTTGCCGCTGCTGGGATAGTGGTGGTTTTAATATTGACGTCCGCCTCAGTCAGCTGATAGCTCACCAATACTGGTTGCGCCATCAGCTTGTCGTTTTTAGTTAATGCTTGCCACGTTTCTGTATTTAGCGTTTCTGTGACCGTCAAGCCATTGGCTTTTTGGAATGCTTGCATGGCTTTGCGGGTATTCTTGCCCCAATAACCGTCAACAGAACCCACGCCACTGTGCTGCCAATTTAATAATGCTTGCAGTTTGGTGCCAGTATTGCGATTAATATTCATCCCCGCCTGCCAATTGGCGCTATTCACTTTTTGAGCAATCTCTGGTAAATTTTCTGTGCTATATTTAATCGTGGGTAAAAATTTATTCAGTGATACGGTAGTTTTACTCTTGCCTGTCAGCTTTTGACTAACGCCATTGGTCACTGGACTCATGTCAGTGGACTTATCTTTCACTGTACTACTAGTCGCTTCCATGGCAGGTGTATTGGTAGCAGATTCATTAGCAATAGTGCTATTAGTACTATTAGTGCTGTTAGTGCTGTTAGTGCTATCGCTAGTCTTAACAACATTACTACTGCTACTTGATGGCGTGCTTTCATCGGTCGCTGTCATATTTTCAGTGGTTGCTGCCACGCTTTGACCTATGAAAATAGTGGTTGATAAACCGATCGCCAATAACGCAGTGCTTATTTTTGTCAATTGATACATGTGGTGCTCCTAAAATTATTATTTGCCTTATCAAAATTTCTTTATCAAGTTTTATTGCTCTAATCTACTATTGATCTCTATCGTTTTAATTCTTTATGAGCAGTCTTTGCATGAATAAAGGTTATTACTGCTTGCTGATAAGTTGTTTATATTGCCATATTCCCTTGTGAGCATATAACAGCTTTGTGTTACTAAGCGCCTTATCCTGCGGTGTCTGTGTTAATACGACGTCCATTTGACTAAAATTATTAGGCCGTGTCCTCAATTCAACCGATAGCGATCTAAATGGGCTAAAAGTGGTTAAATCTTGCTAAACATCGTCAATTAGCTAGGTAATATCTCGATATTATCTGCGCTATTTTCCTTGTTTGACGGCAATTTACCTCACTTTTATCCTCATTTTAAAAATGAGGACACGGCCTAATGTATTTTTCGGTACTTTTTTTAAGTCCAGCTAAATCCTTGGCGCATAAAAAACCCATAAACTGCTGAGCAATTTATGGGAGTTAATATCGAAATAAGACAGCTAAAATATGGTGGAAACCTTAGCAGCTATTAGCGTGGTTTTTTATACCAATTTAGCCAACACCGCTTGCCCCATTTCTTTGCAGCCTACTTGTTTTAAGGCGGCTTCACTGGCATCTAGAATATCAAGGGTGCGCAAACCATCATCAAGAACATCACTGACTGCCTGCTCAATCGCTTGGGCAGCTTGTTCTTGCTTAAAGGTATAGCGTAGCATCATCGCGACAGAAAGAATCGTGGCTAATGGATTGGCTTTGTCTTGACCAGCAATATCAGGGGCGGAACCATGACATGGCTCATACATACCTTTACCAGCGGCATCAAGACTGGCAGACGGTAGCATCCCGATAGAGCCTGTCAACATGGCCGCTTCATCAGACAAGATATCGCCGAACATGTTACCCGTCACCATGACATCAAACTGTTTGGGATTTTTGATCAGCTGCATACAAGCATTGTCAGCATACATGTGCGATAACGCCACATCGCTATAGTCCGCTTGCTGCATCTCAATCATTGTCTGCTTCCACAGTTCAGTGACTTCTAGGACATTGGCTTTATCTACCGAGCAAACTTTGGCTGGCGTACCTGCTGCCTGTGCGCGTGTTTGCGCCAATTCAAAGGCGACCTTACCGATACGCTGAATCTCACTGGTGCTATACACCATGGTGTTATAGCCTTGTTGCTCGCCGTTTTCCAATGTGCGGATACCGCGTGGCTCACCAAAATAAATACCGCCCGTCAATTCACGGACAATCAGTAAATCGAGACCTGAGATAATCTCAGGCTTGATACTAGAGGCATTGACAAGCTGCGGATACAGCTTTGCCACACGTAGATTGGCAAACAAACCCAGCTCACTACGGATTTTAAGCAGACCACGCTCAGGGCGTTTGCTACGCTCGATACCATCCCATTTAGGTCCACCAACTGCACCTAGTAATACGGCATCAGCAGCACGCGCACGCGCTAGTGTCTCATCTGGTAAAGGCTCACCCGTTGCATCGACTGCCACCCCACCGATTAACCCAGATTCAAGGGTCAAACCTAACGAAAATTTCTTATTAATCGCTTCGAGCACATCAACAGCTTGAGTCATGATCTCAGGGCCAATACCATCGCCCGCTAATGTTAAAATCGTTGCCATACTGATCCTTTTGGGTAAGTAAGTTTTTATAATAGGTACTGCTAGCGCTGTATTACCGTCTTCTACAAAACGACCACTATCGATAATAGACCACCATCAATAATGATAGCCATCACAGTAGAGGTTGTTGTCTTTAATTAAGCTAGGTTTTGTAGAACCATCCAATTGAGAGTCTAGGTATCAAGCCACGGCTTTTAATGGAGTGGACTTTTTCTCAATAATACTGGTCTCTACAAATTCCCCTTGATGCTCAGCGCCCAGCTGTTTACAAAAGCGCCGCTGCAAATTACTGTCTTGCGACAACTCAATGCATAAAGGCTCAGGCGATGCCGTGTCTAATAAGCTCCCTGAATTGTCGCTAGATTTTTTTTGATAAGCATGTAACTGATAAGTGCCTGGCTCGACGAAATCATGAATAATCGCAAAACGTTCAACATAGCCGACGTTGTTTTCTGGATAGAAATTTACCTGTACTTCGTGTTTTGCAGGTTTGACCCGCGCGTAGTAGTTGGTCAGTCCTGGCATACCAGAAGCAGATAACGGAACGATTTTGACAGCATCTTTATTAGAAAGTGGCGTCATGTCGATATTCATCTGTGCTCGTGCCCGCTGATCGGTTTTATTCATAGGCATGATAACCAGCATGTCAGGACTGACCGGCTCGTGGGTATCCGGTGCAATCACTAAGGTTTTATCTATCTGCACAATTTCGCAGTGGTAGGTGCCTATGCAAGAAATATTCACCTCACCCTCGACGGGTTGGATGTTCCCCACTCGTACCTTGGCACTATCTGCCTTGTCTATTTGTTTATAGCCCGTCAATGACTGACAGCCTGTTAACAATAAGCTTACAGCGACAGCCATACTTGTCCAGACAGCATAACGTTGTTTATTCATAATGACGGCTACTATTTAATATGGAAGATGAATTACCCTTCATTCTAGCCAGTTCATCACGATAACTCAACGCTGCGTTACTATTGTTCATCGGTTTTTTATAGCCACTGGTCTATGAGTTACTCTCTACGCGCGTACTTCATTGAATATCCAAGGCGTTTTTTGCATCATTTGATGCTCGTAGTCTTTGATAGCATCACTTTGCTGTAGTGTTAAGCCGATATCATCCAACCCATTTAGCAAGCAATGTTTGCGAAATTCATCGACTTCGAAAGGATACTCTTCCCCAGTTGAAGTAATGACCACTTGGCGCTCAAGATCGGCGGTTAGCTCATAGCCTTCGTTAGCAAGTGTATCTTTCATTAGGGTATCTACAATTGCCTCGTCCAAGACAATTGGTAGCATGCCATTTTTAAAACAGTTGTTATAAAAAATATCGGCAAAGCTTGGCGCAATCACCGTACGAAAGCCGTATTCTGACAATGCCCACGGCGCATGCTCACGACTAGAACCACAACCAAAGTTGCGGCGTGCCAGTAAGATAGTCGCGCCTTGGTAACGTGGCTTATTCAATACAAAGTCTGGGTTAATCACTCGCGTGCTATTGTCTTGACCCGGATAGCCTTCGTCTAGATAGCGCCAATCATCAAATAGATTGACACCAAAGCCGGTACGTTTAATAGACTTCAAAAACTGCTTTGCAATGATTTGATCGGTATCGACATTTGCGCGATCGAGTGGGCAAACGATACCTGTTTGGGTGTTATAAGCTTGCATGGTTTTTCCTTAAAATATCGATTACTAACGTAAAATTTTCTGGTTGCTTAATACAGCTCAAAAGAGCGTGCCATTTGCTTGACTATCTTAGTCATCCTACCCGTTTCATTTTTGGAATAGTTCAGGTGTAGGACAGCTTCCTTACCGTCATCAACCTTAATAACATGATAGAAAACTTGACCGTTTTCTCTGTAGCCGCTTACTGTATAGGTGTTATCTTTTAAAAGCTCGTAAGTAACTGTGGTATCTGTCTTATATCGATGTTGCTTCTCTTTCAGATAATCGCTATCTGTATAAAAGAAGACATTTGGTGTATAACTGCCAAAGATTAAAATATCGGCATTGGAATTGGACAACTTAAAATGGCGTCCATCTCCATTATCTGCCTCGGGTAGCCATTTTAATTGGTCAGGCACATCGACACAGTAGGCAAATTTTGCATTACAGTATTCAAGAGCCATCGCTAACTGAGCGCTGCTCAATAAGCAAAATAAAATAAACAGCCTTTTCATTTTTATGCTCTTAGAAATGTAAAGTTAAAACGTGCGCACATCTACAAAGTGTCCTGCCAATGCGGCGGCGGCGGCCATTGCTGGACTGACCAAATGCGTACGACCACCATTACCTTGACGACCTTCGAAGTTACGGTTAGAGGTTGAGGCACAATGCTCTTGTGGCTCAAGCTTATCGGCATTCATGGCAAGGCACATCGAGCAACCCGGCTCACGCCACTCAAAACCCGCATCAGTAAATAAGGTATTCAGACCTTCTGCTTCGGCTTGTAGTTTAACTTGACCAGAACCCGCCACAACGATGGCTTCTTTAATATTGTCCGCGACTTTACGACCTTTAATCACGGCGGCGGCATCGCGCAAATCTTCGATACGCGAATTGGTACACGAACCAATAAAGATACGATCAAGCTGGATGTCAGTGATTTTTTGGCCAGCATCTAAACCCATATAGGTATAGGCACGTAACCAGCCTTCTTCTTGCGCTTCATCGGCGGCTTGATCAGGCGTCGGTACTGACTGTGTGATATCAACAACCATTTCAGGAGAGGTTCCCCAAGAGACTTGTGGCGCTATTTGACTACCATCCAGCTCAACCACCGTATCAAATACTGCGTCATCATCTGAATACAAGGTACGCCAGTAAGCTTCCGCTTGCTCCCACTGCTCAGTGGTTGGTGCATAAGGACGGCCTTTGACGTAATCAATGGTCGTGCCATCGACCGCGACCATACCAACGCGAGCACCCGCTTCGATGGCCATGTTACAGACGGTCATGCGACCTTCCATACTCATGTCTTCAAAGACTTGCCCTGCAAATTCAATGGCATGCCCTGTCCCGCCAGCGGTACCAATTTTGGCAATAATAGCAAGTACCACATCTTTTGAGGTTACGCCAGCGCCAAGCTTACCCGTGACACGGATTTGCATATTTTTTGATTTCTTTTGAATCAAACACTGCGTTGCCAACACATGCTCGACTTCTGATGTACCGATACCATGCGCCAAACAGCCAAGTGCACCGTGGGTTGCAGTATGCGAATCACCACAAACCACGGTCATACCAGGTAAAACCAAACCTTGCTCAGGACCAACCACATGCAAGATACCTTGACGGGCATCATTGATGGTAAATTCAGCAATATCAAACTTAGTGCAATTGTCATCTAAGGTGAGTACTTGTAAGCGCGACACTTTATCCTTGATACCTGCGACGCCTTCTAAACGCTCCTTGGTCACCGTTGGCACATTGTGATCAGGGCTAGCGATGTTAGCCGACAGACGCCATGGCGCTCTATTGGCCAGATCCAGACCTTCAAAGGCTTGTGGACTCGTTACTTCATGCAGTAGATGGCGGTCGATATAAATCAGGCTCGAACCATCATCACGCTTGGTGACTTCGTGAGCATTCCAAAGTTTGTCATATAACGTTTGACCGGCCATGTTGCTATCCTTTATTAGTTGCTAATCACTGAATCTATTTACCCGCTCACACAACAGCCAGCGAGGTTTTTATTGAAATTTTTATCTAATTAACACTTTTATTTACAGACATGCATTTTATTTATAAAGTGGCGTTATGTTACTGACGCCTTTCATAATAAACTTACTATTTATCAAAAATATTTTTTACAGATCATACTTATTAAATTGGTCTATCACACATCTATATCAACACCAATTGATGAGTTTTCAGGTAAATTGGTAAAACTGGCCATCAATACAGGCGTTGGACGGCTAATTACCAAGTTAATAGAATAAATACGTCTTGATACCTTGTGATTATAGCAGGCTAATCCTATAATAATAATTGATGATTTTTACGTAGTCGCAAACTTTTATTTCTAATACATTGTGACTAGGTCAGCCAACTTTTATTTATAGCTCGCTACGCAGCTAAGGACATCGGTTTGAATACCACGAATTTGACGACATTCGTCACTGTTATGCACACAGGCAGCATCTCAGGCGCAGCAGAAAAGCTTTTTATTACCCAGCCTGCCGTCAGTAAGCGCATCAAAAATTTAGAAGATGAATTTAATATTACGTTGTTTGATACGGTCGGTCGCGGTATTGTGCCGACTCAAGCCGCTAGTGAAATGCTGCCGCACGCCAAGCGCTGGCTCGACGATTATGAGAACTTCAAAATCAATTTACAACACTCTCAGCACATTGTGTCGGGTAAATTGGTCATTGGCACCAGCCACCATATTGGCTTGCATCATTTGGCTCCTGTGCTCAAGCACTTTATTCAAGCCTATCCTGCGGTGCAGTTAGAAGTTCATTTTGTCGACTCTGAAACGGCGCACAAGGCGGTGTTAGATGGTGACTTATCATTAGCATTCCTAACGTTGCCACCTGTCTACGATAAGCGTTTGACGTATCACACGCTTTGGTCAGACCCACTCTACTTTATGACCGGTACATTATCGCCTTTAGCGACCAAAGCCAATGTCACTTTAGAGCAATTGGCTCGCTATCCTGCTATTTTGCCCTCTGCCAATACTTTTACCAGCCAAATTACCTTAGCTGAGTTTGCCAAGCATAATCTAAAACCTTACGCCACCATGAGTACCAACCCACTTGAGTCCATTCGGATGTTGGTTTCTGTTGGCCTAGGATGGTCAGTATTGCCTCAAACCCTAGTCAGTCAAGATTTAGAGCGTATCAATATGGCAGATAATATTGAGCTACAGCGTTACCTCGGTGTGGTTATCAATCCAAAGCTGACTCGCTCTAGTAGCGTGTCTGCCTTATTAGACTTGCTTGCCCCAATTGATTAAACGGCTTTTAGTAAGTATCAAATAATGGTTTAAAACCTTTATTGGCTTTGTATAAAGCCTTACGTTACAAAGCCAAGCTCAGTTGTTCGCATTTTTAACAGCCATACGTTATAATGCGTTTGGCTTTGTTTTTTATAACATAAATTTACCAGAATAACACTGATAGTCATATTTTGAAGACTTCGAGTAATATATGATGGTAAACAGTAGGTTTAATGGTTTTAAATGATTGATTATATAAGTGAGTAGCATTTGTAAAAAACTAGCAGATAAGGGCGATAGACAAGATTGTGATTAAGCTACGCTTGTTGTCCTCTAATCACTATTTTATGAATATTACTTTTAAAACAGTATCAATCATATAAAACTAACAGAAAATACTGATTAAAAGTCAAAAGCCATTATGTCCTACTTAATGGCTTTTTTTGTCTTTAAATATTGTTTATAAACATCATCTTGTGATGACTTAATTTTATATAGTTAAAAATAATTACAGCCAACAACGTTGGTTAAGGACAGTTTATATGAATGGGATTTCTAGTGGCGTGCTGATATCGTTGGGCGCCTACTTCTTAGTGATGATTGGGATTGGCATTTACGCTTATTTTAAGCAAGCCAATGATACTGAAGGCTACATGTTGGGAGGACGTAATTTAGGTCCCGCAGTCACTGCATTATCAGCAGGGGCGTCGGACATGTCAGGTTGGTTACTCCTTGGCCTACCAGGCTATATGTATGCCGATGGTGTCGTAAGTATGTGGATCGCACTTGGTTTGACACTAGGTGCCTTATTGAACTATATCATTGTGGCACCGCGCCTTCGCGTTTATACCGAAGTCGCTGACAACGCGATTACCTTGCCTGACTATTTCGCCAACCGCTTTGAAGATAAATCGCACATGCTGCGTGTCATATCAGCAATCGTTATCATCTTATTTTTCACCGTTTATACCGCTGCAAGTCTAGTAGGTGGTGGTAAACTCTTCGAAAGCTCACTCAACTTATCATATAGCACGGGTCTTTGGGTGACTGCTGGTGTCGTCGTTGCCTATACCCTATTCGGTGGTTTCTTAGCGGTATCGATGACTGACTTTGTACAGGGCGTCATCATGTTATTTGCAATGGTGATCGTACCAGTTGTTGCCTTTACAGATCTTGGCGGTATATCAGCAACGACTGAAGCCGTTCGAAACATTGATCCAAGTTTATTAAATGTCACCAGTGGCATGACTATCATTGGTATTATCTCATTAATGGCATGGGGGCTTGGCTACTTTGGTCAACCACATATCATCGTTCGTTTTATGGCGATACGTTCAGTTAAAGACGTACCAATGGCACGTAATATCGGTATGAGCTGGATGGTTGTCAGCTTAATTGGTTCTTTAATGACAGGTTTTGCTGGTCGTGCTTATGTACAAAAAACCGCAATGACCTTGGATGATCCTGAGACCATATTCTTAGTCTTTACACAGTTTTTATTCACACCGCTGGTTTCAGGGTTTTTATTAGCCGCTATTTTAGCTGCGATTATGAGTACCATTTCATCGCAGCTATTGGTGGTATCAAGCTCGCTGACTAAAGATGTCTACAAGCTATTCTTCGATAAAGATGCTCCTGAAGCACGCCAAGTACTAGTGGGTCGTATCTCAGTTGTAGCGGTAGCCCTCGTATCTATCTTGCTCGCCTCTGATCCCGATAGCTCAGTATTGAGCTTAGTTTCTAACGCTTGGGCAGGATTTGGTGCAGCATTCGGACCCTTGGTTATCTTCAGCCTAATCTGGCGCGGTATGAACCGTAACGGTGCGGTCGCTGGTATGGTAATTGGTGCCTTAACTGTTATCCTGTGGATCTATGGTCCTTTCGAGATGAATGGTATGGCATTAAATAGCTGGTTATATGCTATCGTTCCAGGCTTCATCTTAAGTACCATTGCTATCTTCGCGGTTAGTATTATGACTGGCGGTCCAAAACCTTCAGTAACTGCTAAGTTTGAAGAAATGGAACTGAACCTTAATAAATAAGTAAATAATCTTATCACTATCAAAAAAACCTCGCCATGATTGGCGAGGTTTTTTATTATGAGCAATTATATTAGGGTGTGTTCTAATTTTAAGAATAGAAATGGAAATGAATACATGCCCTAGCTAAATACATGCCCTAGCTATAAGGTATTAAAAGGTCTTGGTTAACAATATGGTTGCCGACTTCTCGTCGCGATCATCATAATAATCAAAGTTACTGGAAGTCTGATCATAATCAA
Source organism: Psychrobacter sp. Pi2-51 (assembly GCF_904846665.1). NCBI lineage: Bacteria > Pseudomonadati > Pseudomonadota > Gammaproteobacteria > Moraxellales > Moraxellaceae > Psychrobacter > Psychrobacter sp. Pi2-51. The sequence continues at coordinate 66,674 of NZ_CAJHBP010000015.1, forward strand.
ATACCAGTCGCGGTGTCAGACCATATAGAGTCAAGTCACGCTTCCAGACTTGTAGCCCCAATGATGTCGTCTTATCCTCTCTTGTCGAGCCAACTTTACCACCGACAGCATTGTAGTAACCATTTAGAGCACCGCTACCCGCTGGATAAGCATCCGCTGGATCATCGTACTCTTTTACAGCGTAGCCCGCTGTCGTTAGGGTAGAAATACCTCGCTTCCACTCACGACCCCAACCAACGTTTACAGAGTTGCGGTCATAGCTGATAATGCTAGATTTGGGTACGTCGTTTTGATAATTACCAAGACCACCATAAAAGTATTCTTTGGCATCTTTAATATAGAATGCATTTAGACCCAAAAACTGTCCGTCAGTCTCGCGGTTTTTATTGTCGTCGTCTTCAAACGTTTCTTTAGATAAAATGCCAGTCGCTGATAGCTTTAGCTTAGGTTTTACCCAGCGAGAACCACTAACAGTGACGCCTTTGCGTAGACTATATGGCTCTTCATCATAGTATCGTTTCGTCACAAATGGCGTGAGAGAGATATCATTTTTGGCATCATCATAACCGACACCAGCAGAAGCCGTGAATAAATAGTCGTTATAGTCAGTCTCATCCCAATAGCCTTTTAGTGAGGCATTACCACCCACCGTGGCATAAAAGTTATCGGGTAAATTAAAGCGTTTGTTTGCACTGGCTGATACTTGGATACCATTGGCTGACTTCTGCTCAACTGAGTTGCCTAATTGAGATTGGATAGTCTTTGATGGCGCATCATTGATATTATCATCTTTGACGTAGCTGGCAGAGGCATCAAAACGCCAGTTTTCGAGACTGTTTATCTGAGCCAATGAGCCTTGAACCCTAGCCATAACAGGTGCCGGTAAGTCGACTGATTGTAGCTTTAAGAATTGGTCTTTCGCGGCGGCATACTGTTTGTCTGCTTGCAGAGCCAATGCCATATTCAGGCGTACTGGGTGGAAGTCTGGGTCTGCCGCTAGCATATTACGATAGATGGCGATGGCTTGCTTGTTTTTAGCTTCACTACGATATACGAGTGCATCAGCAAAATTAATAAGCATCGGGTCATTGGTTTCTAGTGCTTTATAATGCGGCAATAATTCTTTGACGGTTACCATATCCTGTGCAGCCAACGCATCGTTTAAATACTTACTAAATGCTGCTGGATTGGCTTTTAAGGCTTCTAAATTGTAAGCGGTGGCGGCAGCAAGTTGCTGACGACTTCTGATAGCACGTTGAGCCTCTGTATCTGAGACTACGGTAGAAGGTGCTGTAGGGTCTGATACAGCGGTTTGGTTCTCACGCTTGAGGAGTTCGGCAGCTTGGTCAAGCTCTGGTTCTATCTCTTCTAATATGGGCTCTGCTGCCATAACCGATAGAGGAAAAGCCATTATAGATAGCAGAATTGAAGCTGTTAAAGGTTTACGTATATATCGATTGTTCATAGGTATCCTTACCAAATTACGATCTGTAAATTTCCAAACTTAATTATCCTAAGGGATTTTGATGGTTTAAGCGAGAGAAAAAGCGCCCCAGGACGCTTTTTCTTTACTCTATATAGTCACAGCGATTTATTGCTTTTCAGCACCAAAGGTTCCTTGGAATTTGGTACCTGTTCCAGCAACATCACCGCTACCACCTGGTACTGAAGCATCTTGATAAATACCCCCTAAGAACTGAGCTTCTTTACCGTAAAAACCGCCAGCAGTGTCAATGCCATTTTTATTGCCAGCAAAGGTGTTTCCTGTAATATCGGCATCGATTTTTATTTCGTTGCCAGCTGGCATGTACTTATAGCCCGTACCAGTAAATGAGAGCGTACCATCCACTGAGCCATTAACGAAGTCGACATTGAAAGCAGAAGTCCCATTGACTGGGGCGGTAGATGCATTGTCAGCCAAATGAATGTTTTCAATATAAGTTGCCATACCTTGGTATTGCGCCTTACCTGCGTTAACATTCTTAAGACTTTCCATACCTGCTTGAGAAGTTAAATAACCTTCTACATAGACATTAGCAGCGCGTGAGACATCTCCTGCAATTGAGTTTAAATTGCCATAAACATGACCGACTTGCATCTGTGAATCAAAGTTCTTGTAGACAGCGTTATATTGGTAAGTCGGATTCAAACTACCTCTACCTGCTTCAACTTTCTGCTCACCATTTGCAGCCGTCAAATTGACAGTGATAGGCTCTAATACAGTATCTGGCTTGACCATGTCGGCAAGCACTTTGCCTTTACTGAAGCTAGTAAAGTTATCACCTTTACGATTATCTACTGGCACCTCAGAACCATTTTCTATTTTTAGTTCAGTCCAAGCCGATTTATCGTCGCGAATTTCAACATAGCCGATAGCATTATCAAGCTGACCTTGACCCAGTGGTAGCGTTTTCTCTTTACTGCTCAGCGCCGTAGATTGGAATCCAGTCATTTTAGATTCTGTTGGGTCAGGCACTACTTCAACTGTTGGATCTATTTTAGAAGCACCATAAGTACCTTTGATATAGTTATCTTTAGTCTCTCTTTCGTAGACACCGCCTAGTAGGCTAGCACCTTTACCGTAGAAACCACCGACAGTATTGACAGCAGCACCTTGCTCACTAGCAAAGGTATTATTGGAGATAGTCGCATTGATATCAACCTGCTTGTCAGCAAATTCCAGCTCGCCTTTCACTGATTTGGCGACAAAGTCAACATCGAACTTAGAAGTACCATCGACTGCGATTTTTCCACCTTCTGCATAGGTGGCCACCCCTTCATAATTGGCCTTACCTTCATTTACGTTGGCTAATTTGTCCATATCACCAAGGTTAGTAGCATTACCTTGGACATAAGTATTAGACAAATGGCTCTTATACAATATGCCATTTTTGATGTCACCTTCTAAATGTCCAATCTGCATTTGGTTATCAAAGTTTTTATACACTGAAGAGTAATTCATATCTCGCTTGTGAATAGTCCCCCCCAAACGACCTTCAAATGACGTGCTGCCTTTGTGCTCTTTAAAACCGTTATTACCTGTACCATAAGTGTTGTCAGCAGCGCCATCATTTGCGCCTCTTAACTTCACATCAATTGGTTTTAGGGAAGCTCTGCCATCAACTTCGTTAGCATAAACCTTCAATTGGTTATAGCTATTGGAGTTGTTGTCAAAAATTCCGTCATCAGAGCCTACAGAAGTACTTTGGAAACCCGATACTCTTGAATCTGGAGCCGTAAATTTATTAGCGGCTTCTAACGCTTCAGCTTCTGCAGCCTCTGCTCTCGCTATGGCTTCATCTCTTGCTGCTTCAGCGCTCACTTTAGCATTTAAAGCTTCAGTTTTAGCATTCTCTGCTTCAATCTTAGCTGCTTCTGCCACAGCTTTGGCGCTCTCTGCTACTGCTTGAGCCTGCAGTGCTTTTTCTTTAGCCTCTTTTTGTGCTTGAGCATCCCCTACTGCTTTTTCAGCCACTTTTTCAGCCGAAATTTGAGCCTGTTCCGCAGCCATTTGAGCCGTTTGCGCAGCAATTCGGGCAGCGTCGGCTGTAGAAGCAGCTTCTAATGCAGCGTTTTCTGCAGCTTCGGCGGCTTCAGCACGAGCCAATGCAGCAGCAAGACCACCATCTCCTGTACCAGCATTTGCTAAAGCTTCTTCAGCCGCCACCAAGGCTTCTTGCGCCTTGGTAGCATCAGCTTTGGCTTTGTCTGCAGCAGCTTGGGCATTGGCAGCTTGGGCATTGGCATTAGCGATAGCAGCTTGCGCCTTATCAGCATCAGCTTGCGCCTTTTCAGCTGCTTTTTCTGCTGCGGTTTGTTTGTCACTCTTTGCACCATAAGTACCTTGAGCGCCTTTACCTTCGTAGACACCGCCTAGATACTGCGCGTCACCACCAAAGAATCCACCTTCAGTGTTATATCCGGCATTGTCAGCAGCAGTACCTGAGAACTGATTACCATTGATACCCGCTGTTAGACCAATCTTACCGGCTTTATCGAAGGTGAGATCGCCTTTAACGTTTTGAGCGACAAAGTCTGCGGTAAATACTGATTTACCGAATTCGATGTCATTACCGATACCCAGCTTGCGATACGTGGCATCTCCTGTGTAGCCAACTTTACCTTCCGTCGGCATATTCGCCGCTTGGGTGGCATTACCAACGACAGCTACGCCATTTACAGGAATGTCAGTGCCTTGTAGGTTTGCTGCACCATCAATATGACCGACGCGCATGTCATTACCATAGTCTTTATAGACTGAGGTGTATTCTAATGGCAACTCACCTAAAGCTGTTGTGATAGAAGTATTGTCATCATGGCTCTTGAAACCGTTGGCAAGCTCGGTATCTCCTTCACCTGAAATATTAACGTCAACTTTGGGCAGTAGATCTCCAGAAGCTACGTCAGCGCGAGCTATGACATTATTTTCACCAATTTCAAAATCACGTGTCGTTACTACAAAATCGGGAAGACCGGCAACTGATGTACCAACGTTGATAGATTGAGCACCAGACTTCTCCGCTTCAGGAGCATTCTTGATCTTAGCTGCTGCTAAGGCATCTTCAGCCGCTTGTTGGGCAGATTGGGCAGCAGCGAATTGAGCGGCGGCAGCAGCGGCGGCTTGTGCTTGAGCTTGCTCGGTAGCAATGATTTTAGCATTCGCCGCGTCAAGGGCGGCTTGGCGACGGTCTACTTCTGCTTGCAGGGCTTCGGTGTTACCACCACCTGAAGCTAAGGCATCTGCCAGTGCTTTTTCGGCTGCGGCTAAGTCGGCCTGTGCTGTTACCAACTCACCTTTAGCTTTATCAGCCTCTGCTTGGGCAGCAGCGGCTTTTTGTTTTTCAGTTTGGGCTTGAGCTTGAGCATCTGCAGCCTGTTGATTAGCAAGGTCTGTTTTGGCATTGGCTGCTTTCACTGCTATGTCGGCTTTGGCTTTAGCTTCCGCTGCTTCTGTTTTAGCTTTAGCTTCTGCAGCTTTAGCAGTGTTAGCATCAATCTCAGCTTTATCCGCTCGTACTTTAGCATCGGCTACTTGTTGGTTGGCTGCGGCTACTTTTTTATCCGCTTCAACTTTGGCCTCACCAACAGCTTTATCTGCTGCATCTTTCGCAGCTTTGGCAGCTGTTTCTGCAGCTATTTTTGCAATCTCGGCAGCGGCTCTGGCATTTTTTGCAGTCTCAGCGGCTTCTAATGCAGCTTCTTCTGCGGCTTCAGCGGCGGCGGCACGTTCTAGAGCGGCTGCTAGCTGATTTTCACCATTACCAGCATTTGCTAAAGCTTCTTCAGCAGCCACCAAGGCTTCTTGCGCCTTAGTAGCATCAGCTTTGGCTTTGTCTGCAACAGCTTGGGCAGCAGCAGCTTGCGCCTGAGCGGCAGCGGTTTCCGCTTGAGCTGTTTTAACATCAGCTTGCGCCTTGTCAGCTGCTTTTTCTGCTGCGGTTTGTTTGTCACTCTTTGCACCATAAGTACCTTGAGCGCCTTTACCTTCGTAGACACCGCCTAGATACTGCGCGTCACCACCAAAGAATCCACCTTCAGTGTTATATCCGGCATTGTCAGCAGCAGTACCTGAGAACTGATTACCATTGATACCCGCTGTTAGACCAATCTTACCGGCTTTATCGAAGGTGAGATCGCCTTTAACGTTTTGAGCGACAAAGTCTGCGGTAAATACTGATTTACCGAATTCGATGTCATTACCGATACCCAGCTTGCGATACGTGGCATCTCCTGTGTAACCAACTTTACCTTCGGTCGGCATGTTGGCAGCTTGGGTAGCATTACCGACTACTGCAACGCCATTCACTGGTAGCTTATTTGCACCAAGAGCTGCTGCACCATCAATGTGACCGATGCGCATGTCATCGCCAAAGTCTTTATAGGTTGAGGTATAAGTTAGTGGCAGTACACCAAGGGCGGTTGTAATATCAGTGCTGTCATCGTGAGATTTAAATCCGTTTTGTAAGTTGGTGTCATTCGTACCAGAGGTGGTGATATTGACGATTGGTAATAGACCACCTGAGGCAGTGTCTGCTCGAGCTTCAACACTGTTTGCGGTAGTATTAAAGTCACGACTAGTAGCGATAAAGGCGTTAGGTAAGCCAGCAGCTGATGGGTCGATGTTCAATGACTGAACACCTGATTTAGTGGCTTCAGGCGCATTCTTGATGGCTGCTGCTGCCAATGCGGCTTCGGCAGCTTGTTGGGCTTGCTGAGCAGCAGCGACTTGAGCGGCGGCAGCTTGTTGAGCAGCTTGAGCAACAGCTTGGGCCTCTTGGGCTTGAGCTTGGGCTTGCTCTGCTAATTTTGCTTTGCGCTCGGCTTCTTTCTGTAAAGCTTCCGAACCACCACCATTTGCTAGAACTTCTTCTAAAGCTTGTTCTGCTTCTAATTTAGCAGCTTCGGCTTTAGCACGAGCGGTTTCTGCAGCTACAGTTGCTTTTTCTGCTTCTGTTTTAGCTTCTTCTGCTGCTTTTGCCTTTGCTTCCGCGGTCACTTTGGCATTGGCTTCTTGTTTGGCTTTCTCCGCTTCTATTTTTGCGATAGCTTCAGCCGCTTTTACTCTTGCTTCTGCAGCCTCTATCGCAGTCTTCGCTCTGATCTCTGCTTCTTTAGCTTTGTCTTCTGCGACTTTTACTTTTTCTACTGCTTCTGCGGCAGCTTTTTTAGCCAAGTCAACTTGTGATTTAGAGGCTTTTGCGGCTGCTTCAATTTTAGCTACAGCTTCTGCTCTTGCTGCTTCTGCTGCGATTTTAGCTTCTGCCGCTTCTGCTTTAGCAGCGGCAACAGCTTTAGATGATTCTACTTTAAATGTCTCTTCAGCGGTTTTAAGTGCATCTTGAGCAGTTTGTGCCGCTTTTTTAGCAGCATTTATTTCTGATTTTGATGCATTTTCTAAAGCATCAATTTTTTCTTGTGCATCTTTTTTCGCTGTATCTAGTGCTTTTGTAGCTTCTGCCAATTTAGTTTGTGCAATTTTTGTCTGACTCTCTGCAATTACCGCTTTAGCTTCTGCATCTTTGGCTCTAGCCTCTGCTGCTTTGATAGCTGCTGTATCATCACCAGTTTCACCGCCACCAGTTTCTCCACCACCAGTTTCTCCACCACCAGTTTCTCCATCTTCCACCCCTGGTAAAACAGGGGTTGGTTTTGGAGCAATAGAGTTATCTCCTCCACTCGTTGAACATGAGGCTAGGATCATAGCAGTCAAAAGAACAACACTAGCTTTGAGCGGGGTATTTAATTTTTTTGCTGTTGATACAGCCAAGATTGAATGACGGTCAAGTGGCATTCGAATTCCTCCATGAAAGTTTTATGAATATTCCGTTAAACATAACTTTTATCTACTAACGCGTATAGATAAACAAATTACATACAAAAAGTCAATAAATAAAAATGGAATAATGTCCACTGTAACTTTTAGTTACTAATTAATATCTATTAAATAGAATATATAGGAATCATGAAGAAGGTTGAATGTATGTACATGACTATTGCTTTACTAATATTAGGTGTAATGGACAAAATTCATGCTAGAGATTAGAAGGTAGTCGCTAATGGACAAAATTCATGCTATTTGAGTGTCTT
>NZ_CAJHBP010000016.1:0-72758 GCF_904846665.1 Psychrobacter sp. Pi2-51
ATCTATTAGATAATATAATCAATATAAATTTACACCCATACTAATACTGTGTTCTACTGATAAAGAAAGGTAGCCTTTTATAATGAATAAATTTCGTGAAAAATGGTCAGCAGCCTTAGCGTTTGCAATATTTCTGCATTTAGCGATATTCTTTACCTTTTATATAAACTCAAGCAAATACAGTTCAGATGATCTTGCTAATAACCAGAAAAATAGTTCGGATCACATCACTGTGACTCACACAGATAATAGCGATTCCCCACTTAAGACATCGGCCTATACCCTTACCTTAGATAAAGCTGAAACACGTCCTAAAATCGATAATAATCAGAGAAAGCACGTCACTGTCTCGGAAAAAACTATTCCTCAAGAGAGTGAAAATCAGAAAAGCAACTCTCAAAAACGTAATGAAAATGATAATTCATATTCTATAGAGCCAAGTATTGCGTCTGATAAAGACTCACAAAAAGTGGATAAAATCTTAAAAAATGAGCAAGTGAGCAAAGTGATACCTTTACGCACTATAGAGAGAGAAAATTTAGAAGATTTTGAAAACGATTATGGTCTACTGGATATAGATATCCCGACACAAAAGACTGAGATGAAAAGAAATGAGAGTTATGAGGAAAAAAAATCTGAAGTAGAAGAAATAAACAATCAACTTAGTGCTGCTATTAGTGAAGTTAAAAAGCGCAATCAGCAGAAAATCGACCAAATGCAACAACAAAAACAACTGAGCTATGCTGAAGAAAATGTAGAACCAAACTCGGTAAACTAAGTACTCATTCATGGCAAAGGGTTTATCGAGAAACGCACTGTATGCACCATACACTGCTGAATCTGCATTTTAGGATAGAAAAGTACCCATAGCATCAGAGAAAGCCTTTAAATCGTCTATACAGGCGATTAAGACGTCTTGACCCAGCAGATTTGTCGTTAATGCTATTGAGAAGCTGATTTTTCCAAGCGAGGATACCATCGATGAAAAGGTCATTGTTTGGTCACCGAGCAAATAGTCAGCGATTTTGGAACGAAAACTATAGTCAAGGAATGTTAGAATCGCTACAAGGCGACCGACCGCAGATAGTACACTGCGTACATCTACGACGGGTAACACCGTAGCGGTTTAAAAGTGCTCTGACGATACCTGCATGCAGATTCATATCTGGTTCATTAATAAAGAGCTAGCTATCGCTACTGGAGCGATAAAGTGAAAGTGAAAGTGAAAGTGAAAGTGACAAGACCATATTATTAAAAAGCTTTAAGCTAAAATTTAGACACAAAAAAACCTCAAGTAAACTAATACTTGAGGCGAAACTTGCTTAAACTTTACAGTTTAAATTCGTTTTAAATATGGCGCAGCGGACGGGACTCGAACCCGCGACCTCCGGCGTGACAGGCCGGCATTCTAACCAACTGAACTACCGCTGCTTAGGTCTCTTTAGCACTTTACCTTTATGAAGAGGCCCACTTCGCTAAATAAGTGGTGGGTGATGACGGATTCGAACCGCCGACATTCTGCGTGTAAGGCAGACGCTCTACCAACTGAGCTAATCACCCATCGAACAATTGCTATGCAATTTATTCAACATCAACTGAGCTCTTTAGTTTGTCACTAAGCTCTGCTGCTGTGGGTGTGTATTATATAGATTTACATGTGCGTGTCAAACAGTATTTACCACTTTTTGAGATATTTTATTCACTATTATGACAAGCATATGTTTTTGTTGATTTTATATTTTTATAAATGTTCAATATTTCTAGACTTCATGCTTATTTATTAGCTAGTGCTTGCTCGATATCGCTTTTTATCGCGTCAGGCTTGGTCGTTGGTGCATAACGATCAATCACTTGACCCTTACTATCGATTAAAAATTTGGTGAAATTCCATTTAATACCATCTGTCAGCAATCCGCCCTTTTGCTCTTTGAGCCATGCATAAACGGGATGAGCCTCTGCTCCGTTGACATCAATCTTTGCCATCATCGGAAAGCTGACGCCATAATTCTTTTGACAAAACGCGCCAATTTCGTCATTAGTGCCTGGATCTTGGCTACCGAATTGATTACAAGGAAAGCCAACGACGACCAATCCTTGATCTTTGTATTGCTCATATAGCGCCTCCAACCCTTCAAACTGGGGCGTAAAGCCACATTTACTCGCGGTATTAACGATTAACAATACCTTGTCTTGATAGTCAGAAAACGCTTGCGGGCTACCATCCATGCGCTCAGCCGTAAAATCATAAATAGTACTCATCATTTATCCTTAAATTGAGGTTTTTGTTGTTTTGGGTATTCATTTGACACTTTTACTTTATCAGTCATATAAGCAGCAAGTGTTATTGAAAAGGAAGCACTCTGTACTTCCCTTCCATATTACTATTACTACTATTATCTAAATACTTACTTCTCAGACTTATCTAAATCGATAGATACTGAGTTGATGCAATAGCGCATACCTGTCGTCTCACTCGGTCCATCAGGGAATACATGACCCAAATGTGCGCCGCAGTTGCTGCAAGTTACTTCTGTACGAGTCATACCTAGCGAATTATCAACGTGCTCTTCAATTGCGCTATTATCGATGCCTTGATCAAAACTTGGCCAACCGCAGCTTGCATCAAACTTATTGGTCGAATCAAATAAGCTGGCACCGCAGCCTTTACAGCGGTAAACACCGTCATCAGTCGCGTCATTATAAACACCAGTAAATGGACGCTCTGTGCCTTTCTCACGCAGTACATGATATTCGTCAGCACTCAGACGCTCTTTCCAGTCAGCTTCAGTCAATTGGCTGATTTCTTCTTTACTTAATTGATTGTCTTGCATGATTTGTCCTTATTAGAGTATCTGTTATCTCTGTCACTATTTTATCGCCATATTATTATGAAAACGATGTGCCCTATCTGTTGCTTATCGACTCACTATTCAAGGTGAATATTAGAGTCGCAATGCCTGTATTTTGGAATAAGTATGTCGTTAAATAGAATTTTATCTGATTTAAAATATATCAAATTACTTTAAAACTAGAGTGAGTAAAGATGTAATTTTGATAGGTAAACATGTATTTAGTTGACTGTCATCGTCGGGAGCGTCATACATAAAAGGAGTAATGCAAGTAAAACTTGCATTTACAAGTGTAAGTGATTTGAAAACCTCTTGCATTAAGATTAACAATGCAATAATATCTTGCATTGGCGTCTAATTAAAATCCTCAATTCATCTACTTATTAAAAAACTATCAGTTAATAAAGGCCTAAACAACCATGTCGGATGACAACAGCACCCAAGCAGCACGATTGGTACAATTACGCCGTAAGAAAGGATTCACCGCTGAGCAGCTAGCACAAGCGATGACCGCTGCTGGTGCCAAGGTGAGTCGCGGTGCTATCTCGAACTGGGAGCGTGGTACCAACGGTATCGTCTCATCCAAGCTCCCTACCCTCGCACGTATTTTGGGCTGTAGCGAAGGGTATCTGTTACGTGGTGAGCTTCACGATGAAAACTCTGATGACACATCGCCTAACAGTAATAGCCCACCTCAAGATGAAAAAATGCAAGACGCAATAACACCACAGAAAACACAAAGAAATCAGACCAAGACGCCATCAACTGCTTTCATTGATACTAATAAAAACTCACCAAACACCCTGACAAATGGTCATGCTATGAATCCGATAAAAAAATCCGATAAATTACAAAACGTTTGCTATGACATTCGTGGTCCCTTATTACAGACTGCCAATAAAATGGAAGCAGAAGGCAAACGTATATTGAAGTTGAATGTGGGCAATCCAGCGCCGTTCGGCCTAGAAGCCCCTCATGAGATTTTACGCGACGTCGCGATGAATCTATCTGAAGCCACGGGGTATTCGGACTCGCAAGGGATTTTTTCGGCACGCAAGGCTATTTTGCAGTATTACCAATCTAAAGGTCTGCTCTCGGCAGTTGATGTCCGTGACGTATATTTGGGTAACGGGGTCTCTGAGCTGATTGTCATGACCATGCAGGCGTTGATGAATGATGGCGATGAAGTGCTGATTCCGATGCCAGACTACCCGTTATGGACGGCAGCGGCTAACCTCGCTGGTGGTACTGCTGTACACTATCGCTGCAATGAAGAAGACAACTGGCACCCTGATATCGAGGACATCAAATCTAAAATCACCAGCAAAACCAAAGGCATTGTGGTTATTAACCCCAATAATCCGACAGGTTCCCTTTATAGTGATGAACTACTAAAGCAAATCATTGCAGTCGCTAAAGAGCATGACCTAATCATCATGGCCGATGAGATTTACGATCGCATTCTCTATGATGATAATGTGCATACCCCGATGAGCACTTTAACTGACGACGTTTTGGTTCTCTCATACAATGGCTTATCGAAGTCGCATCGCATTGCAGGATTTCGCTCAGGTTGGATGATGGTATCTGGTCGCAAGCAACATGCAGCGGACTTTATTGAAGGCTTGGATATGCTAGCATCCATGCGCCTTTGCTCTAACGTCCAAGGACAGTATGCGATTCAGACAGCCATGGGCGGTCACCAAAGTATGAAGGACTTAACCTCTAAGACCGGTCGGCTATATAAACAGCGCGACATGGCCGTCTCACGTCTCAATGCGATTAAAGGTATTTCTTGTACCATGCCTCAAGGCGCGTTTTATTGTTTTCCAAAGATGGATCCTGAAGTTTACCCTATCGAAGATGATATGGATTTTATGATGGACTTACTTGTCGAAGAAAACGTATTGATGGTTCAAGGCACAGGATTCAACTGGGACAAACCAGATCATTTTCGCTTGGTGTTCTTGCCAAACTTGCTTGATTTAGAAAATGCGATGGATCGCTTGGACCGCTTTTTTGCCAAAAAACGCCAGCAGTTTGGCACTGAGTAAATCTGCATCCAACATAAAAAAATGCTTATCAGCATCACGCTGATAAGCATTTTTTGGTTCTAATCCAAGCCTTATTAATGGGCTCTATAGCATTACTCTTAAAAGATATTTATCAATATGAGATAACTAATAGCAGACATTGAGGCTGCCGCCGGAAGGGTAATCACCCATGCCAGACCAATTGGTTTCATAAGCTTCCAGTTAGTGTCTCTATTGACGATACCAATGCCAAGTACTGCACCGACCAAGGTATGTGTACTTGAGACTGGCAGACCCATCGTCGATGCGCCCATCACAACGGCAGCAGCAGCCAATTCAGCTGAGAATCCAGAAGCTGGATGCATCTTCGCTAGATTGGTACCGACGGTCTGAATCACTTCTTTACCAATGAACCAAAGACCAACGATAAGAGCAACACCAAAGGTCAGCATCACAGCAGGGGGTACAGCCGCTTCGGTAGAGATACTGTTGGTACGAATGACATCCATAATCGCCGCAAAAGGACCAACTGCATTGGCAATATCGTTTGAACCATGACTAAAGGCAAATGCAGAGGCAGTAAAGACCTGCATCCAACTGAACATAATGAATGTGGCTTTGGTCAGATCTTCTTTATGCTTACCACGGATACTCTTGGTATAAATATAGGTCGCAAGCCATACTAGCGCTGAGATCATCCCCATGATCAAAAAGCCTTGCAGCGTCGTCATACCATTATTGACGTTCTTTAGACCTTTAAAGACAACCAGAGAGGCCATGACTGCACCGCCCATAGCCGCAATTATAGGTACCCATTGCTTCAATGCCTTTAGGGTATCGAGGTTACTGCGCTCGTTTTCAATCTCATAAAGCTGTTTGTAATAATCGGTCTCTAAATCTTCAACGACGCAATCATCATCTTTGTAAATTTCTTGGTCACGTAACATCGCTGAGGTATAAGCCAGCTGTTCTGATTCTGTTAGACCGTCCAAAAATTCTTTGTGGTTTTGTTTTAAGGTTTTTTTATCAGCTTTTAACTCGCCAATATGCGCCTCTGTTTTATCATTATACTCGATGATATTTTTCTTAATTTGTCCATATAATAAATAAGACAAAACACCGCCTAGTAGCGGTGATAGCACCCAGGAGATGGCGATAGTACCAATCTTGCCCCAATTCACGGTTGATAATGCCATTTCGGTACCACCTAGCGTGATACCTAATACGATGGAGCTACCAACCACGCCGCCAATAATCGCATGTGTGGTCGAAACTGGCAGACCTTTTTTGGTGGCAAATAACAGCCAAAAGGCAGCAGCAATGAGTGCTGAAAGCATGACATAAATAAACTGGTTGGGTTCGACTGCGAGGCCATCTAGATCGACAATGCCGCTTCGGATAGTATCGGTTACTTCACCACCTGCCAGCACAGCGCCTGACACTTCAAATATCGCTGCGATACCCAATGCTTGCGGGATAGTCAACGTCCCTGCACCTACTGAAGTACCAAAGGAGTTGGCGACATCGTTACCACCGATATTGAATGCCATAAAGACACCAAAAGCGGTCGCCACAATAAATAGCGTCGTTTGCTGACGCATCGTGTAATCTAGACCCCACCACAAAAAGTAACTGGTCATCGCAACCAATAAAATGGCAAAAAATAGATTTATTCTCATGGAGCCAACTGATTTAGCTGACTCTGTAGAACTGTTGCTAATACCCATACGTTGATGCGTCCTGCGTAAGCTGATTGGAATTATATGCGATTAGTAATATTGCGCAGCTATACAGGCAGGTTTTAATATCCCGCACTAAAATAGCATTATATAAAGGCGCAACGTGCTCTCTAAACAATGAACTCTTTACGTTTGTTTTGCTGCCGTATCTTAGAATCGATTGTTGCTGTTTGACGTTTGATTCAAATTATTAATACATTATCAAAAACCCATCACTCCACATGTCACAAAGCCGCAAGTGGTATTGCTAAATCATCTGATTACAGCATCTTGCGGCTTATATTTGTGGTGATGTTACTGTTTTTACCGATATCTGATACGGCAACAATATCTTTTAAATATCTGTACAAATCATACAATACACACTTATTAAGGCAATATATGACATAACAGAGACAATTGTGCCCCTATTATATTAAATATAATCACATAATGCATAATGATATTGCAAGATTTGTAACTGTGACTGTGTACTTTCAATGTCACTCTTTATCAGTGACAGATGAGATCTAGTATGTTTCACTAAACTTCACTTGGAAAAGACGGCTGACAATATAGACCGCCATTAACCTTCAATTTTAATAAAGAGCTACTGGCTTTTAGATGCTACTGACAACTGTTTAATAGCATGATCTAAAACATCCAAACGCGCTTGACGCTTCTCATTGGTGGCTATGACACACCATGGTGCATATTCAGTATCAGTACGTACCAGCATATCAGCGGCGGATTGTACGTGATCTGACCACTTATCGCGGTTACGCCAATCGTCATCAGTGAGCTTAAACTGTTTATGAGGTGTTTCTTCGCGCGCTTCAAAGCGCTTAAGCTGTTCTTTCTTATCAATCGCCAGCCAGTATTTAATAACCAACGTCCCTGCTGCGCTCAAATCCGCCTCGAAGCGGTTGATTTCATCATAAGCACGTTGCCATGCAGCATCAGTCGCAAACTGCTCAATACGCTCAACCAACACGCGCCCATACCAAGTACGATCAAAGATGGCAATACGGCTGATACGATTTGTTTGCTCGTCAGGCAGCCTTGTCCAAAAACGCCAGAGATAAGGATGCTGCGACTCGTATAGCATCGGCGCACCAATATTATAAATTTGGTATTCACGCGGATCGAGCGCTGCCACCAGTCTTTTGATAGCCCCGCCTTTGCCAGCAGCGTCCATTCCTTCAAAAGCAAAAACAATATGACGACCTTTGCGCGCACGTAGCAATTCGGCAAGACGAGCTTGTTTTTCTGCCAATGCCTCTTGATAGTCAGATTTACTGACGTCTGAGTCATCGATATCGGTTAGTAACTTGGGTATTTTTACAGGTTCAAACGGTTCCTGATCGACTTTTGACTCAAGTTTTTGCGTCTTGGACTCGGACTGACTTTTTGTTGTTTCCTTATTGTCTGTTCGACTACTTACAAGTGCAGTTTGCATCGCATGCAATACTTCATGGCAAAAATGATCGGCAGCTTGTGATTTATCCTCACCATCGATGATGATCCAGTCATCCTGTTGCCGTAACAATGTCACGGCTACTTTGTTAAACTGCGCGACAATCTCTGCATTATTCCAATCAATTTGATACAAAAACTGCGGATCGGCTTCATCGTCATTTAATCGCTCTTGCAACGTTTCAATATCAACATGAAACCAGCATTTTAGTAGTCTGGTTTGATTGGCAACGAGGTCTTGCTCAAATGCTTGCAGTTTAATAAGTTGCTGCTGTAGATACGCTTGCCATTTCGCAATCGGTAGCGCTTTGTCATTATCGGATTTTTTGTCTTCTGATTGACTATTTTTTGACGACTTATCATCGTTTTTGTTGTCTGCTGCCATACGCATGACGTTGTAAAGCAAATCAGCATACCAGTTGCCAAAATAAACCATGACATCACCATGACGTGGCAGCGCTTTAGCGTGTGCTTGCCACATCGGCTGATACGCTAAGGGACAATAACCAATAGTTGCCTCCACCTTAAGCAGCCGAGGATCTACCCACTGGCGCAACTGTTTGACAGCAGTCCCCTTGCCCGCCTGCTCCATACCATTAACCAGTACCAACAGCCCAGTTGGCTGATTGGCAGGTGGCGGCGTTTGTTGCCGTGTCGCGCGCAGAGCATATTGGGCAGTAACCAGTGCCAATCTAAGGTCATCTTTATCCATCGAAAACTGACTCAGTGGATTGGGCGTTAAGCGCTCCTCGATCACTTGCTCACTAAATTGCGCACTGACCGCTTGTGGTGCTGTAAGTTCAGTCGTATTATTATTTTTGCTCATAACTGGTATCGTCCTATGATTGAAAGCGTGTCAGCTTAATCATAGCATTCGACCAATTCAGTAAATAACGCTGCTGTGTAACAGTTTGACATTTGTATTCTGCTTTATTTTCTTTTAAGGTGAACACAATCTTGAGAGCATGTTTTAAAAGAGTCTTAAAATTATAATAAGCACCAAAAACGGCATAACTTTGACCATTTTATTCTCAACTTAATCATGATCTTTATTTTTATATAGGATTTTACGCCATGTCTGCTTTAACCGACTTACAACAGCACCTAACAAATTTCTGGGCGCTGCCACATCATCAAGACGCCGAATTGAATATCAAACTCAACGAAGTGCAAGCATGGCAACAAGCGCGACTCCAACGTACGCATAGTGAGCTGTTTGAACAGCCAAAAAACCAGCTGATGGCAGACTATTTTCTGACACAGTTATATGGTGGCGATGAGTTCAAGTTATTGGCCGAACAGTTAGAACGCATTTTGCCAAAAGCAAAAAAGCTTGAGCGTCTTGCTAAAGAGTCCGCTTTAGAAGCTGGCAGCATGGGCATCCAAGCAGCCATTTTAGCGATTGAACTAGACTTGCATTTGGCCCAATGGCTACTTGCTCAAGACTTACCAGTCACCGAAGACAATATGCTAGCCGCCTATCGTACTGTCGATGAAGAGGATGAACGCCGTGTCCAGATTGGTACTCTTAAAGACGTTTGCTACCGCACTGACAAACATCTGAACTCATTTATGCTCAAAAAAGCGTTTGCCCTAGCAAAAGGTACCGCCTATCGCTATAACTTTCAACCATTGTACGACTTCATCGATACTGGTTTTAAGGCCATGAAACCCCTCAAAAGTGTGAGCAATTTTATCGAGCCGTTTTGTGAACGTGAGCTTGAGATTATTGACGAAGTTCATGACACGGATAATGGCAGTAAGCCCTTGTCATTTGATGTATCATAGGATTGATGAGAGACTGAGTTAACTGGCAAAAACTCGTTAACGAACACAATATATACTCAAAAAACATCTCAAATAAATAATCATAAAAGTGAACAATAGGATAATGCAATGACCGATATTACCAATAATAACACTGCTCACTCTGACCAAAAGCCAGCGCTCAACACCACGACTAATGGTCATTTACAAGATAAATTGGTCAGAGACAGTATCACTCACAGTCAAAATATCACTGCACAAGTAAAAGCGCGTCAAAGTCCTGTGCCTAATGCGATGACTGATACTGGTAGTGATGCTAACGTCAAAAAAAGTAATGATTTTACGCAAGTCCAAGACTTGCCAACTGGAACGCCACAAGGCCAACAAACCACTATGTCAAACAACCCTACAAACAATAGCGCCGCTGCACAAGAGCAGACCGCTAAGCAAACGCTTTTTAACCAGCGTGATGACATTAATAACCCGCACACACTCGACACTGACGGTAATGAGCAAACGCATTTCGGTTATAAAACAGTCAATAAAGCAGAAAAACAAGCACGTGTTGCCGACGTTTTTACCTCAGTCGCCAAAAAATACGACATTATGAATGACTTGATGTCCTTTGGTATTCATCGCTTATGGAAGCGTTATGCGATTAGCTTATCAGGCGTACGTGCGGGTCAGCATGTGCTCGATATCGCTGGCGGTACGGGTGATTTGGCCAAAGTCTTTAGCCGTGAAGTCGGTCGCAACGGTAAAGTCGTGTTATCTGATATCAATGCGGCAATGTTAGAAGTTGGTCGTGAGCGCTTGATTAATGCTGGCTGCAATAATGTCGATTTTGTACTTGCCAATGCGGAAACATTAGCACCATTTGATGACAATAGCTTTGATTTGCTTACTATCAGCTTTGGTCTGCGTAATGTCACGGACAAAGATGCTGCTCTAAAATCTATGTATCGCGTGCTAAAACCAGGTGGTCGCTTATTGATTCTAGAGTTCTCAAAACCTGTGTTTGAGCCATTATCGAAAGCCTACGATTTATATTCATTTACCGCCTTACCGATCATGGGTAAGCTGATTGCTAATGATGCTGAAAGTTACCAATATTTGGCTGAATCGATTCGTATGCATCCTGATCAGCAAACGCTGAAGCAAATGATGCAACAAGCGGGCTTTGAAAATTGTGATTATCATAACCTTACTGCTGGTATCGTCGCCGTGCATCGTGGCTTTAAAGCATAACGATAAAAGAAAAATACTAACACCCAATAGTCGTAACCACTGACCCTGATAAACCATGCGCTTTTCTAAAGGCGCTCAATTAAATATGCGAGAGCCTTATGCTGACTGTGTTACTTTTAGCTGGTGCCGAAAAGCTGATTAACCTTGCCATTGCTAGCGATGAAATCACCAAATCAGGTCTAGCACCATTGGCTGGCAAAGTGTTACGGCTGAATATGAAGTCGCCTGAGATTGATTTGGATGTGTTATTCACCCATGAACGTTTGCGTTTTGAGCCCGTCACGACTGACAGTGTGTTTGAGCCAAGTGGCCGCATGAGTGAACGCCAAAAAGCGAGTATGGAGCGCGCACGTATCGGTCACAGTCGACCCGATTGTGTCATTACCGTAGACAACCCAGCCCAGCTGCTCAATCTAATGCGAGGCACTGAAGGTAACTTGCCTATCGCTGGTGATTATAAAGTGCTGATGCAACTGAAACAGTTGGTGGCAGGTTTTGACCCAGATGTCGCTGGCCAGTTAGAACCCTTCATCGGAAAACCGATGGCGAGTCAGTTGCATCTGCTCATATCACAGCTGAAAGGCAGTTGGCGTCATAGTGCCAAACGTGCTTTTAATGATGTCAGCGACTGGGCCAATGATGTGGCGGGCAACAGTGTCCCTGACCCCGTTGAGCTGGAAGAAGTAAATGATCTTAAGCAACAACTGCTAAAGCTGCGTGCTGATGTCGAACGTGAAGAGGCCAAACTTGCTGCTATCAAAGAGGAGCAGGCACGTTTTATCAATAATTCGTTCCATCAATAACCCGTTTAATTAATAACAAGCAAACATTATTAGTTAAACGGGTTATTGATCACATTATCTATAGATAAGCACAGCGTCTACCTTATTTTTGACTTTCTCTAGAGTACCTATACCTCATGCTATTATCCCATCGCGCCCGTTTACTTGAGCTTTGGCGTATCGCCGCAATATATCGCATTGATACGCACTTTTCTATTGAAGAGGCGCCACAGCTGCAACCTTTAGCACGTTTAATTCGCTTGCATCCAGCTGCTTGGGGTAAAAAACATCAGCCAAACGCTATTAAATACGCGCTTGAGGACATGGGTACGCTGTTTTTAAAATTAGGCCAACTACTGTCAACACGTCGTGATTTGGTACCGCCTGAGATTATTGCTCAACTGGTTCAGCTACAAGACAAGGTTAAACCATTTAACTCTGATGTGGCCATTACCCAAATCCAAGACCCTAAGCATGGTCTTGGGCAGTCTATTGGCACATTGTTCGCACGCTTTGATGTCAAACCGCTAGCGGCCGCCTCTATCGCCCAAGTACACACTGCCGCCCTGCATGATGGTCGTGAAGTCGTCATAAAGGTGGTTCGTCCCGATATCCGCACCACGATTGTTTCTGACTTTGAGCTACTGCGTGAATTGGCAAGCTGGGCATCCGCTCGTATTGAAGCGGCGCGTGCCGTACATATTATCGATATTGTCGAGGATTATCGGCAAGTCATGCTTAACGAGCTAGATTTGATGTTAGAGGCAGACAATACCACCCAGATGCGCAATAACTTCTTAGGTTCAGCATTGATGTATGTGCCTGAAGTGTATGATGCTGCCAAAAATGTGATGGTGATGGAGCGTATCCAAGGTGTCCCCATCTCGCAGGTTGAAGTCTTTGACCAGCTAGGCTATGACCGTGCAGCACTGGCAAAAAAAGGTCTAACGATATTTTTCACCCAAGTCTTTCGTGATAATTTCTTTCATGCTGATATGCATCCAGGCAATGTATTCGTAGAGACCCCGCCTGTGCAAACACTACATGCAGGTATGGCAGCGGTCGACTTGGGTCATGAGCCACGTTACATCGGACTTGATTGCGCCATCATGGGCACCTTATCAAAAGACGATCAGCTCATTGTCGCGAGGATGTTATTGGCGGTTATGAATGACAACTTTACCGCAATGGTTGATATCGTTAGCCGAGCCGGTTGGATACCACCAAATGCAGATAAGCATGCGTTGATGCGTGATATGAAACGCACCGTCGGCCCTATGCTACAAAAATCCATTAATGACATCGACTTTGCTGGCGTATTGATGCAGATTTTGGATATCGCACGTCGCCATCATATGAGTATCCCGCCACAGCTGATGCTATTGCTAAAGACATTAGTACACGTTGAAGGCCTCGGTCGCGACTTGTATCCTGACCTTGATATTTGGTCACTTGCCAAGCCCATTCTAAGCAGCTGGATCAAAGAACAGCTAGACCCGATGCGTAATCTACAGCAACTACGCCAGCAATTACCTGAAATGTTACTGTCTACAACTGATATTCCAAAACTGCTAGATCAAGGCTTACAAAGTCTTGCCTCACAAGGCTCACGCCAAGACAGCCAACTACGTGAAATACAGCAAATTCGCGCGGACATGCTTAACGATCGCCGCCGTGATTGGCTAGCACTTGCAGGCTTTGCTATTTTCATTGCCATTGCAACGCAAGTCGTCGGTTGGCTATCACCTATATTTTATATACTGGCTGTCTTGGTAGTTGTTTGGCGAATTTTAGCTTAGAGACCAACTTTATCTTTTATTTACTTAGTTCAGAAAAAGCCTCGTAACTCGAGACTCAAACAAAAAAATGCGCCTGCTTTTAATGAGAAGCAGGCGCATTTTTTATGCTAAATACTGATTACTATAACATTTGGTCAATCGCCATTTGAGTCAATACACGACCACGTGCCGTACGCAACACATAGCCTTGCTGAATCAAATAAGGCTCAATCACGTCCTCAAGTGTACCGCGATCCTCTGCCATAGCAGCTGCTACCGCTTCGACACCAGCGGGACCACCATCAAAACGCTCATGTAGTATCTCGATATAACGTCTATCTAAATGATCGAGACCACGTCTATCAACAGCTAGCATATCTAGCGCACTACCCGCAATCGCCCCATTGATACTGCCATCTCCCCTGACCTCCGCATAATCGCGCACACGGCGTAGTAACCGATTGGCTATCCTCGGTGTACCACGCGCCCGACGAGCAATCTCTACCGCACCATCTTCACTCATAGGCACACGCATCAAGCGGGCGGCACGGCTAACAATCGTGGTCAGATCGGCGATATTATAAAACTCTAGCCGCTGTACGATACCAAAGCGATCACGTAGTGGTGAGGTCAATAATCCTGCTCTGGTCGTTGCCGCAACCAAGGTAAACGGTGGTAAATCAAGCTTGATAGAACGGGCAGCTGGCCCTTCACCGATCATGATATCTAGCTGAAAATCTTCCATGGCTGGGTAAAGTATTTCTTCAATGACCGAACTCAAACGGTGAATCTCATCAATAAATAGTACGTCACCCTCCTCCAAATTGGTCAGCATGGCCGCCAAATCACCTGGACGCTCGAGGACAGGCCCTGAGGTCGAGCGTAAGTTACCGCCCATTTCACGAGCAATGATATTGGCAAGCGTTGTTTTACCCAACCCTGGTGGACCAAAAATGAGCGTATGATCCAATGGCTCGCCACGACCGCGTGCCGCGCCAATAAATACTTCCATCTGCTCACGCACCACCGGCTGACCAATATATTCAGCCAACAGTGCTGGTCGAATATTGGAATCAGGCGCATCCCCTGCGCCTTCTAGCGGATTAATCAAACGATCTTGCATCATAGTTTTTATCATTATATTAAAAAATTAGGTAATAAATAGCATAACCAAACGCCACCTATAAGTCATGCAAAACATCAACAGTTATATACCAAAACGAAAATAAGCGACAATTAATGTCGCTTATTTGTTTGATACTGACTGATGTAACCATTAATAGCAGTTGGAGTAAAAACTACTTAAACGTTGATAGCTGCTGTAATGTGGCTTTTAACAATCCTTGTGTATCTTCAAAGATGCCACCGTTACTTTTGGCAGCTTTGATGGCTTGCTGAGCTTCTTTTTCTTTATAGCCCAAACTAATCAGAGCGCCTTCTACTTCGGCGATGATATTGTCTTCGGCAGAAATCTCAGCTGGCTGCATAGCAAACTCTAAATTACTATTATCCACTTCGATATTTTTTAGCTTATCTTTTAGCTCAATCAATAACCGTTGCGCGGTCTTTTTGCCAATACCTGGAATACGAGTCAATGCGGTTTCAGAGTCTTGCTCGACGTGCATTTTTAGCTCAGCTGCTGACATTGCAGACAGCATCGCTAGTGCCATTTTTGCACCAACACCGTTGATTTTAATCAACTGACGAAAGACATCACGCTCTTTGCGGTCAATAAAACCATAGAGCAACTGCGCATCTTCACGCACATGGAAATGCGTCCAAATGCTTGCCTGCTCATTGAGATGTAGCTGACAAAATGAAGGCAATGGCAGCTCAATATCATAACCCACACCAGAGGTCGTCATGATACAGGCGGTTGGTGCCATTAAGTATTGCACTTGTCCGGTAATCAATCCAATCATCACTCACTACCTCTTACATAGGCCATCGTATAAATAACATCAGCTACCATTTTTTGTCTGCGACGCTTGTTCAAAAAAATAACCTTACTGGTAAAAATTCACCATACCTTCAAGGCTCGTTGGACGAATTTTATGCGCTTGACCTGCAGAACCAAAAGCTTCAAAACGATTGGTGCAGATATCTGACATTGCGACCATAGATGCTTTGAAGTATTTACGTGGATCAAACTCGCTCGGATTTTCTGCAAGAAATTTACGGATAGCACCTGTTGAGGCCAAGCGTAAATCGGTATCGATATTGACTTTACGTACCCCGTGCTTGATCGCTTCGACGATCTGCTCAACTGGCACACCATAAGTTTCGCCGATATCACCACCATTCTCATTGATGATTTTTAGCCATTCTTGTGGCACTGATGATGAACCATGCATCACCAAATGCGTGTTAGGAATACGAGCATGAATCTCTTTTACGCGCTCAATAGATAAGATGTCACCTGTAGGTGGACGCGTAAATTTATAAGCGCCATGGCTAGTACCAATAGCAATGGCTAGCGCGTCGACATTGGTGTCTTTTACAAATTGTTCGGCTTCGTCAGCACTGGTCAATAGTTGCTCATGATCCAATACGCCTTCAGCGCCAGAGCCATCTTCTTCGCCTGCCATACCAGTCTCAAGACTACCTAAACAACCGATTTCGCCTTCTACAGAAACACCGCAAGCATGTGCCATTTTGACGACTTCACGAGTAACGCTAGCATTGTAATCGTAATCCATTGGCGTTTTGCCATCTTCACCAAGCGAGCCGTCCAT
This sequence comes from Psychrobacter sp. Pi2-51, assembly GCF_904846665.1. Classification (NCBI taxonomy): domain Bacteria; kingdom Pseudomonadati; phylum Pseudomonadota; class Gammaproteobacteria; order Moraxellales; family Moraxellaceae; genus Psychrobacter; species Psychrobacter sp. Pi2-51. Next base: position 16,387 of record NZ_CAJHBP010000016.1, read on the forward strand.
CATCACTGATGAAAAACCAAGCTGAATTGAACGCTGGCAAATCGCTGGTGACATACCATGATCTTGATGCATAACTACTGGAATATGTGGCCACTCTTCGATAGCGGCAATGATCAAATGACGCAAAAACGCTGACCCTGCATAGTTACGTGCGCCTGCGCTGGCTTGTACGATGACAGGTGATTCACAAGCATCCGCAGCCATCATGATTGCACGCATTTGCTCTAAATTATTGACGTTATAAGCAGGAACACCATAGCTGTGTTCAGCGGCATGATCTAGAAGTTGACGTAAGGATATTAGGGCCATAAGACGCTCTCTGATTAGATTTTGAATAGTATTTAAAAAAGCTTTATAACGATCATCCCAATGTGCAGAAGACCATACTAACGGTATAGAAAGTAATAAAAGCCCAAAATATTTTGGGTGTGAACGCTACGCGGTGATTATAGCAAAAATTGTTCCGTCTTCGTAGCAGTTGCCCGACTATTTGTCAGTCTACACGTCCCTTCACGTGAGTTTGATTATTATCAACTATAACACTGACACACAACGCAAAAAGCCTTGGTAATCACCAAGGCTTTTCTAGTATTTTGAGGGCTTATAAAGCAACTATCAATTAAAGCAATTATCAATGCTCGCTACTCATTTAGTGCCTCGTCCTATCAATCGATAGCACGTCACCGAATCAATAACTGACTTGCTCAGTACGATTATTAGTACTGTTGCTCTGCTTCTACTGCGTTTTCACTGGCTTTATCTTCAACAGCAGATGCGCCATCGGCAACCACTTCAGCAGTATTGGCAACGGCTTCATTTGCGCCGACCACAACCGCTTCACCCGTGTTTTCTAGTGCATTTGTAGCGGCAACACCAGCAGTGTCAGCGCCTTCAGCAACTTCGGTACCAGCGTTTTGTGCGGCAACTTCAGCTTCAGCAGCAGCAGCTTCTGTTTCAACAGCAGCAGCGTCAGCGTTAGCAGCAGTGTCTTCAGCAGCAGAATCAGCAGCAGCTTCAGTTTTATCTTGTGTTTCTTGGCTACATGCAGTGATTGCAAAAGTACCAGCAAGTACGCTAGCAAGTAACAAATGACGTTTTAACATAATAAACCTCTCGTAAATAAAGCATGTCAAAATACATGGTTGCGCTATTCTATAGGCAGTAAATAAGACATGCAATAATAATTTTCAGTATAAAAACAAATAATTACTACTTGATAATAATTGATGACCAATTGCACTCATAGCTGTCAAATTAATAAGGTAAGAGAGCCAGTCACCATATTATTTTTATAGCCTACCTTAGATGATTGCGATACGTTGTACGCCTAATGTTACTGAACTGCTGAAAGTTGGTTAAATTATCGCGCTTCTATTTGCAGTGCGGCAACAGCTGGCAGCACTTTGCCTTCTACAAACTCTAAAAATGCACCGCCACCTGTTGACATGTAGCTCACGCCATCTGCAACTTGATATTTATCGATCGCTGCTAAAGTATCGCCACCACCAGCAATCGAAAAACCTTGACTGTTTTTGACCGCATTTGCCACGATTTGAGTGCCTTGACCGAAAGCATCCACTTCAAAAACACCCACTGGCCCATTCCACAAAATAGTCTTTGCATTGGTAATAGCATCAGCCAGTTGCTTGGCGCTTTCTGGAGCGATGTCCAATATCATGTCATTATCACCAATCGCATCAACCGACTTCGTAGTCGCAGTGGCTTTTTGTAAGGAGCCTGTAAAGTCAGCGAAATCAATCTCATTTTTATCGGCAACCACCACATACTCAGGCAGTAAAATCTCAGTTTTAGTCATAATCTCACGAGCGGTCTCAACCAAGTCCGCTTCATATAGCGAAGCGCCGACACTGTGACCTTGCGCGGCTAGGAAGGTATTCGCGATACCACCACCAACGATTATTTGCGTGCATACTTCTGCCAAGCTATGCAAAACTTGCAATTTTGTAGAGACTTTTGAGCCACCAACAATAGCGAGCATGGGCTGCGCTGGGGTTTCAAGCGCTAGGCTCAAGGCATCAAGCTCAGCGGCTAATAGCGGCCCTGCGCACACTGTTTTATCTGCTTGACGCATGGCCTGAGTGACACCCTCAGTTGAGGCTTGCGCACGGTGCGCAGTGCCAAAGGCGTCCATCACAAACACATCACATAGCGATGCATATTTCTGTGCTAAGTCTGCATTATTTTTCTTCTCACCCGTATTAAAGCGCACGTTTTCTAGTAGTACCACTTCACCTGCTTTAATTGCAACGCCTTCAGTCAGATAGTCATTATTTAAACTAACTGGCGCTGCCAATTTGTCGCTTAAATAGTCAGCGACAGGTGCTAGAGAATATATGGCTTCAGGATTGCCTTCAGTTGGACGTCCCAAGTGTGAACACACAATAACGGCAGCGCCTTTCTCTAGTGCCATTTTGATGGTAGGCAAGCTGGCCTGCAGGCGCGCATCACTCGTGACCTTACCGTCTCTAATAGGTACGTTCAAGTCTTCTCGAATCAATACCACTTTGTCCGTTAAGTTTAGCTCACTCATACGCAAAAAATTCATTACCTGCTCCTATGCATCATCTATTGTTAATCTACGGTGTGGCTTTTTACTAAATATCACTCAATGCTAAATATCACTGAATGACAGTTATCAAACTATTTAACCGCTTATTCTTACTAATGGTCTCATGAGACTAATCTAGCAAGAATCTGAGGCGGTGTATTCTAGCAGTTTTCTAACAAGCGCTCATAAAGAACCTATGATTAAATTTTACTAAGCAGGTTAAAAATAAGACAAACTTATTTAATTTTTATAAAAATCAGTAACATTTCGTGGTGGTACTCAGCAGTCAGGCTGTTTATGATGGCATTGATGTTTATCGTAAATATGAGCTTTACGATACAGCGCCTATTAATGATAATAATTAAGTTCAACAATAAAAATAACCCATTAGGAGAATACCATGAGTATCGATCTAGCCACTGCTAAACAGACTTTATTGAAGCTGAAAGACGAGTATGAAACTCGAATCGATAAAATCGAAGATCATATCCAAAATCCACAAGATGACCTCAATGAGCATTGGGAAGATCAAGCCATCTCTTATCGTCAAAACGATATGCGTAAAAATCTCATGGGTGAAGCACGACAAAGCCTAATCTATGTCGAAAATGCCTTGAACCGTATCGAAAATGGGACTTATGGTGAATGTGAGGTATGTGGCAAACTGATTGAAGAAAAACGCTTGGAAGCACTGCCCTATGCCACCTTATGTATGGAACATGCAGAATAACGATTCATTTATATAATGCACTTATATTTTGAAACATCGATTTTATTTTGAAACATTGATTTCAAATTTAGAAATCAGTTATAAAGCAGGCGTCTGCCACGTACCAAGCGCCTGCTGCCATTGCTCACAGCGCTCGGCTATTTGGTGTTCTGGCAAATCCATAATATCCCCAACTACTGCCACATAAGCAATCGGCAAACCTGCCAGCTCAATAACGTTTTCTGCCGTTAGACCGCCTATCACACATAACTCAATACCTTGCTGACACCCATCGGAAAGCTCTCGGCGCGAGATGACATCTGCATTAGGCTTGGTTGTAGACGCAAATACTGCGCCCATCGCGGCATAACTGGCGCCATCATCCTGCGCTTCTTTCACCAGCGCCACATCACCATGACAAGTGCGGCCAATAATCTGATTCGATAATAGACATTGCTTGGCCTCTCTGATATCGCCATCTTCTTGCCCCAAATGAACCCCAACACCAAGCTTTGCGGCCAGCTGAATATCATCATTGATGACGACTGGGACATTGTATGTCTTTGCCAAGCGAATTATTTGTAGAGCTTCGTCATAGAGCTTGGATGCGCCATTGCTTAACGTCAATGTTTGCTTACGGCGGATTTGCAATAAGGCAATACACCCTGTGGCAAACGCGGTCTCTAATTTGCGGTATAGCAGCGCGAATTCATCATCATTGGTCAGCAAATATAACTTTGGGGCTAGTGTAGTAGTCGATGCTTGAGTCATATGGTTTTTCCTAGGGCGTGTTCTTATTTTAAAAATAATGGAGACAAAAATTCAACACAATAAAAAAGCCGTTATATTACATAACAGCCTTTTTATACCTACTAAACCCATCCGCTTACACTGTACGGCGAGTTGCCAAACTGTTTAAAATGTTCTTAGCATCACCCCAACGCGTGGCTGAGCTGTTCGCCCCTAAGATGACAATAATCGCAGGACGGTTATTCACACGTGTTTCCATTACCACACAACGACCTGCTTCATTAATAAAACCGGTTTTTGAGATCCCGATTGGATAATCGCCTGAACGTACTAGACTGCTGGTGTTGTTGGCTTTATAGGTACGGTTACCGGCTGAATAATTGGCCACGTAAAAGTCATAGCTCTTAGTCGTGGAGAAACGACGAATCACATCGTAGTTACCAGCAGCACGGACCATTTTTACCAAGTCATTTGATGAAGCAATGTTACGTTTATCGAGACCCGTTGGATCACCGAAATAAGCTGTCGTCATACCAAGCTCTTGTGACTTACGGTTCATCGCTCGTATAAAGGCATCATAGCCACCTGGATAGTTACGCGCTAGGCTTTTGGCGGCAGGGTTTTCAGATTTCATTAATGCCATTAACAGCATTTCAGCACGGTTCAAACGATCGCCTGATTTTAACCGCGAACTTGCACGCTTAGGACCGACGAAATCTTCAGGATCGAGGGTGATCTCTTCTCTCATATCGAGACCTGCATCCAACACCACCATTGCCGTCATTACCTTAGTAATACTCGCCATAGGACGGGCGACATCAGCGTTTTTCTCGTAAATAGATTCACCAGTTTCGGCATCGATCACCGCCACACTGCGAGAGTCGGTGCTGATCGGAATCATGCTACTGCTGCCAAAGCTCCCACGATAAGTAGTGTTATAGCTGTTGGTGTTATTGAAGCTGTTATTACTACTACCAAAACTACTGGTGTTGCTGTTAGTAATATTGGTAGTGCCATACCCATTATCGACTTTTTTGATGGCCGAACCGTTAGACTTGTACATGATATTGCGCGCTTCGGACAAGCTATCAGCACCGCCCCAACTCATACGAGCACTCGATCCAGCATCAGCGCTACCATTAATTGTAAGTGCAGCTTGTGCAATACTGCCTAAACTCAATGAAATCATGGCAGCAACTAACTGCTGTTTGGTTAATGGTAAGTGCTTCATTCTTCCCCCTGCTGTCGCGATGCTGTTAATTAGCGAATCAGTTACATACTAATTAATAGCAACAACGTACGTAGCGTTTGTGGTTGTGTTTGTAGGTACTCACATAGAGTTTTTGTATTTTTAGTGTATCATGGTTTGCATTTAAGTTTAATGTACTAAATCAGTTAGATGGGCATTTTTTAACCAGCTTCAAATTTTGCTACATTTAAATTAGATTTTAGCAATATTAATTAACACTATAGCAATATATGATGAGAGTAGTAGTCATCAAATCAATGCGATATCATCCTATTATAAAATAATAAAAATCATTGTTGTGGTTAATAGATATACAGATTGGTTCAGATAGTTTAACGTTCACAATGCAACCTTCATTTTGATAGACAGCAAAGAGTACAACTATGATTCGAGTATTGGTAGTAGATGATCATGATTTGGTGCGGATGGGTATCAGCCGTATGTTGGCAGACAGTGCTGATATCGAAGTCATCGGTGAAGCTGACAGCGGCGACATGGCGATTAAACTGGCCAAACAGCTGCGCCCTGATGTGATTTTGCTAGATGTGAATATGCCCAATATCGGCGGGCTTGAAGCAACCAAGCGCTTGATTCAGCTCGATCTGGGTATCAAAATTTTGGCCGTCAGTAGCATGTCGGCACAACCTTATCCATCCATGCTGATCAAAGCGGGCGTCAATGGTTATATTACTAAAGGTACGCCGCTTGATGAGATGATACGCGCGGTCAAAAAAATCTATCAAGGTGGTCGTTACTTTAGCCAAGATGTCGCTGAGCAGTTGGCTGATGTTCTCTTGTCAGATAATGCCAACTCACCTTTTGACTTATTAAGTGACCGCGAAAAACAAGTAGCCATGATGGTGGTCAACTGCCAAAGTCCGCAGCAAATTGCTGATCAATTGTTCGTGAGTGTCAAAACCATCAACACTTATCGCTATCGCATTTATGAAAAAGTCGGCGTCGATAGTGACGTGAAATTGACTCATCTGGCTATCCGTCATGGTCTCATTCAACCGTAAACCTCTTCATACCTTTTTTATTACGGTCAATTTATGAAACTTGCGCTCAGAGCCGTCTCTGCTATCACCAATTACCTACAGCAAGATGAGACGCTGCCTTTACCACAGTTACGGCGGTTGGGACTGATCTATAGCAGTTATCGATTTATCGTTAGCGTATTTTTTATGTTGATGGTATATGTGACCGTCAAATCTGATAGTGGCTCATTATTACCAAGCTTATTGCAGCAAACAGCGCTTAGTTTCTACGTCATCATCAGTTTAATTTTGCTTGGCTTGTTTTATGTGGTGACTAAGAATCTGCGGCGCCAGCTGGCTTTTGGATTGGCATTAGATGTCATTATCTTGAGCCTTTTGCTTTATACCAATGGTGCCCCTGACTTACAGCTCACCATGCTTTATATGGTCGTCGTCGCGGCCAGCTTCATGCTACTGTACGGCTCGCAAGCACTTATTATCACTTTGCTTGCTATTATTTTCGTAATCTATCAGCAGTTTTTTTATGCCATCGCCAATAGCATGAGTTTGTCCAATTTAGGCGATGCCTTGCTGATGTCAGCAAGCTTTTTGGCGGTAGGGGTCTTGAGCTGGTCCATTTCCCAGCGCTTGGTACAAGTCGAGCAAGTCGCTGCAAATCAAGCCAAAGAAGTCGAACGACTGAACGTGATCAATCAAGAAGTCATTACCCAAATGGTCAATGGGGTCATCGTGATTGACAGACAGCATATTGTGTTAGCAAACCTAGCGGCTCATCAGCTACTCAGTATCCCCCACCCTCCGCTAGCGTCCATGCTTGATACGTCCAGTCATTTAAGATATGAGCAAAACAACCCCGAAGCTACCCTTCTCGCCGACTTTCAACATCAGCTCAAAGAACAACATCTGCAACTTATTGATGCCTGTTTGTCCGTCTCTGAAGGGCTGTCACGCAGCTTTGTTTATGAATTACCTGCGGTAGCAAATGCCTCTGTCATCGGTAAGCTACGGGTACAAATCATCCCCTTAAAAGATAATAGCAAGCTGATCATGCTAGAAGATTTGCGCCGTGAGCAAGCCAGCGCTCAACAGTTAAAGCTGGCATCGCTTGGGCAATTGACCGCCAGTATTGCCCATGAAATCAGAAATCCGCTTGCGGCTATCTCACAGGCCAGTCAACTATTGATGGAAGATGTCGTAGAAAGTGAGAGGAACAAGGCAGCAGAGCATAGTACTATCAGTTCTACTGCCGACCATACAACAGCGATGACAGAGCCTGCAAATACTTATATGACGGGCAATCACGAACTGTATGAAATGATATTTTCGCAAACCAAACGTGTAAACCGTATTATTGAAGATATCTTAAAACTGTCGCGCCAGCAGGTAGCCCGTCAGCAATCAATTCTATTGGCTGATTGGCTACCACTGTTTTTGGACAATTATTTTCGAGACCATGACATTTTTTTGCGTGTATATACCAATCCCACTATCTCGTTCGACATGCACCAATTGGAACAAGTATTAATTAATTTGATCAATAATGGTCTGCGTTATAGTAGCTACGCTCACCCTCATGCTTTTGTGGAAATTGAGATTTACTGTGCTGATAACGATGTTATAATTGATATTTTAGATGATGGATTGGGCGTTAGTAGCAATGATTTACAGCATTTATTCAATCCATTCTTTACCACCGACGAAGCTGGAACGGGTTTAGGATTGTATTTATCACAGGCGTTCTGTGAAGCCAATCAAGCCCGTTTACTCTATATTCCTGAACACCAAAAGACTTGCTTTCGCTTGATTGCCCCTGCTATCGACACCGATGGTCACGATGCTGATAAACGGCTTACTGAAGACCAGTAGCTTCTATAAAAGAGAAGGGTTGTTTGATAAAAACACGTTGATTATCACCCTTACTAGGGCGTGTCATCAATTAGCACATGGATACATTTAGTGGTCTTAAAATGGCTAAATTTAGCCAAACATCGTCAGAAATCTTGTCAATATGTTCATATTTACGGCAATTTCTTCCTTGTTTGGCTGCAATTTTCCTCATTTTAAGCCTCACAATCTAAATGATGACACACCCTAGATAAGACAGATTGAACCCTATTTTTAAATTTTTAGCCATCGAACACAATGAGATAACGTATGACAGTAACCGCGCTAGTCGTTGATGATGAAGTAGATTTGTGCCGCTTGATGCAAATCACCCTAACCAAGATGGGCATCAAAAGCGATGTGGCTTATACCTTATCGCAAGCACGCGCCTACTGGCAGCAAAACGACTATGACTTTTGTCTGACGGATCTCAAGCTACCCGATGGCTCAGGACTAGAGCTGGTCAAAGACATCAGCAACAGCTCTAGTACACCGATCGCCGTGATTACTGCCCATGGTAGTATGGATTTGGCTATTGAAGCGTTAAAGCTGGGTGCTTTTGACTTCGTCAATAAACCGCTTGAGCTGCCACGTTTACGCCAGTTGGTCGAAAACGCACTCAAGGTTATTCACCAAAATAACGAAGCAGAAGCCGCGCCTGAATGTTCACCTGAGCAGCAGATGTTGGATAGCCGTTTAATCGGTGATTCTGCCGTCATGCATCCCCTTAAAAACACCATTTTAAAGTTGGCACGCTCACAAGCGCCAGTTTTTTTATCAGGTGCGTCCGGAACAGGTAAAGAAGTGGTTGCCAAGCTGATTCATGATTTAAGCCCACGTCGAGATGGCAGTTTTGTACCGGTGAACTGCGGAGCAATCCCTTCCGAGCTGATGGAGTCGGAATTTTTTGGTCATAAAAAAGGCAGCTTTACGGGAGCGGTCGCTGATAAGCAAGGCTTGTTCCAACAAGCCAACGGTGGCACGTTATTTTTGGATGAAGTAGCAGATTTGCCCTTGGCAATGCAAGTCAAATTACTACGCGCCATTCAAGAAAAAACCGTGCGTGCCATCGGTGATACCAAAGAGCTGCCTGTCGATATCCGCATCTTATCTGCGACCCATAAAGACTTGAACCAATTGGTACAAAGCGGACTGTTTCGGCAAGATTTGTATTACCGTATCAATGTGATTGAACTAAAACTGCCCACGCTTAATGCGCGGCGTGATGATATTCCTGTCTTAGCAAAGCATTTTTTAGCACTGATCGCAAAAGAGTGGCAGTTGGACACCCCACCCTCATTGACAACGGCGGCTTGCGCGCGCTTGCAGCATCATGATTTTGCTGGTAATGTTCGTGAGCTACGCAACCTACTCGAACGCGCCGTGACATTGGCGGAAACGTACACCATTGACGTCAGTCATCTGGGTCTAGCGGAGCTTGATACTCATCAAGAGATTAATACTCAACAAAGTCAAAATACCAACGCAACCAGTCATAAAGTGCCTACTCCCAACCCATCTAATTATAAAGAAGACAACCAGCCAGCAATCGAATCCGTAATTAACAAAGAAGAAATTGGTCAAACCTCGACGGTGAAGCAATCTGAGCAAGCAAAGACCAATCTACATCCTTATCGTACGATTACGCAGCACTACCCTTCCACGATTCAGCGGTCGATGGCCGATAGCAGTGAACCAGACCGTAGCCCCATCTCTTCTATAGAGCAGGAATTAACAACCAGTCATGACGAGCAAATAGGGTCAGAAGAGAATTTTCAAAGCCAGTTGTTGCCTGCCAAAGGTCTAGAACACTATCTGCAAGAGCAAGAAAAAAATCTGATTATTACTGCACTTAAACAAACAGGCTGGAACAAAACCCAAGCCGCTGAACTGTTAGGAACGACGTTTCGCTCTTTACGTTATCGTATGAAAAAGCTCAATATTGCTGAAGATCAGGCCGATTGATTTTAAGGTCTGTAGATTTAAACATAATACATCATCAATTTTGAGCATAATAATGGTGCTGGGCAAGTAAAGTACGCTTAGGGCTATCGATACCTATTTACTTTTCGTCTATCTGCTTTTCGTCTGTCTGATCTTCGAGAATATTATCCTCTACAGCTGAATTTCTCACAAAGCGAATACCCGAAGCGAGCGCTTTTGCCCTGAGTAAATCAAGCGCCTGCTGCTCCCATGTATTCTCATTACCCAGTAGAGCCACATCAGGCTCGACCCCGATACCATCTATCTTATTGCCAGCCGCCGTCACATAATTAGCAACGGTTAGCTTAACGGCCTGCTCGTCATTCACAGGTATCACCGACTGTACCGAGCCTTTGCCATAGCTCACCTCACCGACGATAGTGGCGCGTTTTTGCGCTTGCAAGCTGCTTGCTAATACTTCGGCAGCTGAGGCAGAATAACGGTTTTGCAATACCACTACGGGCAATGGCTTGAGTATTGCAGCACCTTGGGTCGATAAAACACGAGAGTCATCTTTCCGACCTTTCACTTGTACCACATCAGTGTCCGCCATAAACAAACTAGCCACACTCACCGCTGAGGTTAAAACACCACCTGGATTATCACGCATGTCTAACAAAATACCGGATATCGGTGCTTCTAAGCTAATAAGACCTTGCAGCAGCTTTTCACGACTGTTGTTTTGAAAAGCGGGCAGTTTCATCACCGCCATACCATCAACAAGCCGTGTCTCAATGACTTGCGGGTGGTTATTGTTACGCTGTAAAGTCGTGGTATGTTTGCGGCGACCCGCTTTAGAAGTCACAATATCCACTTGTGTACCCGCAATACCGGTTAAAAGCTGTTCAACATCATTAGTTTGTTTGTCGTCATCTAATTTGAATTCATCAACTTGATGCAGATAGTCACCGACTGCGATGCCTTTTTTATCCGCAGGTGAGTCATTAAGAACTTCTGTGACGACCCAATAGCCAGCCTTTGGTCGATAGACCACCTTGATACCAATATCGCCGACATCCCCTTCGGTAAAAGCCCGCAGATTTTCGTAGGCCTCAGCATCCAAAAATTCAGCGTGGCTATCGAGCTTAGTCAACATGCCACTCATCGCATTATTAAATAACTCTTCGTCATTGACCGTGTCCACATATTCACGGCGTACCAAGTCCACGACCGCGACAAACGTTTTTAGAGTTTCAGGGGAAATAGCATTCAATGACACTTGGCCCACTTCATCAGGGACATCTGTATTGATATCGTCGGCCTCATCGGTCAAAGCGCTTTCATCTGCAACACTGTCTATCGCATCATCAGACGCGTCAGCAGCATCCAACATATCAGCGATATCAGACAAATTATCTGCACCGTTTTCTGCCGATATCTCATCAGCATCGAGACTGATAAGCTGTAGGCTGGCCGTCGGGCTGCTTTCATTATTTGTCGCAGCCTGTGCTTGCATGCCAACAACATTCAACCCTATGAAACTGGCCATGAGTACGGGTTTAAAAACAGTCGACGTTATCAATGCGGTCATCATTGATGGTTTTTCTAGTCGTTTAGACGCCGACGAACGTATAAGACAGATGGGATGCATAAAAACTCACCTAGATAAAAAGAAAACATGCAAAGTTATTGTTATCGGGTAATTAATGAATGATATCGTGTAAGGTAGCATCAAGATCACAGCCAAGACTAGGGTAGTATTGCAAGTGATACCAAACCCAAAAAGTACGATTAGCTGTGTCAAACTCGTTTAGTCTACAATGCGTAGCACTTATACTCGTTTTCCTTGCTGCTCTAATTTTTGTGAATGGTATAAGCTAAAATCCTATCCTAAAAAAGGGAAGGAGCATAGATACCCTTCCCTTTATCTTTCATTCGCTGACTGCTTCAGCTGTGCTTATGGCATTATCATAGGCATTATCATAGCCAGCATGCGAAAGTATCAGAATGACTGAATCACGATACTGGAATCAATAGGTTTTCGCCCGTCATTTCTTCTGGCGCATCGATATTCATCAATGACAAGATGGTCGGTGCGATATCGCTAAGCTTACCGCCACTACGTACTTGTACTTTTTGCTCACCAATATAAATTAGAGGCACATGCTCGGTGGTATGTTGGGTATGTACCTGTCCGCTTTCGTAGTCTTGCATTTGCTCAACATTGCCATGATCAGCGGTAATGAGCATATCGCCGCCAGCTGCTCGTACTGCCGATTCAATGCGGCCAACACAGACATCTAACGCCTCTACCGCTTGCACAGCTGCTTCAAAGATACCGGTATGCCCTACCATATCACCGTTGGCATAATTGACGATTAACACATCATATTTGCCTGATTCAATAGCAGCCACCAACTTATCGGTCACTTCAGGAGCACTCATTTCTGGCTGCAAGTCATAAGTGGCGACATCTGGCGACGGCACAAGAATACGTGTCTCACCTTTATACTCTGCTTCGCGGCCACCACTAAAGAAAAACGTCACGTGCGCGTATTTTTCAGTTTCGGCAATACGCAGTTGCGTTTTACCTTGCGTTTGCAAATATTCACCCAGCGTATTGGTCAAAGACGTCGGATAATAAGCGATACTGGTCTTCGGGCTATCCGCTAAAATATCTGAGTACTTGGTCAACATGACAAACGCGGCCAGTTTTGGCTGTTTATGACGGGCAAAACCTGAAAACTCATGATCTGGCAGCACAAACGCTTGCGCTAGCTCACGGGCGCGATCGGCACGGAAATTCATAAAAATAAGTGCATCATTATCATCGACGGTATAGGGCGTGTCGCCGCTCTCAATCACGGTAGTTGGATTGATAAACTCATCAGTTTCACGGGCTTTGTAAGCGGCTTGAACAGCACCATCAGCACGGGTAGATAGACGATCGGCTTTACCTTCCGTAATAAGCTCATAGGCCTTCTGTACTCGATCCCAGCGATTGTCACGATCCATCGCATAATAGCGACCGATGATACTGGCAATCTGTACGCGACCTTCATAATGGGCGTTAAGCTTGTTCAAGTATTCACGCAAACGATTGATGTACTTATCAGCAGATTTAGGCGGCGTATCACGACCATCTAAAAAACAATGAACAAACACGTTTTTGGCACCGTGAACCAATGCCGAGTGACACATTCCTTCGATATGGTCTTGATGCGAATGCACGCCACCATCAGAGAGCAAGCCCATAATATGGACATTACCCCCTTTTTCGTTAGCCGCTTTGACAGCATCGACCAAGGCTTCGTTTTTATAGAACTCGCGATTGGCAAGCTCACTTGAGATACGGGTTGAGTCTTGATATAGCACACGACCAGCACCTAGGTTCATATGTCCCACTTCAGAATTACCGAACTGACCATCTGGCAAACCAACATCTTCACCCGACGCAGAAATCAATCCATGCGGATATTTCTGATAGATCTTATCTAGATTCGGCATATTAGCCGCAGCAATGGCATTATCCTTGTCTTCTTCACGATGACCAAAGCCGTCCAATATCATTAAGACATACGGTGTTTTTTTATGCTGTGCGCTATCTTGCTTGCTATCAAGTTGCGCCTGATTGTCGTCAATAGATTCAGATTGTTGCTGGGTACTGGTCATAGATTACCGCTCCTCAAGTGAATGAACGCCTATACTGCTATATTAGGATGTCGAAAGTTGTCTATATTAGCATACATCTTGAAATTGCTGAAAAACTGCGCGTTTATCCTGTTATTTCAATGCTTTCGACCCTTTTTTTCTGCTATTTATTTTATGGAAATGGTTGCTATTATTGCTGTGCTTTTCTAAAAAGACGTATTAATCTGTAAACCGCGCTTGCAATCAGCTATGCCATTAGTTAAGATAAATCTATTCTGAAGTGTTGGCTAGTAGATGTTTATTCCCTGAGCCGATAATGCTTTACCAGGATGTGGTACCTATTGCTTCATTGTGTATGCCTGCACCGCTTGCGGTGTATCAGGAAACCTGCAGAGGCAGTGACGCATCCGCCCTGAACTTCACGGTTCATGGGTCACCATCTTACGGCGGCACTTCGGTTGTTATATTCGGTTAGTCATGTCTCTATTTATATTCACTAGGTTTATTAGTAACCCATAAGTTTATAAGAGATTCATAATAACCAACAAAAAGCCCCTTTCGTCAATGACGTAAGGGGCTTTTTTTATGTCAATTTTTCGCTATTTTTATTCATCATTAGCAGATTTGGTAATCTTTTTGACATCTTTAGGAATGTTTTTAGCAGTCCCATCAACGGTTGTATGCTGCTTGAACACATCCCCAAATGGGTTTTGTTGTTGTTGACCGAATGGGTTTTGGCCATTAATACCACCGCCAGCGCCACCAAATGGATTTTGTCCACCCATACCGCCTGCGCCGCCGAATGGGTTTTGACCGCCGCCCATCTGTTTGGCCATCATCTCCATCATTTTTTGCTGGTTGTTCATGACGTAATTATTAGCAAAGTCTTTGAGCTTCTTTTGCACAGGTGGTAATACCACCAATAACGCGAGTAAATCGCTAAGCACACCTGGAATAAGTAGCAAAATACCAGCCGCTGCCATGGCCACACTTTTAAGCATGGTCGACTCTTGTGGGCGCATCGCTGGGTTCATCATGCCGCCCGCTTTCATTTGCTGAGCCATCGGATTGAGCGCTGCCATACCTTTACGAATAAGGGTGATACCAATAACTGCGGCGATAATAAACCACATGAATACCCACCAACCACTCATAAACTGGGCAATTAAATACCACAGTAGCATCTCGATAATAAACCAAACGATGGCAATACCAACTATCTGACCCATAAAGTGTCGTCCTATAAAATAAAAACCAATAAATTGAGCGCCATACAAATTAAGATGGCTAACATATGATGTATATGGGGATTGATTGCTATACTATCAAACTTAAGGCGTATTTTTAAGCCATATAGTCGGGGCAATATAATTTGGATACAAGGAAGATGAGTAAAAGTACTACGAGTAGTAGGCTGAGCGAGTCTGACACCGTATCCGATTTATATAGGATTGAATATAAAACAAAATGTAAGTAAGACGGAATACTATGGCAATTATTATCGGGATTGACCCAGGCTCACGTATGACGGGTTATGGTATCGTGCAACAAACGGGCGATAAGCTAACCTATATTGACGCAGGCACCATTCGTACGGATACCAAAGAGATGCCTGAACGCCTAAAGCGCATCTTTAATGGCTTGACGCGTATCACCCAGCATCATCTAAAATATGCAGAAGAGCCGATTTATACCGCAATTGAGCAAGTATTTATGGCAGAAAACCCAGATTCTGCGCTTAAACTGGGGCAAGCACGAGGCGCAGCCATCGCCGCGATGGTGGCACTGGATTTGGAAGTATCAGAATATACCGCACGCCAGATCAAGCAAGCTGTGTGCGGTTATGGTGCCGCAGCCAAAGAACAAGTACAAGAGATGGTCTGCCGGATACTGTCTTTAGATGTCGTACCACAACAAGATGCCGCTGATGGTCTTGCCTGCGCTATTTGTCATGCGCATTCAAGCCATTCAATGAACAAGTTGCTCCTAAATAGCGCCATGCGTGGACGCGGTGCGTCTAAGAAAAAAGGTCGCTGGCGTTTGACGGAAGAAGATTTAGGTAATTTACGATAAGATAAGAAGCCAAAATACAGCAAACAACCATAAAAAAAACACGCGATCAAATGGCGCGTGTTTTTTGTTTCAACCATCTAAATGATTCAAATAATTTAACTATAATAATAAGACCGCTTCACCCGTCGTCTACTCTGCGACGGCACTCTCAATCACCGCATCTAACACATAAGCATATTCTTCGCCTTCTGCACTCTCGTTATTGTCGATCTGATAGCGTTGTAGGCGTAATACTTCTTCGTGCATGCCGTCGTGTTGATAGCCATCAATGTCACCCTTGAATGCTGTCCACTTGCCTTCGCTGGTTTTCAGGCCTTGATCATCATAAGTGACAGGCTTGACTTGCAGACACATCCTAGAGTCAGCATCGCCACAAGCGATTTTTTCACTACTCACTGCCCAAAAGACGGTCTCGCCTTTGCTATTATATTTGGCTTGTGAAGTGAGCCTACCTGTCCAAATCAAAGTCATTGAATCATTAGTCACTTGCGTCAATAGTGGCGTCTCACCTTCAGTGACAGTTAACTCGCTACTACCTTGCATGAGCGTATTTAAAAGACTCTCTGCGCTATCAAGATTGCCACACGACATCTTAGTGCTCATACTATCTTCTATCGTTAACCTTTGAGCCTGTAATTCATAGGCAGCGCTCATCGTATTGCAGCCAACGCTATAACTCAAGGTATCTTGACCTTGATTAAATAACAGCGTCACCTGATCCTTGATATTTATCAGGGGCGCTAATGGTTGATCGCTCGCACCTTTGGCAGTCATCAGTGTCCAACGATGGCGCGCAAGATTGGCAATCATCTGTTGTTCGACGCTGAGCTCAGTTACTTCAGATGCCGCCACTGTCTCATTAGCATCAGGCTCAACTTCTGTGTTTGCTAGCGTAGCCCTCATCTCTGCACTTGCCGTAGCATCTGTCCCTTCGCTCTCCGTAGATGGGGCGTTTTTTTGACAAGCACCTAGTGTCAGACTGACTGCCAATACGCTGGATAATAACAGTAGTTTTGTGATTGGTTGCCTTTTTATGTCTACCATACTACGCCTCTCTTACTAAGCTTATCTGATGCCTGCTACGACTGTATTAACTTATAAGGATTCTTATAGCTATTCATAAAACAAAACCAATAGCAGCAATCCGATACAATTTAACCACTATAACCTCGATCCTATTATCGTATGTAATGAAACGTTTCATTTTATTAATGATATTTTAATAAATAAACATAGTGAGTTTCCAAAAAATAGGGATGGCTAACAGTTCTAGTTAACCATCCCTATTTGGGTGTTTAATACAGCTATTTACACAGTTGATAGTTAGCACTTCAAACCACTAAAACTTAAAGCACGATTGACGATGTAGCCAGTTCTAATTGCACAGAAAAAATCAGATTTAATTACTGTCCACTACTCATTGGTCGCTTTAGGTTCTGCTTTTGCCAGTTTTTTAATACTAAAACGCTCATGCATTTTTTCATAAAACCGCGCAAGATTCGCGCCATGGGCTTTGGGGTCTACTTTTAATGCCTTGCCAAAGTCCAAACCAAGATATAGTACGATGTCTGCAAAGCTCAGTTGATCCCCGACTAGATATTCATGACCTTCTAAGCTTGTTTCGAAATATGCTAAGGCTTTTACAGCGCGCGCAATGGACGGTGCTACAAATTCTGGTACTTGGTCAACACGTTGTGCCTTTAATGGATGACTGTGCTGAAATGCCAGCATCAAGTTGTACAGTATTTCAAACTCCGCGATGCGGCGCATAGAGCACACTTGCGCGCGTTGTATGACATCGTTACCCATCACTGAGCGCTCACCATAAACGCGATCAAGATACTCACAAACCGCCTGCGAATCATTGAGCATCGTACCATCATCTAACGTTAAAACAGGTACCGTCTGCATCGGATTCATTTGAGTGAAAGCCTCTGACATCTGCTCGTTAGCAGCAAAATCAATGTCTATCACGTCGATGTCATCCATATCATCGACATCAATACCTTTTGATGCGAGCAAAATAAGAGCTTTACGAGGGTTGGGTGCAGTACGGGTTATATATAGTTTTTTCATGGTAAATTCCTTTTAAGTATTATTTCCGAAAAGAACGATAACGGTAAATTTTTATGATTATCGTTATATTATCAAAGCACAGAAGTTTATTGTTGCTCGCTTAGCGCAGTGACTATTGGTTTTTTTATCATAGCAAAACCTTGTCGCTGCTTGTGATATGAATAGTAAAAAACCCCATAACAGTAAGTTATAGGGTTTTTATTTTTTAAGCAATTATAAAAACGCGCACTTTATTTGTTAGGCGCTGGCGTGGTGCGCAAATAAGGCTTAATTTCTGTATGACCTTTAGGATAATTGGCAGCAATGTCTTCATTTTTTACGCTTGGTGGAATGATGACATCATCACCGTCTTTCCAGTCGACGGGAGTGGCGACGTTATATTTGTCCGACAATTGCATAGCGTCAATAACGCGAATAATCTCGTCGAAATTGCGACCACAGCTGGCTGGATACGTTAAGGTCAAACGTACTTTTTTGTTAGGATCAATAATAAAGACACTTCTAACCGTCGCTGTATTATCCGCATTGGGATGAATCATGTCATAAAGATTGGCCACGGTGCGCTCAGAGTCAGCAATGATTGGAAAGTTGACAGCAGTCCCTTGAGTCTCTTCAATATCGCCAACCCAGCCTTTATGATCTTCTAAGCCATCAACTGATAAAGCAATTGGCTTCACATTGCGCTTTTGAAACTCGCCGCCTAATGCCGCGGTACGACCAAGCTCAGTCGTACATACTGGCGTATAGTCTGCAGGATGTGAAAAGAAAACCACCCAGCTATCCCCTGCCCAATCATAAAAATTGATGTCGCCGTCTGTCGTAGTGGCGTCAAAATTCGGTGCGCTATCACCTAAACGTAAATGTGCCATGCTTAATTCCTTAGCTATTGTTAGTGATGAGCGCTGGTCTCTAAAAGCCAATGTTTAAGCATTAGCATATAAAGAAAATCACGCGCTCTATTATTATCATTGACGCGCGCCGCTATAAGAAAGGACTGGCTACACGTCAGGAAAACTTACTTTATCTTAACAAACTGATTATCAATGTCTTGTGACGGATTGTAATGCGGTTATACCATTTGGGTTTAAAAAAATAACAGATGATAGAGTTTTTATTTAAACCACCATTCCTGAATCCCACAAACAAAACTCGCCAAATTTACCGCGTTTGCTAGTACCTCCAGCCGTACGTCCAATATCCGTCAATACCAACTCGCCTTCTTGCTCTACTAGATAGCCTGCGGCAAGGAGTTTGTCATTTAATTCTTGCGTCTTCAAGCCCAACTCTTTCGCCAGCTTCGCCGTAGTAAGTTTGGAGTAATTAGGCGTTGCCGCTTCTGTAGTGGTGATAGCCGGCGCTTGAACAGTAGCGCTTGCTGTTTTAGCGTTAGAGTCAGTCCTATTATCAGATTCGCTTACTTTTTCGAGGGACATGCGGACTTCATCACTGATACGAATAATGCGCTGGGCTTCCTCATAAGTGTCGGCATAAAGCTTGGCGTCTTCGTTACGGTAAATCAGCACGCCCATTTCATTATTATTGACTTGGCTAAATTCATAGAGATTCAGACTGGTAATGATGCATTCATTTTCGTTGAGGTAGCATTTGGCATGCAAGTTTTTGCAAAAGCTGGTACGGATAAAAGTGAGATTTTTCAGCCAATTAATCTCTTCAGGGTGCAAGTCATTTTTGCCATAGACAATGCGAATATCGATTTTAAGACGGTTACGATCCTCTAATAGCTCTTTGATGCGCTCATTGAGTTTTAAATAGGGGCTGATAATAATCAATCTGTCAGACGCGTTTTTAATCAGCTCTTCTAAATGATAAGTCGTCCCACTGCTATTTAAAAACTTTGCCATTCTAATGCCCCCAACATCTATTATCAAAATTTTTGCGTAGTCACAAAAAAACCCATCCCTAGCGTACTAGAAATGGGCAACATTGCAAACTACTATTGTTGATTATTAGATTAAAATGCTATCGATAAGGTTACGACTGACACAGATTAAGCTGGTTTATAACTGTCACGCAAGCTGACAATTTGATTAAACACGGGCTGGTCACTACTGTGCTCTTCGCTATCAGAGATAAAGTAGCCTTCACGCTCAAACTGGAAGCGCGTGCCAGCATCAGCATTGACCAATGATGGCTCAACCACAGCATTAAGTTTAGTCAATGAGTTAGGGTTCAATGCTTGATGGACATCACTGACATTACTCGGATCTTCGACACTGAATAGCGGCTCGTATAAACGCACGGTGGCTGGAATCCCTTGGCTCGCCGATACCCAATGAATCACGCCTTTAACCTTGCGGCCTTCAGGATTTTGACCCAAGGTCGTCGGATCAATCGTCGCTTTTAGCTCCACGACGTTGCCGCTATCATCGGTAATATGCTCGGTCACGGCCAATACATAAGTATTACGCAAACGAATTTCTGGCTTTTCAGGTGATAGACGCTTATAGCCTGCTGGCGGTTCAATCTCGTAATCGCCTTTATCGATATAAAGGGTCTCGGTAAACGGAATCTCACGCTCGCCCATATCGATATTGGGATGGTTTGGCTGCGTCAACCATAAGGTTTGTGCCTCAGCGTCAAAGCGCGCATTGACGCTGTCCGCTTTTAGCATTTTCCACTGACTGACCGCATCGCTGAAGTTAGTAATGGTCACTTTCAATGGCTTAAGCACCGCCATACCGCGTGCTGTCGTATTGTCTAACGACTGACGAATACTAAATTCTAGCAAACGCATATCGGTCACACCATCTGCTTTAGAGACACCAACGCGATCACAGAAATCACGCAAGCCTTCAGGCGTATAGCCGCGACGACGCATACCAGCGACGGTTGGCATGCGTGGATCATCCCAGCCATCGACGATAGCTTCATCGACCAATTGCTTGAGCTTGCGCTTACTGGTCAACGTATGGTCAACATTGAGGCGTGAGAACTCATACTGATGCGGCGGTTGCTCGAAGCCGATTTTATTGACAATCCAATCATAAAACGGACGATGGTCTTCAAACTCAAGGGTACATAGCGAATGAGTAATGCCTTCTAAGGCATCTGACAACGGATGGGCAAAATCATACATAGGATATATGCACCATTTATCACCGGTCTGATGATGTTCTTGATGCATCACACGGTAGATAATTGGGTCGCGCATATTCATATTGGCATCAGTCATGTCAATTTTGGCACGTAATACGGCAGTACCGTCTGCATATTTGCCGTTTTTCATGTCTTCAAACAATGCTGAATTGTCTGCGACGCTAGCATCACGCTGTGGTGACGGCTTGCCTGCCTCATTGAATGAGCCGCGATTTTCTTTGATTTGCTCAGGGGTCTGTAGGTCAACGTATGCATCGCCCTGCTCGATCAATTGCACCGCCCAGACATATAGCTGGTCGAAGTAGCTAGAAGCATGCAGTGCCTCGCCTGCCCAGTCAAAGCCCAACCATTGCACATCGTTTTTGATATTATCGATGTAATCTTGCTTTTCGGCCGTTGGGTTGGTGTCGTCATAGCGCAAATGACAGATACCACCAAACTCTTTAGCGACGCCAAAGTTTAGACAAATGGATTTTACGTGACCCAAATGCAAGTAGCCATTTGGCTCAGGCGGAAAACGGGTCACAATCTGCTGGTATTTTTGCGCATTGACATCGTCACGAATGATATTACGAATAAAGTCGTTTTTTTGTTCATCTTTTTGTGCATTGTTGCTTGAGTGCTCACTCATCGGGCATTGCTCCTAACGCAAATTGTCCATTCATGCAGCGTGCCATCACGCCTCATGAAAACTTAAACCAAACTATTAAAACAGGACTATTAAAATCGGACTATTAAAACTAATTTACTAAAACTAAGCTACTAAAAATGGATGATCATAAACCCAATTGTTAAAATTGGCGCTGTTAAAATCAGCGTTCAAAAATCATTAAAAATGGAAAGTTGCGTTATTCTATCAGCTTTTGCAAACGCATTAACAGCCAGATACATGACACGGGATAAAAAAGCCGTTAGACTAGCCATAACTTTTAACCACCAACTTTTTATCCACCACTTAACAGCGTCATTTTAGGCGCTGCAATCAAAAAGGAATATCTTATGGTAGACATGCCACCAGTAGTAGAGCTTGAAACCAATATGGGTGCGATCGTTATCGAACTCAATGAAGAAAAAGCGCCAAAAACCGTAGAAAACTTTTTAAACTATGTAAAATCTGGTCATTATGACGGCACGATTTTTCATCGCATCATTGATGGTTTTATGATTCAAGGCGGCGGAATGGACGCTGAAATGAATGAAAAAGCAACCAATGCCCCAGTTGAAAACGAAGCAGACAATGGTCTAAAAAATGATGCTGGTACGATTGCGATGGCACGTACCCAAGATCCGCATTCAGCAACCAGTCAGTTTTTCGTTAACGTAAAAGACAACGATTTCCTAAACCACTCTGGCAAAAACATGCAGGGTTGGGGCTACACTGTATTTGGTAAAGTAACAAGCGGTATGGATGTGATCGAAAAAATGCGCGGCGTTCCTACTGGTCGTTTCGGCATGCATGCTGACGTACCAAAAGAGCCAGTCGTTATCAACTCAGCGACCATCATTACTCAGTAATAGTTATTAAGTAATGGTTATTAAGTGATAGTTAAGATATAAGCATTATTGATAGAAGCTTATGACAAGTCACGAGGATAAGGATAAATGCAAAGTTTTGACCACCTAATTACCACCCGCCCTCATGAGGTGCGGCAAGTATTGATTAGCGATTTGCATTTATCGCCTGAAGAGCCTGCCTTAGTGCAGGCTTTTTTGGCGCTATTGGATGATTGCCTTGCCTTGCCTGCGCTTAAGCGACTATTCATTTTGGGCGATTGGTTCGAAGTTTGGCTAGGCGATGATGTGTATTTGTCCTTATCAGAAGAGGAGCGACAAAGTCATTGGCTTACCCCACTTATCATTAAGTTGAAAAAACTACGGGTAGCTGGCTGCGAGATTTTAGTCATGCATGGCAACCGTGATTTTCTATTGGGGCAGCCTTTTTGTAATATATTCGGTGGCGAGCTTATTTTTGAGCCTTACGCCTTAAAAGTCGGTCAACAAGACTACCGCTTAGAGCATGGCGATGCCTTGTGTACTGATGATAAAAAGTATCAGTTTTTTCGCAAAGTAATGCGCAATCCTATGACCCAATGGTATTTGCTGAACAAACCGCTAAAAAAACGTCTGGCTATCGCCGATAACATACGTAAAAAAAGTCAAAAGAACAATGCCAATAAAGCCGCGCATATTATGGATGTTAATGACAAAGCTGTGGCAGCCGCAGTGAATAACAATGATGCGCTATTACATGGACATACTCATCGTCCTGCCATTCATCAAAGGGAGAATGATAAGATACGTTATGTCCTTGGCGACTGGCGCTTGCTCGATGAAGAAAAACGCCAATCCAAAGTTGTGGCGGTGATTGGTGCGGTTATATCTGAAGAACACTTAGAGCATAATAATGCTGAGTTTAGCTTGGTTGAGTTTAGCTATTTAGTGTAGGGTGCGCCTCATTAAGTACCTTTCATTTAAAAGAAAAAGGGTCTGTTGCATAAGTAACAGACCCTTTTTTATACCCTTTCACATTCTGCTAGCCATTATCCTAAGGCATGAGTTTAAAGAAATGCTGACGATAATGTTTCAGCTCACGAATAGAATCGCGAATATCATCCAATGCTAAATGACTGCCACCTTTTTCAAAGTTTCTGAGAATATCAGGACGCCAGCGGAAACACAGCTCTTTAATCGATGACACATCGAGGTTGCGATAATGGAAGAATCGCTCAAGCTCTGGCATTTGGCGCGCCATAAAGCGGCGATCTTGACAGATGGAGTTGCCACACATAGGTGACTTGCCGCTATCGACCCATTTATTGAGGAACTTAATCGTCTCAGCTTCAGCTTCTGCCAATGTCACGGTACTACGGCGCACACGATCCACCAACCCTGACTGCCCATGCTGCTTGGTATTCCAATCATCCATGCCGTTTAAAATACGGTCAGACACTTTTATAGCGAATACAGGTCCTTCAGCAAGGACATTGAGATCCTCATCCGTCACCACGGTAGCAATCTCGATAATCTCATCGTTGATGGTATCAAGTCCGGTCATTTCTAGGTCAATCCATACCAGCCCTTTTTTGCCTTGGTTTCTGATTTTAATCTTATTGGGATGGTCATCGGTACTCATATTTTGTCCTATGGTCAAAAAGTTTGGAACAACTTTGGCGCAGTGTTACTTACGTAAATCATCGCCAGCTGGCAACGCGCAGATGACATTGCTGTGCGCTTGGTGGTTCATAACGTCCAAAAAAACTTAAACATTACAAAACCACTGTCTGGCACAGGCGCTTTAGGCTGTATGTTAGCAAATTTTCACGCTACACTTAGCAATATTTTTTTAATAGGTCACACTCTCATGGCATTAATCCGGCAACGCAAGCTGACCAAACAACAGATTCGGCGCATCGACAAACAACAGCTGATCAGTCAAGACAGCATCGATGAGAGTTTGATGGATGGCGTGGTCATGGCGCACTATGGTAAGCAATTAGAAGTACAAGTCACCAGCTTGCCAGCGGTCATCCCAGCGCAGCCAGAAGTTGCCCCTGATGATCCTGAGCCGTTTTGGCAAACGCTTGAATTGGGTGATATTTGGCGCTGTCATGTACGTACCAACTTGCCGATGCTGGCCGCTGGTGACCAAGTACGCTGGAGCGCCGATTCTAATACGGGCTTTGGACGTATCGAATCAGTCAAGCCGCGCACGTCTCTCGTCTCACGCCCTGATCGCTATCATAAGCTCAAGCCCGTTGCTGCCAATGTCGATATTCTCGCCATTGTGTTTGCGCCGTTGCCTGCTGCTGCGCCAACCTTAATCGATCGCTATTTGGTCGTCTGTCATCATGCTGGTGTAAAGCCGCTATTGGTGCTGAATAAAGCCGATTTACTAGCAGCAGAAAACGGCGTCGATACCAGTGAGCTGTTGGCACAGTATGCTGCCCTTGGTTATGAGAGCGTATTGACCTCAGTTGATTGCCCAGAAAACGTCGCAGATAGCGATGAGCAAGAAGGACTGGATGAGCTTAAGCGCTACATCGATAAAAAGCTGGTTATTTTTGCCGGGCAATCGGGCGTTGGTAAAAGCAGTTTAATTAATGCGCTATTGCCAGACTCTGGGCAGATCGTCAATATCATCTCTGAGAACTCAAAGCTTGGTCAACATACCACCACCACCAGCCGTCTGTTACCTTTCAACCCTGATGATTTAACCCAAGGCGGTATCGTTGATACGCCGGGTATTCGCGAATATGGTATTTGGCATTTGACGCCGGATGATATCATCTCGGGCTTCGTTGAGCTTGCACCACTGTCAGGTGACTGCCAATTCCGTGATTGTCGCCACACTCACAACAGCAAAGGCTGCGCGTTATGGCAAGCCGTTGCTGACGGTGAAGTGCTGCAACGCCGCGTTGAAAATTTGGTGACGCTAAGAGAAGAAGCTGACACCAAACCTTATTAACCGTTGCCTTATTAACTGTTAAACGTTAGGTTGAGCATCACACGTTTACTATAGATGACCTTATCGGTATAATAGCGCCTTGTTCAATATCGTTAGGCTGTCTTCTCAGCTTAACAGAACACTCATTTTTGGAGGTATGTTTTGGATCGTGCGCTAGAATTTGTGGGTAACCACCCGTTTTTATTTGGCATATTAGCCGTACTTGCCGTACTGTTCTTTGCCATCGAAAACAAACGTAGCGGTAAGAAAATATCACCCAATACCCTTGGGATGATGGTGAACTCGCAAAACGCGCAGCTTATCGATATTCGAGCCAAAAAGAAGTTTGAGACTGGTTATATCCAAGGCAGCCGCAACATACCTTTTACTGATCTCAAAGACCGCATCGAAGAGATTCGTGCGATTGAGCATCCAGTCATCATCATTTGCGATATGGGCGTGCAAGCAGGCGCAGCCATCCAAATGATTGGCAAAGACAGTGTTTACCGCTTAGAAGGCGGTGTTGGCGGTTGGCAAAGTGCTGGCATGCCATTGGTCGGTGTAAAAGATGCCAAATCTAAGAATAAAGGTAAGGCAAAACCGAGCTTGCATAAGTAGCTTGCGTAAACCTACTTAATCAAATAGCTTGCTCAGGCTACACGCTCGTTCTCACTGCTAGCAGCGCAAAGTTAGAAAAAAGACACTTCTTCATTGGGTGTCTTTTTTTGTGTGGCATTTATGCTACTGTCACACCTTTTGGGCTTAGCCAGCTTGAATTTATGCTACCCATCCCCACTTTATAATGAGCATAATCAATTACGTTTGTAATTTACTCGTTGGTGACGGATTATAATATTTTTTATAACATGAGTGTTTATAATAAAACTGTTGCCGCATAAACTGATAAATAAGGATTTACCATGACTGTATCTGTTAAAGTTTACACCACTCCTATCTGCCCTTACTGCTCAAACGCCAAACAACTGCTAAAATCTAAAGGCGTTGACTATGAAGAAATCGGCATGCATGACATGAGCAGCGATGAGCGCCGTGCTTTGATGCAAAAAACCAATAACTATCGCACCGTACCACAAATTTTCGTCGGTGAGACTTTCGTTGGTGGTTTTGATGAGCTCAATCAAATGAACCAACAGGGCAAACTTGACGAGCTATTAGCAGGTTAATCTGTTAACTTTGCTGACTGTCACTCTTTACCTGTGCTATCTTTGCGTTTGTAAAGATTTGATATTCGAAGATCAACAACGGCAAGAATAAAAAATTGGTAAAAAAATATCGAGATAATGTCTAAATAACTTCGAAATAATATCGAAACATAGTCTCGATTTATATTACAATTATTATTTGCCCACTCATTTGATTAACTTTTAGAGGAATTATCATGGCTGAAGAACAAGCACAACCACAATTGGCACTAGAACGCATTTATGTCAAAGACATGTCACTTGAAGTACCAGGCGCTGGCGTATTCACCAAAGAGTGGAACCCTGAGCTGGATATCAACTTATCAAGTAACGCTGAAAAACTTGACGACGATCATTATCAAGTGATTTTGACGGTAAGCGTCACGGCTAAAAACGCAGATGAAGCGGCGTTTATCGCTGAAGTTCATCAAGCCGGTATTTTCTTATTAAAAGATATTCCAGAAGATCAAATCGGTCAAATTTTAGGTGCATACTGCCCTAACGTGCTATTCCCATACGCTCGCGAAGTCATCAGCGACATCGTGACGCGTGGTAGCTTCCCGCAGTTATTGCTAGCACCTGTTAACTTTGATCAAGCTTACGCGCAAAGCCAGCAACAAGCGCAAGTGGATGCTGAAGGTAACGCATAAGTTTTAAATCAGAAGTGTACTGACTTTATAAGTCATATATTTTGATAAAAAAGCCGTTTACTCATAATGAGTGAGCGGCTTTTTTTATGGATTGGTTTCCATAATGTTAAGGCAGTTTTATCACTATCAATTTTTGGACATAAAAAAACCCTGCTAATGAACAGGGTTTTTACTGACTACATCTATCATTTACAATCGATAGCTAGCCCTTTAGTGCAGACAAAATTTGTTGCTTAACCTCATCGATGCCTTGGGTACCATCAAACTTGTCATAGTTAGGCGCTGCATTACCAACATCGCCGCCTTCTTTGACTTTATCTTGATAAAAACCAACGAGCGCTGATGTTTGCTCATGATAAGTAGACAGACGGTCGCGAATGGTAGACTCTTCATCGTCTTCACGCTGGATAAGCGCTTCGCCAGTCACATCATCAAGGCCTTCTTGCTTCGGTGGATTATGATCCACATGATAAACGCGACCTGAGCCTGGATGCTGGCGACGACCAGATAGGCGATTGACGATTTCATCATCAGGCACACTGATTTCAATCACATGATCAATCGCAACGTCTGCATCAGCAAGTGCTTGCGCCTGTGGAATCGTACGTGGAAAACCATCCAAGATACAACCATTCGCGCAATCAGGCTTAGCGATACGTTCTTTCACTAGGTTGATGATGAGATCGTCAGAAACCAAACCACCAGCATTCATAATGTCTTTGGCTTGTTTGCCAAGCTCGCTACCTTCTTTGATTGCTGCACGCAGCATATCACCCGTTGAGATCTGCGGAATATCATATTCTTTAGAGATAAACTGGGCTTGGGTACCTTTACCGGCGCCTGGTGGACCTAGCAAAATAATACGCATCATTACACGACTCTCCTTAATAAATGGGATTTTGGGACAAATAAAAATCAGGGATTGGTTGATTGCAAAGCTACCTTACCTTGTGGCTTTGCAAAGCTCAAGTATTTTCATTATTACTGTGATAAGTTGCCATGACTTATCTGTTCATATAATGCTATTGCGCGTGACTCCGACGGGCAACAGCAGTGGTATTAAAAACTGATGGTGTGAGGGAATTATATCAAGGAACCTGTTGATTGATATCAACGTTGACCTGATTTTGCTCAGCGCTAATCACCACAGGATTACCCGATAAATCACCTGACTCTGCACTGGCATTGCCGCTATGGCTAATACGGGCAATGACGGCCAACTGTATTTTGTCCGCACGGGCAGATTTTAGCGTTCGTGTCGGCATCATGGCATCAAGATCGCTTAGACTGATATTGACCTCACCTTGCTTAATCACGCTAATTGGCAAACGCTTAGCAGCAAACGGCGGACCACCTTTGACATCGCGTATCGCTACAAACAAAACATCATCGCCTTTGACCAGCGGTAACAAACTGGCGTTGATCGTTATTGTGACGTCGATACCTTCAGAGGCTTGTTGTTGCTGAGTCGTCACATTAGCACTCAACTCGTCCAAACTGGCCAGCGCTTGTGTATGATCCCCAGGCTTGGCCGCAATACTAGCGCGCAAACGCTTAATCCAGCCTTGTGCTTGATCAAAGTTACTACTGCGTGCCTCACCCATTGCCATGAGCATTTGCGCACCCTCATGCTGTGGATTTTTGGCTAAAACCGCCTCCAAAACACGACGACTATTATCATCCAACTGCCCTTTATTGGCAAAGAAGCTAATCTGTGCGTACGTCGTCGCAATCTCTTCGTTATCTGGCGACAATCGATAGGCGCGCGACAATGCTTCTAGTGCCGAGTCCGTCGCCTCTAACGATAAGAACAACTCTGATAAGCGCATCCAGCGATTGTAGTCATCAGCGTGGCGATAGACATTGGTTTGCATAGCGCTAATCAGCTGCTGCCCATCTTCAATGGCCCATGCTGGCGGCTGGTCAATCTTACCTGTGAGTAAATCATCAGCAACTTGACCGACTTTATCCTCGGCAGCCCACAACTCAAAAACAGGCGTGCGATCACCGATCATCAGATATGCCATGACCGCCAAGACCGGCACCCAAACTATAATAATCAATCGGCTTTTGATACCCGGTACGACCATCGGTGCTACAACGCGCTGTGCATCTAAAAGCTGACGTTCAAGCTCAAGCTTTTGGGTTTGATAATGGCTATCGTCAATCGTGCCAGCATCCTTATCCGATTTTAGCTCTGCTAGGCGCGCCCGAAAGACAGCGATATTGATATCGAGTAGCTGATTGTCCACGGGTTTATCTGGTGTGCGTGAGGCTCTTAACCACGGCATGATGGCGATAACACCAAGGATCAAAGCGATAAATAAGCTTAGAGCAATGAATAAGCCAACGGTAGAAAATAGGGTCATTTTTTGTCCTCGAGGCTGGTGGTGTCATGATCCGTTCTATTGACGCTATTATTGCTATCGGCGCGTGATAACAGGCGATCAAGTTCAGCTTGTTCTGCTGCCGTCAACGCAGCCGCGCTACTGTCCATCGTCACTCCACTTTGACCACTGGCAATACGCTGATGGCGCTTACTCTGCCAAAACCAACCAACAATTAAAAACACTAGTAATAAAGGCGGGAAAAACCATAGTATCCACGTCGAAGGACGGACAGGTGGCTTATAGCTAATAAAGTCACCATAGCGCTCCTGCATATAACTGCGAATTTCGGTATCACTACGACCATCTTTGACCATATCGTAGGTTTTTTGCTTTAGGTCTTGGGCAATTGGCGCATCAGAACCTGCAAGGTTTTGATTTTGGCATTTGGGACAGCGCAGCTCTTCGATGAGACCACGATACTGGGCTTCTTGTTGAATAGAGTCAAAGTCGTAAACGTCAATGGCGGCATAAGCGGTCATGCTTACGCCCATAGCAAGACTTATACTTAACAAACAGGCAGATATAAAGCTGGCGAATGTCGTGCTCAGAGTCTTCATGTGCTTTATAAGCATAGTCGTTATAGACATCGTCATCATTTGCACGCCTCCTTGACCTGAGTAGCGTCAGGACTGACATTACGCTTATTGGCTTCGTTGAGTACCATGAGACAAGGCGTGATACGACTTTGCCAATTGCTCTCATTAATCTCACCGATGATATGCTGACGAATCACTCCTTCACCATCGACAATGAAAGTCTCAGGCGCACCCGTCAAACCTAAGTCTAAAGCAAACTGTCCCGATAAATCCTGAATAGACATCGAGAAAGGATCACCACCACGGTTGAGGTAGCTGAGGGCATCACCAATTTCATCTTTATAATTGACGCCAACCAAATTGACACCGCGCTCTTCTAACTGCATTAAAAAAGGATGCTCGATAATACAAGTGGGACACCAAGAGCCCCAAATATTCAGCAAAAACGGTTGATCAGGCAGATTGTCATTGGTCATAATACGGCTAGTATCGGATAACAATGGCAGCTCAAAAGCAGGTACTGGACGCTCAAGCGCGGTATTGGTCACGATCTCAGTCGGCTGACCTAAGCGCATGTAGAGCATAACCACGAAGCCTGCAAAGACGATGAGCGGAATGACAAACCATATCTTTAACTGCTTTTTATTTATGGTCTTGTTGCCGTTCTGATTAGAGGTATTATTTGACCTAGTCATACTATTTGTCCCCCATCTTTGCTGCTGGTACTTCTACATCTGCTACTGTCGCAAAACCTGCAGCATTAATCACATTTTGGCTGACAGTCTTAGGCTTTTTAATTCGATAGCGCTTATCTAACATACTTAGCAACCCACCTAGAGCCATAATAATAGCACCAAGCCATATCCAACGAATCAACGGCTTCACATAGATGCGTACCGCCCATTGGTTGCTGTCTTTAGCAATCGGTTCGCCAAGTGCCACATAGACATCACGCATGAGGCTGGCATCAATCGCCGCTTCAGTCATCGGCATCATACTAATGATATAGTTACGCTTTTCAGGGTACAAGGTAGTCACATCTTGACCGTCTTTGCTTACTAATACCTCGGCTTGTGTCGCATCAAAGTTACTGCCTTTGACTTCGCTAAAGCCTTTTACGGTAAAGTCATAGCCTTGCACGTGGACGCTATCGTTTGGTCCCAGCGCCACATCTCGCTCGATGCTCAGACTGCTAGTAAAAGCAATACCGATAACCGCTATTAAGACGCCAATGTGTGCCGTTTGCTGACCCCAGTAGCTCAAACGTAATTGACTTAAGCCTTTTAAAAGGCTCGGTGCATTTTTGGTTTTGTCTTTGAAGTCGACCACCATCCAGAACAATACCCAAAAGCTAACCGCCAAAGTAACGCCAATATTGAGCATAGAAGAAGGATGGACAAAGTAGGTAATAATGGCCGCAAGCACCAGACTACTAACCGCAATGACCATACCAACGCCTAGTAATGGACGCTTGTCTTTTTTCCAACGGATATTGGAGCCCATACCCATTGCAATCAACAACAACCACGTTAAAGGCACAAATAGCGCATTGAAGTAAGGAGGACCAACGGACACTTGACCCAAATTAAAAGCATCAGCAATGATAGGATATAGCGTGCCAAGCAGCACCACCAAGGTCGAAATCAAAATGATGACGTTATTAATAACTAAGAATGACTCACGCGAGATGAGCTGGTACTGACTCTCAACCGTCAAGCTCCAGCCGCGGATAGCAAACATCAGTAAACCACCGCCAACGATAACACCCAAAATAACCAAAATAACCAGACCGCGAGTTGGATCGGCTGCGAACGAATGTACCGACGTAATGACCCCAGAGCGAACTAAGAAAGTACCGAGCAGACTGAGGGCAAAGGCAAAAATTGCCAGCATAATCGTCCAAGCCTTAAAGACACCGCGCTTTTCTGTGACTGCTAGCGAATGTAATAAAGCAAGACCAGCAAGCCATGGCATCAGTGAGGCGTTCTCTACCGGATCCCAGAACCACCAACCACCCCAGCCAAGCTCATAATAAGCCCACCAAGAGCCCAGCGCGATACCAATAGTTAAGAAACCCCAAGCAGCCAGTGCCCATGGACGCGACCAACGTGTCCAAACGGCATCCAAACGCCCTTCCCACAGTGCAGCCATACAAAACGCAAATGGCACCACCATACCCACATAACCCATATACAGCATAGGCGGGTGAATAATCAGACCGAAATCTTGTAGAACCGGGTTTAAATCGGCACCGTCAACAGGCAAATTCGGCAGGGTACGATCAAACGGCGATGAGGTAAAAATCAGCATCGCCAGCATCATCATCTGTACGCCAGCCAAAATCACCAGTACGCGCGCGCGCATAGATAGCGGCAGACCGCGGCTAAAGTAAGAGACCAAGGCACACCAAGTGGCCATGATGGTCATCCAAAGTAACAATGACCCTTCATGCCCGCCCCATGTCGCTGATAGCTTATAGTACCAAGGCAATAAAGTATTAGAGTGCTGGCTGACATAGACTAGGCTAAAATCATTATAATAAAAGCCTGCCATTAAAGCGCCAAATGAGATAATCATTGCGGCAAACTGTGCCCACGCCAAACTTGGCGCCAAACGCTGCCAAGCAACGTGATCACGCATAACGCCAATGGTTGGTAATACTACTTGCAAAATCGCCAACATAAAAGCGATCAGCAAGGCAAAATAACCCAATTCTGTGATTAACATACGGTCTAACCTTGTTTACCTTGGATACAATTAAAGGTTCACCGATGGCATGGTTAGCCACTGGCAAACACTAAATAATCCTTTATTTGGTCATGGTTTACGGTTGAAAACTGAGGTTTTAGTGGCTATAGAAGCCCATAAAACCCGCTACTATTATCGTGATGTATTAATACGAATTATTAATACAAAGAAGCTGGCTTAAACTAGGGTGTGTCATCATTTAGATTGTGAGGCTTAAAATGAGGAAAATTGCAGCCAAACAAGGAAGAAATTGCCGTAAATATGAACATATTGACAAGATTTCTGACGATGTTTGGCAAAATTTAGCCATTTTAAGACCACTAAATGTATCCATGTGCTAATTGATGACACGCCCTAGGGCGTGTCGAGCACTCAACCATAGCACTGGCAATAGCAGTGACTATTTATGAATGCTCTGTGAGTCTTCAACACGCCCTAATGTTGTTAACTATATTCTTTTAGACAGCTTTTAAAAGTTTTGACTCATTGCTCTACTACTGCATCGCTGGGAAAAACACCAATACCAAATGCAACCAACCTGCCAAAAATCCAGTCAATCCGCCCAATACGATAAGTGTCATCTCATCTTCACGAAACGCTGGACGTAATAAATTCTGAAACTCATCTGGCGATAGCGCACGAATACGATCCCGAAACAGCCCAAATATCTTACTAGCGCGGCTTTCATTCAGCTCAGGATCTCGCAGTGGCACCATAGTAGCAACGATAGATTTGTCAATGATAGTGTTTTTTAACTGTCCATACTCACGGCGACCAAGCCCTACGCGCAAGGTTGTGCTAATGACAGGAGATTCTAGCACTTCATATAGGTGCGACTTCATAAGTTCACGCGTTTGCACAGCACGATCCCCATACATCATTTCATTCATGATGTTCTCAAGCGTGACCAAATCCTTTACCACAATCTCAGCAAAAACTTCAGAGACTTCCTCTTGCCGTTTCATGAAACCACCCTGAAAACGATACTGACCAATATGCGGCAACTGCGGCCTAATAAACGGGAAGCGACTTTGCAGCGCAAAAAACTTCACGTAAGGGATAAAGTGTGGCTGCACTGGATTAAACACCATCCAAATGGCAATCCAGTTGGTGAGAAATCCCCAAATAGCGGCAAAGAAAGGCACCGTCCAATGCTGCGGCACCACCAAAAATATAAACATTTGGATAATACCGAAAACCAGTCCAATCAACGCACTGATATGCCAAATAAAGTTAATCTCTTTTTGGCCTACCTTCAAAAACATATCGACCATTAAGCGCCGATCATTTTCCATCGTATTAACGATCATTTTACGCATATCGACCAAGTCTTCGACATGATAAGTCAAATCCGTCACGAGCGACTGCATGATACTGGGCAGCTCTTTGTGCGCTTGAGCATAGACGCGACGCTTTAACGCATAAGGCAAATTGCCCCATAGTGCTGGCGAGTGATCCAGCATAATCTCATCAATCAGTGGCTCAAGGTTTTTATCCACCGTATCAGTGATGAATACTGCCATCTGCTCAGGTTCCATCGCCTTAAAAAACTCATTAAGCGAACCCAATTTGGAGAGCGTCTGATCTACAATCACCCCAGATATCTTGCCCGCTTTTCGCGGAACGATACCTTGCCAACCGATACCCGGTAGACCAAAAAATGGAAAGTTCGGAATACGAATACCCCAAAACTTGACCGGATAAAACAGCATTTTGAGCGCCATCCATACGTGTATCCAAGTGACGAATGCCGTCACTGGTGGAATGGTCAGCATGGCAAAAAACTCTGGGTGCTCAGCTATCGTCTGCCACAATGAAGTTGCGTCCATGACTTTCTGTGTCCCTGACGTGATGGTTGTCGTTGCTAATGAAATACGCTTAGCAAGTTGAGAACGCTTAAAAAGACGTTCCGCCCAAATAACTACTATAAAATAAATCGCCTGATTTTAGCATACTTGCCGTTTATTAGCACATGTAGACCAGAAGCAAGTTGTGACTAAAGGTGACATATTTTATGTGATTCTGATGGTAGAAAAAATATTAATATGGTCTATCGCTTGTCTGGCGTATTATGACAACAAAATAAATGGCTGAGTACTGCGCCCTCGCGTTTGTTCTGTTATAATTTGTGCTTAATTTGCAGCGAAACCTAGCATACCACCGCTTGCAATCCAATGCTTACTCATAATACTGTATGTGATTGAAATCCTTTATCTTCTCTTTTATATTCATCGCGTTTTGGCTTACTTCCCTGCCCTTTTATTCCATTTCCAATGCTTCTCTGACCGCCTGAGTACTGATTTTCTATGAATAAACCGCTAGCTTCCGACGCCGAACAGGTCAACCGTATTTTTGCGCACCGAATTATTATCTTTGGGCTACTAATATTTTTGGGTCTGAGTGGTTTGCTAATACGCTATGGTTATTTGCAAGTTTATGCTCATGATAAATACACCACACAGGCAGACAATAATCGCATTAAGCTAATATCTGCGCCGCCAAGCCGTGGTTATATTTATGATCGTAATGGCGTGATTTTGGCAGACAATCAGCCCGTGTTTACTGCCATGCTAAGCCCTGATGAAGTAGAAAACCCAGAACGCACTTTAAATTTGCTCGCGCCTATTTTTGAGCTTACTGATAAAGACATCACGGATATTTTGGCACGTCTGAGCAAAAGCAAAAACGATCCGGTAACCGTTAAAATCGACTTAACCGAGGCGCAATTGGCTCAGTTCAGTGAGCGCAAACCTTTCTTTCGTGGCGTAACCATCCAGAGTAAGCTGACACGCTCGTATCCTTATGACGAGCTGTTTGCTCATGTCATTGGTTATGTCGGTCGTATCAATGATAAAGAAACCAAGCGCATTGACAAAGATCGCTATGCGGGTACAGATCTGATTGGCAAAATCGGCATCGAAGATTTTTATGAAGATATCTTACTTGGGCAAC
Organism: Psychrobacter sp. Pi2-51; assembly: GCF_904846665.1. NCBI lineage: Bacteria > Pseudomonadati > Pseudomonadota > Gammaproteobacteria > Moraxellales > Moraxellaceae > Psychrobacter > Psychrobacter sp. Pi2-51. The sequence goes on from NZ_CAJHBP010000016.1 coordinate 52,308, forward strand.
CGGGCTACCAATCGGTAGAAACAGACGCCCACGGCAACATCATCCGCCAACTAGACACCAAGCCACCGATTGCAGGGAATGACATTACCTTGAGCTTGGACTATGGTTTACAAACCATCGCTCAGCAGCAGCTCGATGGTCGTCGTGGTGCTATTGTGGCGATAGACCCCCAAAACGGTGACGTGTTAGCCTTCGTGAGTAATCCAAGCTACGATCCCAACCCTTTTATCTCTGGCATCTCGTTTAAAGACTATGGCTCTCTGCGAGAAGACCTAGACCAGCCGCTCTACAACCGAGCGCTACAAGGCACCTACCCGCCCGGCTCTACCATTAAACCCTTTGAAGGCCTAGGCGGAATTCATTACGGCTTACGCAATTGGGACACCACCATCTATGATCCCGGTTATTTCAGCCTGCCTGGAGACTCACACCGTTTTCGCGATTGGAAACGCGGTGGTCACGGCACGGTCGATCTCAAAAAATCCATCGTGATGTCGGTTGATACCTACTATTATAAACTGGCCTATGAGATGGGCATTCAGCGTCTGCATGATTGGATGGTACGCTTTGGCTTTGGCGAAGAGACAGGCATTGACTTGCCCAATGAAAAGTCAGGCATTATGCCTTCACCTAAGTGGAAAAAAGACACTTACGATAAAGGCTGGTTACCTGGTGAAACCATCTCAGTCAGTATCGGTCAAGGGTATTTCTTGGCAACGCCGCTACAGATCGCTAATGCGACAGCGATGACTGCGAACAAAGGCTATCACATCACCCCGCATCTATTAAAAAGCAGCGATGGTGCAGCAGCGGTCAATGTCATCACCAAACCCGATGGCAAAATTGACTATAACGGCAAACCCTCTGATTGGCTGCGTATGCATGATGCGATGGAAAGTGTGGTTAAAGATGGCACGGGACGCGGTATCTATACCCCGCGCTATCGTATCGCGGGCAAGACTGGCACAGCACAGGTAAAATCCATCGCTCAAGGCAAACGTTATGATAAGTCTGCGATAGACAAACGCCACTGGGATCATGCGTGGTTCAATGGTTTTGCACCAGTAGAAGACCCACAAATCGCCCTTGCCGTGTTGGTCGAAAACGGCGGCGGCGGTAGTGCCGTGGCAGCACCTATTGGTCGCGCGCTGTTTGATTATTGGGTATTACAACGCAAAAACGATCCTATTCTGCCACCCTCTGCTGATGAGCTAAAAGTCATCAAACGTCAAAAAGCCTTTGAAAAAATCATGCGTGACACCCTGCGCGATAAAGAAGAGGCACTAGCAGAACAAGCAGCCGCACAAGCAGAAACCACGACAGCGACCGAATAAAAACCAATACAGAAAAAGAATAGTGGCCATGAAAAAAACAGCAGCATCGCGTAATGCCAAACGGAAAACATCTCATCAGGAAAAATCATCGACGGCCGGTCAGGTACGTATTATCGGTGGGCAATTTAAACGTCGCAGCGTCAGTTTCATTGATGCTGAAGGTCTGCGCCCAACACCAGATCGCCTGCGGGAGACACTATTCAATTGGCTACTTGCCGACATCCATGGTGCATACGTGCTTGATAGCTGTGCTGGTAGCGGCGTCTTAGGCTTTGAAGCGCTGTCTCGTGGCGCAGCACACTGCACCTTTATTGAGATGAATCGTGGGCAAAGTCAAATGCTAGGCCAAAGTGCTGAGCAGTTGCGGCTCAATGCTGACACCTATCAAATTATCAATGGCACAGCAGAGCAAGTATTGATGCAAAGTCATATCGTCCCGCGCCCTTTCGATATCGTATTTATCGATCCCCCTTATGCTGAGGATTTATGGCAGCCTATTCTAGCGACGCTTATTACCCAAGCATTAATCAACACCGAGACGCTTATTTATTTAGAAGCGGACAGAGACTTAGCGACACAATTGGAGCAGTTAGAAGAGACTATTAATAATAGTATGGTGACTCAGCCATCTGTTATTCAGCAACCAATTAACTTTGAATGCTTGAAACAAACCAAAGTTGGACAAGTTGTTGCTGGACTTTTTCGCCTATCATCGTCATAATTGTCGGGTTAATGAAAGCCGTTAATAAATTTTAAAAATGTTTAAAACCGCTAAAAAACTGGCCAACGCTGCAGTTTAATGTATATAAGGCGAAAATAAACCCCAATGCAGCTTGCAAGCGTAGGCGCTACTGCTTATAATGTGCAGTCTGTTTTTTGAGAGCCCCGTTTTCCCAGCTAAACTCTCAACGAATTCTAATTTTAAGGTTTTATCATGAAAACACTTAGTGCAAAACCAGCTGAAGTGACCCATGACTGGTATGTCGTAGATGCTGACGGCAAAACCCTTGGTCGCTTAGCCACTCAAATCGCTACTCGCTTACGTGGCAAGCATAAGCCATCTTTTACGCCGCACGTTGACACTGGTGACTTTATTGTTGTCATCAACGCTGACAAAATCACGGTAACGGGTAAAAAAGCGCAAGATAAAAAGTACTATCGTCACAGTGGCTACCCAGGTGGTATCAAAGAAACCAACTTCAGTAAATTGCTTGCACATAAGCCTGAAGATGTTCTACACAAAGCGGTTAAGGGTATGCTTCCAAAAGGTCCTCTTGGCTATGCGATGATCAAGAAGCTGAAACTTTATGCGGGTACTGAACATCCACATGAAGCACAGCAACCTAAAGCACTAGACATCTAAGGATATACTTATGGAACGCAATTACGGAACTGGTCGCCGCAAAACTTCTACCGCTCGTGTCTTTTTAGCGAAAGGTACTGGTAGCATTGTTGTTAACGGCAAACCACTTGATGAGTATTTCAGTCGCGAAACGTCGCGCATGGTTGTTCGTCAGCCTTTAGAATTACTTGACACCCCTACTGCTTATGACCTTTACATCACTGTAAAAGGCGGCGGTATTAGTGGTCAAGCTGGCGCAATCCGTCACGGCATCACGCGTGCATTGATTGAGCTTGACGAAGCCAACAAACCTGCTCTAAAAGCAGCTGGTTTTGTGACTCGTGACTCACGTCAAGTTGAACGTAAGAAATTGGGCCTACGTAAAGCACGTAAACGTCCACAATTCTCGAAACGTTAATCAAAGCTACTTCTTTGCTTTTTGTGGTTATCGCCTTTTTCTCAGAGTCGATCTAACAGTATTAAGCAAAAGAATAGATTTGCAAAACCTCATAAGCTGGTCACAGTTTATGAGGTTTTTTTATGGCTGCTCGTTAAGTGTCGAAAACCAGCTTGCAAACCAGTAGCGACTACCCCATCATAATAATAACTTTTTGTCATTAGCTCCGACGTTATAAACAGTGCTACAAAAGGACATTATGAAAGCGCCCGAACAATACGACCCCAGCAAACCGCCATCAAAAAATAGCATACCACCACTGAGTATGCAGCGGTCGGATAAGTCGCCCGCCATTCCTGTCGGCACGCCAACGATTACCCAAACTCATAAACGTACGGCACAAGCAGACAAAAAGCCCTTTCAATGGCAGTTCTTATCGCCTAAATATTGGGCAATTTGGCTATTGTTCTTGATGATGTTGCCCATGATTTATCTACCGCTACGCTGGCAGTTTTGGCTAGGGCGTAAAGTGGGTATCTTGTTTTACAAAGTTGTAGGCTCGCGGCGACGTGATACGCTCATTAATTTAAAACTGGCCTTTCCAGAAAAGCCGGAAGTTGAACGTGAGCTGATGGCAAAGCAAGTCTTTGTCAATCAAGGTATTGGTATATTTGAAACCTTGTGTGCTTGGTTCCGCCCGAATGTCTTTACTCGCACCGTTTCTATTTCAGGACTACAGCATTTAGTTAATGCCCAAAACGAAAATCGTCCGGTCATTTTGCTAGGTGCACATTATACGATGCTTGATTTGGGTGGATTGTTTTGCGCACAGTTTTTTGCCTTAGACTGTATGTATCGTACACAGAATAACCCGCTACTTGATTGGTTCATTTATAACGGTCGTACCAATATATTTGGTAAGCAAATCTCCAGTCGTGATATGCGTAGCTTGGTGAGTTCAATTAAAGCCGGGCATGTTATTTGGTATTCTCCTGATCAAGACTATGGTCTCAAGCAAGGTGTCATGGCACCGTTTTTTGGTGTGCCAGCAGCCACTATCACTGCCTCAAGACGCATGGCAAAATTGGGCAGCAAGGCGCATCCGCCTGCTGTCATGGCATTGCATACCTATCGGCAAACGCCAGATAACTTGCCGAGTGGCAAACGCCCGCATTATCATCTGACGATTACGCCTGAGCTGCATAATTATCCAAGTAATGATGAGGTTGCTGACGCCACTCAGGTGAATGAAGTCTTAGAAGGACTCATTCGTATCGATCCCACCCAGTGGATGTGGTTTCATCGGCGCTTTAAACATGGGCCTAATGGTCGCACAAATATCTATAAGTAGACTTTATTCCCAAAAATATAAGTAAAATTTGCTATACTTTGAGGCTAATATTTTTGCCATTAACTGTGCAAAACTAACCATAAATTTATAATAATTTGATAAACCAAATAATGGATTTCCCATGAGTAACAACCGTACTTCTGATAATCAGACCTCTGATAGCCAAATCTCTAATAGCTCAACGCAAGCCAAACGCATTTTAACCGGTATCACCACTACTGGTATCCCCCATTTAGGTAATTACGTTGGCGCAATTCGACCAGCGATAGCATCTATTCAGAATAGTGACAGTGAAGCATTTTTTTTCTTAGCAGACTATCATGGCATCATTAAATGCCATGATCCTGCTGCCATTCATGAGTCCACTAAAGCGATTGCTGCAACTTGGCTTGCTTGTGGCCTTGATCCTGAGCGTGTGACTTTTTATCGTCAATCAGATGTGCCAGAGATACCGGAGCTGGCGTGGGTACTCAATTGTTCATGTGCCAAGGGTCTGATGAACCGTGCCCATGCTTATAAGGCATCTGTCGATATTAATAACGAAAAAACTGACGTTGATCCCGATCAAGGTATCACGATGGGTCTGTTTGGCTATCCCGTATTAATGGCTGCGGATATCTTAATGTTTAATGCTACTCACGTACCAGTAGGACGTGATCAAATTCAGCATATTGAGATGGCACGTGATATTGCCGGAACTTTTAATCATAAATATAAGCCGCTATTTACGCTACCTTCAGCCGTCGTCGATGATGAGATGCCTCTATTAACAGGGCTTGATGGTCGCAAAATGAGCAAAAGCTATGGCAACACTATTCCGCTATTTGGTGAGTCTAATCCGCAAGTCAGTGCCGAAAAACAAATGCACAAAGCCATCATGAAGATCGTCACTAACTCACAGCTGCCTGAAGAGCCGAAAGATCCTGACGACTCTGCTATCTTTGAGATTTATAAAGCCTTTGCTACGCCGCAAGAAATCGCCGACATGCGTATGCAGTTTGCCGCTGGTATTGGCTGGGGCGATGCCAAGCAAGCATTATTTGACAAAATAGATGCTGAAATTGCCCCATTTCGCGAGCGTTACCAAGAGCTAATGGCCAATCCAAAAGAGTTGGAAGCAATCTTACAAATGGGTGCAGAAAAAGCCCGTCGCCATAGCCGTAAACAGTTAGACAAGACTCGCCGCGCCATTGGTATTCGTCCACTTGCCAAACTTAAATAGTCATTTAATGATGGTCACCAATACGGATATAAAACGTGGATACTGACCTACAGTATGGACAAACAGCTGTATCTCAAGCTGTCTTGTCCATAGATGCCGATCAAATGTCTGAATCTCTAACGAGTCATGACGCTACAAGTGTTACAGACCACTCAACTATCCGTGATACGTCGTTACGCATCTATCAAACGCCAGTACAGCATTTGCCAGAAGACCTTTACGTACCGCCACAAGCATTTGCTATTTGGTTAGAGCAATTTGCTGGACCGTTAGATTTTTTATTATATCTGGTCAAAAAAAACAACGTTGATCTGACGCAAATGCCAATACTGCCTATCACTGAGCAATACTTGGCTTACATCAGCGAATTAGATACCGAGCACTTTGAGTTGGCTGGTGATTATCTATTGATGGCATCAACGTTGATTGCGATTAAAACCGAGCTGTTACTACCCAAGCCCGAAATGCCTACCGATGAGCGCGACCCAAAAGCTGAGCTGATTGAGCGCCTTGAGGAGTATGCGCAAATTAAAGTAGCCAGTCAGCGCTTGGATAGTCTGGTACGTCTTGAGCGTGATGTGTTCTTGGCGATGGTCAGTATGCCCAGTCAAGACATCATGAATGCCGAGCTGCCGAACTACTCACCGAATTTATTGATTGATAGCTTGTTCAAAATGCAGCTACAGCCAGACTATCAAATGCATTCCATCAAGGTCGATACCGTTCCACTTGCCGATCGTATTGCCAGTATTAGTAGGCAATTAAGCACGGATGGTGCACGCTCCTTTTATGAGCTCCTAGACAAAGCGCAAGGTAAAATAGGTGTAGTGGTTAGCTTTGTCGCCGTGCTCGAGCTGATGAAGCGGCAACTAGTTGGTGTTGTGGTAAGTTCTGCTTCTGACGGTGATAAGACTTCAATGGATACGAATCAATCTGCTATAAACGAGCAAATGGGACCGTTGACCTTACAGTGGTTGGCTTAATGATTTTCAAAAGAGAGCTTTTCTAATGACAGATATTCATTGTCAACATCTTGAAGAGATAAGCAAGCATATCGAAGTGCTGTTGCATGCATCTGAAGCACCACTCCCTGCCAATGCCTTGAAAAAGCACCTGTCGTTGTCTAGTAAAGAGCTAAAACAAGCTTTAGATCTACTAAGACAACGCTTAGATACGGGCGTCCTTAGCTTACATGAAACTGCCAGTGGTTATCGCTTGCAAATCGCAGATAGCTACAGCCTTTTAATCCAACGCGTGTTCCCGCAACGTCAAGAGCGGCTAAGCCAAGCCCTACTTGAGACCTTAAGTGTGGTTGCTTATAAACAACCAGTGACCCGCAGTGATATCGAGCACGTGCGCGGTGTAACACTATCGAGCAATATATTGCGCCAATTGTTTGATAAAGGTTGGATTGAAGAGAAGGGCTATAAAGAGACTTTGGGTCGACCAGCATTGCTACATACCACTGCGCAATTCTTAGATGCATTTGGACTGAGTGATTTAGATGAGTTACCACCAATGCCAGATATGGCAGCCATCAAGACCATGGCATAATGTTTATATGGCTTCGAAAAAAAGGACAGACCTCATTAGGTCTGTCCTTTTTTTCGAAGCTAATTGGTGTAAACCAATACAGCTTGAGTGTGTCATCAATTAGCAGTACTGATTACTGATTACTGATTACTGATTACTGATTAATAATATCAACACCCTTGGGTGGAGTAAATTTGAACTGACTGCTGCTAATGCTTGGGTTTAACTTAATACCGCTGAATTTGATAGAAGTGGTTTGACCCAAGGTATCATTTAATACCATCATCACTGGTTTACCACCGCTAAAACTCATTGATAAACTCTTAAAACTGGCACTATCTGACTTTGGATACAGCACATAATAGTTTTTGTTGTCGTACGGCTGGGTGATTTTAAAGCTTTGATCAATTTTGCTTGGATCACCTGACAATAATAGTGCTGGGGTATTGCCCACTTGGCTATCGACATTTTGTTTGGTCGCTTGCTCTAAATCTTTATCATAGACCCACATAGAGCTACCATTAGCAATGATCAGCTGCTGTGAAGGTGATTTTGTCTCCCAGCGAAAGTTGTTTGGACGCTGCACACTCATAGAGCCAGAAAAAGTACCGCTACTAGCGCCTTTTGTCGTTTGGCTAAAGTTGGCTGTCATGCTTTTTGTGTTTGTTAACAGTTTATTCAGACGTGTGGCTGCTGTTAGATTGTCAGCAGGCGCGGCGGTAGCAGACTGAGTCAATGCCATCATTGGAGCTGCAACACCAAGCGAAGTCATTAATACGCCCGCTAAAGCACCGCTCATTATTTTTTGTTTTAGAGTGGTTGTCTGTTCAATCGTTTGTTTGTTTAGTAAAGTCATTATTAATTCTCTCTTAAAGTGCGTAATCGCTAAAAAATAAATGTTCTTATTAAATTTTTTGTTTTCGATAATGTTTAACTCACCAGATAAAACCAGTGTCATTAAGCAATGCGCACAGTGTGCCAGTTTTTTCATTACGCGCCTAGTCATGATTTGCAATCATTACTACGCCTGCCATACACGCTTGTAACCAACTCTGTTACACAGTACGTCAAGGTTTTTAGATAGGGTTTTAAAGACTTTTATGGCTCACGAACGCAAACCTACTCTGAAGTATGGATATAAAAAAGCCTCCACTACCATACGGTAATAGAGGCTTTTCTAGTCATCAGATTATTTTATTCACAGAGAATAAAACAATTCAGATGGGCAATTATGCACTTTCAACCATAACATAACGACGGTTGAATTTACCTTTGGTCGCAAACTTTACAACACCGTCATTCAGTGCAAATAAAGTGTGATCACGACCCATGCCAACGCCTTCGCCTGCGTGGAATTCTGTACCACGTTGACGAACGATGATGTTACCAGCGACGATGGCTTGACCGCCAAAGATTTTTACGCCGAGCATTTTTGGGTTTGAATCACGACCGTTACGTGACGAGCCGGCAGCTTTTTTATGTGCCATGAGAAAATCTCCTTGTTAATGTGACTTATCGCTAATGCGACAACTCTTAAGCATTTAGTGCGCTGTTTAGCAATAATTGCTAAATGGGTAATTAGGCATTAATGGCTTTGATTTTTAACAAGGTATACCATTGGCGGTGACCTTGCTCTTTGTGATAATGCTTACGACGGTTGTGCTTGACGATACGAATTTTTTCGCCGCGACCATGCTCAACAACTTCAACTTCAACGCTAGCACCTTCAACGATAGGTTGACCGATTTTGACAGTTTCACCGTCAACAATCATCAATACGTCTTCAAATTTGATTGTAGCGCCAGTTTCTGCTTTTAGTAGTTCAACTTTAAGCAATTCATCGACGACTACACGGTGCTGTTTACCACCAGTTTTGATTACTGCGTACATTGTATGACTCCGTTTAACCCGTGTGCCGTGGCTGATGTTATACCAACGCTTTTACGACGAACACGACAGGGAAAAATTAAAGGCAAGATTTTACGGCTTTTTGCTCATAAAAGCAAGCCGCGCCTCTTGTTTTTGTAAGGTGGTTACACTAATGACAATCACTCATCCTGCTATATCTACTGCTGATTATAAGAGCGTCATAGACAACAATTCTAATATGAGCATACAAAACAGCAATGACGAATGATCGATTAAGCCCAACAGCGGTTATTATAACTTATGCAATCAGTTACTTACAGCCTTTTATGAGTCATTTATGTGATTAAAGAATTTTAAATAAGCTAGGGAACATATATTCAAAATATAAGAGGTTTTTACAGTTTTTATTCTTGTTAACCCGCGCAGTAAAGCGTGTATAAAACACTTTTGATCTACTTCTGCTATATACTTTAACCCACAATTTAAACGTACAGCTATGCTATTATAAGCAAAACGATACCTTACCTATAGATAGATAAAGTCAAGGTTATAAAAACTCTCTTTATTCTTATTAATATGACTATTTATTATGACTATTACCTCTTCAACTAATACCTCTTCTATGACTCAATCCATGCCTAGCTATGCTGATATTCAAAGTATCGTCGCTGATGATTTTGAGGTGATGGACAAGCAAGTATTTGGTAGTCTCAACTCAAAAGTACAGCTCGTCATGAGCGTCTCGCAGCATGTAATCAATGCTGGTGGTAAACGTATGCGTCCACTGATTACCTTATTATGTGCCCGCATGTTCAATGACAATCCATCAGAAAAAGCCATGCATTTAGCTGCCATCACTGAGATGCTGCATACTGCTACCCTCGTTCACGATGATGTCATTGATGAGTCAGGACAGCGCCGCGGTAAGCCAACCGCCAATGCCACATGGGATAACGCCACAGCCGTACTGGTCGGTGATTACCTCATTGCCCGAGCTTTCAACCTACTGGTCGGTTTTCAAAGCTTGCCATTGTTGCAAGTGTTCTCGGATGGTACTTGTGATATTGCTGAAGGTGAAGTGTTGCAGTTACAACATCAGCATAACCCTGCCGCGACAGAAGAAGACTACCTACGCATTATCGATGGTAAAACCTCACGTCTGTTTATGATGGCGACCCAAGGTGCCGCTATCTTGCAAGATAAAACAGAATATATGCAGGCATTGGGTGATTTTGGTCAACACTTTGGCAATGCCTTTCAGATTATCGATGATGTGCTTGATTATAGTGGCGATAGTGAAGTGATGGGCAAAAACCTAGGCGACGACCTTGCTGAAGGCAAACCTACTTTACCAACGATCAAAGCGCTTGAGTTGCTAAAAAACAGCGATACAGAAGGCTATGAGCAGCTCCGCATTGCCGTACAAACTGGGAAAACGCCTAACGCTGAACAGCTTATTGATTTGGTGCGCCGCTCAGGCTCATTAGATTATTGCAAACAACGTGCTTTGGAAGAAACCAAATTGGCGCAACAAGCACTGAGCACGCTACCAGACAATCGCTATCGTCAAGGTTTACATCAACTGACCGAGCTTGCTAGCGCACGTTTAGTGTAGATAGTGTAGCAGCATCGTTTTTTAACGGTTATTAGTCTCGATTCGCGTTTCTATTGTGATACTGATTTATGCATAGTAGAAACTATTGAGCCCTATTTTTATGGTCATAATTATTAGTTGATAAATTCGTTATTTTGTTTACAAACCCAAATTTTCATCGTTTAAAAGCCTCAATGATTATGTGGTTTATAAATATAACAAAAGTTTACAATATGTTTTGATAGTAGGTTGTATGTCGCCCTATTAGCGGTTAACTGAGGTGAGGCTTACTATAGCGGCACCTCGTTTATTCATAAAACGTAATATTGCCGCTTTTTGCCGCCTTCCCTCTCCTAAAGTACTTGACTGTGGGGTAACCCCATTAGTTTATAATAACTGATTAAATTTACTAATCAACTCTGTGGCTTGCCTACATCTATAATGCTAAAAACCTTGCCTCATGATTCATCATACAAACGTAAGAACTGGGCATTCTAGTCATTACGTGATATTAAAATTGGTTCTATTAAAACTGATGTTATCGAAAGTGATCTGAGCAAGGTATGGCTTGTACTTAGCGTTAAGACTGCCCCTATATTTAATACCTTTAAAATTCAATACCTTTAAAATTTCATACGTTAAGATTTATTTACTTATAAATTTTTTATACTGTCACTATTTATTTTATACCTATTGCCGAGGACATTGATGAAGCACTCTACTCTTGCGCTTGTAATAGCATCTGTACTATCTGGAGCTGTACTGATTGGCTGTGACAAAAACGAGGACGCCGCTGGCGCAGATGCCGCACAGCAGCAGATGCCGCCTGCGGTTGTCAACGTTCAGACTGTCACTCTCGATACCGTACCCCAAGTACAAACATTCTCTGGACGCACTGCGGCCTATCAAACCGCTGACGTTCGTCCACAGGTTAATGGCGTCATTGACGAGGTACTGTTCCGTGAGGGCGGTAACGTCAAAAAAGACCAGCCACTTTATCGTATCAATACTGATAACTATGCCACTTCTATCACCAGCGGTGAAGCAGCAGTTGCGCAGTCTCAAGCCAATTATCAAACTGCACTGGCCAATAACGCCAATGCCAAAGCTGAATTGGGCAGTCGCCAAGCTTCATTAGCCCAAGCGGTCAATGATTTTCAGCGACTACAAGGTCTGGTAGAGATCGACGCTATCTCTAAACAACAATACGATCAAGCACAGACAGAAGTCCGTACGGCACAAGCTTCATTAGAAAGTGCGCGTGCGGCGGTCGGTCAGACACAAGCAGGTATCGAAAGCGCGAAAGCAGGTATTCAAACGGCTCAAGCAGGATTGGAGTCCAGCACGTTAGATCTTAACCGTACGATTGTACGGGCACCGATCTCAGGGCGCACAGAACGCTCGAATGTGACTGCGGGTACCTTGGTAAGCGCCAGTCAAGCCAGCCCACTGGTGACGATTTCGCGTCTAGACCCTATCTATGTAGATATCAGCCAATCATCGTCTGAGCTGCTCAAATTACGCCAGCAAATATCTGAAGGCAAAGCACAACCCGGTATGAACTCGGTTGAATTGGTTCTAGAAGATGGCTCAGTCTATCCTGTACGTGGCAAGCTTGCGTTGTCTGAAGCAAAGGTTGATGCGTCAACTGGCGCTGTGACCTTGCGTGCCATCTTCCCGAACAGCAATAACATCTTGCTGCCGGGTATGTATGTCACTGCACGCTTGACCCAAAGCGTCATTACCAATGCCGCGCTAGTGCCGCAAAGTGCAGTGTCACGTACGCCTAAGAGTGAGACGCAAGTCTATATCGTCGATGAAAACAACAAAATCCAAGTACGTCCAGTCACTATTAATGGTACTTATAACGGACAATGGGTAGTTACTGACGGTCTAAAAGCAGGTGATAAGGTCGTGATTATTGGTGGCTCAAAAGTCAAACCTGATCAAGAGGTAGTGGCTAAGCCATTAGAAAGCGCCAATCCAGCACCATCTGCAAAAGGACAAGGCACGCCAAACGCCAAAACGCCTCAGCAAGCTGCAAAAACGGTGGATAAGCCAGCTGGTAACGGAACTTCTGCTAAGAAACCTACAGAAACCACTGCTAACTAATTCCATTCAAAGATAGGAAGACTTAGGGATATACTATGTCACGTTTTTTTATTAATCGCCCTATTTTTGCATGGGTTATGGCTATTTTAGTCATGCTCATCGGGGTGATATCGGTCATTAACCTACCGATCGAACAGTATCCACGTATTGCACCACCGACCATCTCAGTCAGTGCCAGCTATCCTGGTGCTAACGCACAAACTGTCGAGAACTCAGTCGTACAGATCATTGAACAACGTATGAAGGGTCTTGATGGTCTGATGTATATGTCGTCATCGAGCTCGTCAAATGGTAGCGCCTCAGTGACGCTTACCTTTGAGAATGGTACTGATTCTGATACCGCACAAGTACAAGTACAGAACAAACTGCAAGCCGCGATGAGCTCCTTGCCTGAGTCTGTTCAGCGTCAGGGCGTCAACGTCAATAAATCGTCTAGCAGCTTTTTGATGGTGCAAGCATTTATTTCTGAAGATGGCACTATGGATCGAGCGGATATTGCCGATTACATTAACTCCAATGTCGTCGATTCGATCAGTCGTGTAGAGGGTGTGGGTGAAGTTCAAGTCTTCGGCTCTACCTATGCGATGCGTGTATGGCTTGACCCTTCACGCCTACGCAGCTATAACATGGTACCGTCTGATGTCGTCAATGCAATACGAGCGCAGAACGCGCAAGTATCTGCTGGTCAGCTAGGTCAAGCACCTGCTGATACCGACCAACAGGTTATCAATGCCACCGTTACAGTGCAAAGCTATCTACAAACACCTGAAGAATTCCAAAATATTCTGTTAAAAACAGACACCTCAGGCGCCCAAGTACGCTTAGGCGATGTGGCAGATGTCGAAATCGGTAGTGCAGACTATAGTGTAGTATCGCTATACAACGGTCAAGAAGCTGCCGCTTTGGGTATTTCACTCGCAGGTGGTGCTAACGCGCTTGAGACTCGTGAAGCCGTTGGCGCACGTATGGCGGAATGACACAACGCCATTCGTACGCTTGTCTATCGAACAAGTCGTCATGACCCTCATTGAGGCGATTGTGTTGGTATTTATCGTCATGTTCATTTTCTTACAGAACTGGCGTGCAACTATTATTCCGACGCTTGCCGTACCTGTCGTTTTGCTGGGCACGTTTGCAGTGCTTTATGTAGCGGGCTTTAGTATCAACGTGCTGACTATGTTTGCGATGGTACTATCCATCGGTCTACTGGTCGATGATGCGATCGTTGTGGTAGAGAACGTTGAACGCATCTTAGAAGAAGATCCTCATATTTCTATTAAAGACGCGACCATTCAATCGATGGGTGAGATTAGTAAGATTGTTATCGGTATTGCTTTGATTCTATCAGCAGTATTTGTACCGATGGCCTTCTTCGGTGGTTCGACAGGCGTAATTTACCGTCAGTTCTCCATTACTTTGATTACTGCTATGGTGTTATCAGCCATTGTCGCCCTTGTTTTCACCCCTGCGCTATGCGTGACCTTATTAAAACGTGGCAAGAGCCATGAAAAAGGCAACGAAGAAAAGCAAAAAGGCTTCTTTGGCTGGTTTAACCGCTCATTCTTTAAGCTTAGTCGTTCATACGAAGGCTTTGTCGGTAAAAGCTTTCGCTTCAAATGGCTATATTTGATTGGTTATGCGGCCATTATTGGCGTCATGGTGGTGGTATTCTTACGTATTCCCGGCTCATTTTTACCAGAAGAAGATCAAGGTATTATGTTTACTTTGGTTCAGCTTCCTGCCGGTTCGACGTTAGATGAAACACAAGAAGTGCTCGATAAAGTAAGAAACTATTACGACACTCAAGAAACCGATAACATTGCCTCCGTCTTTACCATTGCAGGCTTCAGCTTTGCAGGTCAAGGGCAAAATATGGGACTGGCATTCGTTCGCCTGTCAGATTGGGAAGCGCGTTCGGGTGATGAGAACACTGCTCAGGCTGTTGCTGGTCGAGCAATGGGTTACTTCTTTACTCAATTAAATGAAGCGCAAGTTTTTGCGATTGTACCGCCAGCCATTACCGAACTTGGTAACGCCAGTGGTTTTGATTTGATGCTCCAAGATAATGGTAATCTTGGTCATGATGGGCTACTTGAAGCACGAAACATGCTGCTAGGCATGGCAGCGCAAAACGATCAAGTCGCTGGTGTACGTCCTAACGGTCAGGAAGACTCACCGCAGCTTAAGGTGAATATCAACCAAGAGCAAGCCGCCGCTTATGGCTTGTCACTAGGTAATATCAATAGCGTTATCTCAACCGCTTGGGGCTCAAGCTACGTTAATGACTTCATTGATCGTGGTCGTATTAAACGCGTCTTTGTTCAAGGTGAAGCGAGTAGCCGTACCAATCCTGATGATATTGGTAAATGGTATGTGCGAAATGAAATGGGCGATATGATCTCATTTAATGCTTTTTCGACCAGTGAATGGCAATCAGGCTCACCACGTCTGACCCGCTATAACAGTTTACCGTCTATGAACATCCAAGGTAGTGCTGCGCCCGGTCTAAGTACTGGTGAAGCCATGAGCTCGATGGAAACCATGATTGAGAAGCTACCTGAAGGTATCGGTTACGAGTGGACAGGTATGTCACTAGAAGAGCAAAAGTCAGGCGCTCAAGCACCGATGCTCTACGCGCTTTCAATCTTAGTCGTGTTCTTATGTTTGGCAGCCCTCTATGAAAGCTGGTCTATCCCCTTCTCTGTCCTACTGGTCATTCCACTTGGGGTATTAGGGGCAGTCATATTTACGTGGTTACGAGGTTTCGCCAACGATATTTACCTGCAAGTAGGTCTACTGACGGTGGTTGGTCTATCGGCCAAAAACGCCATCTTGATTATCGAGTTCGCTAAAGAGCATCAAGAGGAAGGCTATAGTCTAAAAGAGGCAGTCATGACAGCAGCACGCCAACGTCTACGCCCCATTATCATGACCTCACTTGCCTTTGGTCTAGGTGTTGTGCCATTATTCTTGGCGAGTGGTCCAGGTTCAGGCAGTCAAAATGCCATTGGTACCAGTGTGGTTGGCGGCGTCGTAACGGCGACCCTCTTAGGCATCTTCTTTATCCCGATGTTCTACATCTGGATACGCAGTGTGTTCCCTCACAAGTATGACAACAATAAGCCAAATGATAAAGGCGATGGCGACAATGGTACGCCTGGTCCTCAGAACCCAACTCCCTCAGAGAGTTATCAGCCTGCAAGCCTTGGAGACAATACATAATGAGTGCTCAAAAAACATGTACAACCAATACTACAGCGGTGGTAGCCTCAGCTACCCTTGCGCGCCCAGTTCTATCACGCATGCGCAAGAACAGCGGTCGTTTAATCGGCTTGACTGCTTTAGCGATGAGTATGGCGGCTTGTAATACCATTCCAAAAGCCGATACTCGCCCTGTACTTGCTGAGCCCAATATCTCTATTGAACAAGCCTACGGGGCGTTCGACAAGGAAACGGCTAGTAACGCGTCACAGCCAAGTATTGCGGGTCAACGCTGGCAAAATTTCTACAGCGATGAGCGTCTAAAAGGGCTGATTGCTCTAGGACTTGAGAACAATAAAGACTTTGAAAGTGCCCGTTTAGCCATTGAAAAAGCACGAGCGCAATATCAAATCACCGATATTAACGATCTGCCAACCATCAATGGTAGTGGCGGCTACACGCGCCAAGCACAGAATAGAACCGACAAAAACCCCAACAGTAGTTATAACGTCAACCTAGGATTGGCCAACTACGAGCTAGATTTTTGGGGTAAGATTTCTAGCCTAAAAGATCAAGCGTTGCAGAATTTTTTGGCGACTACAGCCGCGAAAGATTCGACTCAAATTAGTCTAATCAGTAATATTGCCCAAAGCTATGCCAATTTAAGCTATAGCTTGGCACAGCTTAAGCTGGCAGAAGCTACTGTTGAGAGTCGTGACAGATCATTGTTTATTGCGAGCAAACGTTTTGAGGCAGGCATTGATCCTAAACTGCCTTCACTTCAAGCCAGTGCTTCTTTAGAAAATGCTAGGCTTGCCGTATTACGGGCACAAAGCAGTATCTTGACCTCACGTAATGCCTTGCAATATTTGATTGGCGCTTCTATTCCAAACGAGTTGATTCCAACACCGGCAGTCAGCAATATTACTAGCCAGCAACTCTTTAATGCCGGCTTACCAAGTGAGTTGTTACGCTATCGCCCTGATGTCCTACAAGCGGAATACAACCTAAAAGCTGCGGGGGCCAATATCGAAGTGGCACGTGCGTCTTACTTCCCTTCTATTAGCTTAGCAAGTAGTGTTGGTGTCAGTAGCGGTAGCTTAGATGATCTGTTCAAAAGCGGTGCAGTCGGCTGGTCTTTTGGCCCAAGTATTAGTGTCCCAATCTTTGATGCAGGACGTTTGGATGCTGAATATAATGTGGCCAAAATCGAGCGTGAGCAGACGCTTTCGAGTTATGAGCGCTCTATCCAAACCGCATTCCGCGAAGTGTCGGATGTGCTAGCGACGCGCGCCACCTTGGGTGAGCAGTTAGAATCCCAGTATCGCCTACAAGATAACTTTGAGCAAACCTATCAAATTGCCGATGCACGCTTTAAAGCGGGTGTCTCCAACTATCTAGATGTCCTCGATGCCCAGCGTTCGTTATTCTCAACCCAGCAGGGAATTTTGGATTTAGAATTACAAAAACTTGTCAGCCAAATTGAATTGTACCAAGCGCTCGGTGGCGGTGCTAACCTTGATGTGCCAACGGTCATCCCTGTGCCGCAATATACCAACTTGGTTCAGGTCGTTAATCTACCTGCCTATAGCAACAAGGTAAAAGCGGCTAACGCAATTGATGCAGCGAGCTCAGCACGTGTGGCTTCTGTACAAGAAGCCATCGCAATCAAACAAGCGCAGCCGTCAGAAACCACTACCTTTGAGCCGACTGCTATCGTCGATGTCAATAGCGATGGTAAAACAGATGCTGCAGTGGGTGTGATTACCGAAGAGACGCGTTTCAATGAAAATAGTGTTGAGCAAGTGCCGGTCACGCAGATTGTTGAGCCTTAAATGGTTCGATCTTAAAATCGTGACATCACAGTATCCTCGTATTGACAGTTGATAAGTACCATTAGCCCTGCCGACTTGGTAGGGCTTTTTGCTTTTATCAGCTGTCTTTGGTTATAGTAGAATCAATCACTATACTAACGGCTATTTTGTTAGCGCCCATTTTCAAATATTAAATCTATAGTCGATGCTAAATAAAATAGATACACGACGTTATGATGCGTGACTGGTACAGTTTTTCTTGCTTGCTGTGCCTACGCAAACAGAGACTACAAAAAATTTATATCAGTTTCGCTGTCTCTTTTTTATATTGAACTGACTATATCAGCACCTATGCTCCAATGATATGAAGCGATAACCATTAAAACGATCGTAAGGAATGATTATGACTTATACCTTTAACCGCCAATACCCTGCCACTCGCCTGCGCCGCCTACGTTATAACGATAATGTACGGGCTATGATTCGTGAAGTAGAGCTACATCCTAAGCATTTCATCGCCCCCGTATTTGTCTTAGAAGGCAACAACCAGCGTGAAACCATCGCTAGTATGCCGGGTGTTGAACGCCTGTCAGTTGATTTGCTGATTGATTATACCAAGGAATTATTAGCAGAAGGTGTCACCACTATCGACATCTTCCCTGTCATTGATAACTCACTAAAAACGCCTGATGGCAAAGCAGCCTATGATGAAAATGCCCTGACTGCACGTACGATAAAGGCGGTCAAAGACGCTGTGCCAGAAATGGTCGTCATGACCGATGTGGCATTAGATCCTTATACTTCACACGGTCAAGACGGCCTGCTCGATGACAGTGGCTATGTCATCAACGATGCAACCATCGAAGTATTGGTCAAGCAAGCGTTAGTACACGCCCGCGCGGGTGCTGATATCATCTCGCCTAGTGACATGATGGATGGTCGTATCAAAGCCATGCGTGATGCGTTTGAAGCAGAAGGTTTTGTGAATACCGCGATTATGGCCTACTCAGCCAAGTATGCCTCTGCATATTATGGTCCATTCCGTGATGCGGTCGGCAGTGCTGGCAATCTAAAAGGTGGGCACAAGAAACAATATCAGATGGACTTTGGCAATCGCGCTGAAGCACTGCATGAAGTCGCCATGGACATTAACGAAGGCGCTGATATGGTCATGATAAAACCTGGTCAGCCATACTTAGATTTGATTCGTGAAGTCAAAAATACCTTTGGCGTACCAACCTTTGCTTATCAGGTCTCTGGTGAATATGCCATGCATATGGCTGCTATCCAGAACGGCTGGTTGAGTGATGCGGTCATCTTAGAATCTTTGATTGGCTTCCGCCGTGCTGGGGCTGATGGTATCTTGACGTACTTTGCATTAGAAGCTGCCCGCCAATTAAACAATGCTTAATAGCAATTAAATGGCTTTTTATATCGCAAAAATCGCCCCAGCTGCTTCATAGTCGCTGGGGCGATTTTTTATACTGACACTCTATTAAAATAAAAAGATTTATTGCGTGTACTAACTATGAGTATCTACAGCTGCTCACGATTATGCGCTGTCGTAAAATCAATAGCAGGACCAACAGGTATGATACGAGTGGGATTAATATTGGCATGACTGGTGTAGTAATGCTGCTTGATGTGAGTCATATTCACCGTCTCTGCAATACCTGGCACTTGGTATAAATCACGCAGATAGCCCCACAGATTTGGATAATCAACAATGCGATGCAGATTACACTTAAAATGCCCAACATAAACGGCATCAAAACGCACCAAGGTGGTAAACAGTCGCCAATCGGCTTCGGTTATAGTGCTGCCTGTTAGATAACGCTGGTGTGCCAAGCGCGCCTCAAGTGTATCTAGTGCCGCAAACAGCTCAATCACGGCCTCTTCATAGGCTTCTTGTGTGGTCGAAAACCCAGTTTTATACACCCCATTATTAATCGTAGAATAGACAAAGGTATTGATATCATCGATTTCGCGCAACAGATCTGCTGGCAAAAAATTACCTGCTACAGCACCAACTTCGTCGAAAGCTGAATTAAACATGCGAATGATTTCAGATGATTCATTACTCACAATCGTATTGGTCTTCTTATCCCATAAAATCGGCACTGTGACACGGCCTGTATAATTTGGCTTTGCTTTGGTATAAAGCTCATACGCATAGTCTGCATGGATAACTGGGTCAGCAACGACGCCTGCATCATCTGCAAATGTCCAACCGTGCTCACTCATATAGGGATTAACCACGGATATTGGGATGAGGTCTTCTAAACCTTTGAGCTTACGATAAATCAAAGCACGATGCGCCCAAGGACACGCAAGCGACACATATAGATGGTAACGGTCAGGTTCGGCTTTAAAGCCCTCAATACCTGTTGGTCCTGCCCTGCCATCCACGGTCACCCAGTTTCTAAAGCCTGCGTCTTCACGCTCAAAACGTCCACCGTTGGCTTCTGTCTCGTACCATTTGTCTTGCCATTGTCCGTCTACCAATAAGCCCATATTATTCTCCGACTATTTCTAATTTTTATTTGGCGCTGTTAGGCATGACTGAATCTAAGTCATTACTATTATGACTCTCACTTCAGTTAGAGAGATATCATACCAGTTATAGGCTCTTATTCATTATAATTAACAATAAAAACTAAACTTATTAAATGATATATTTAG
>NZ_CAJHBP010000017.1:0-70331 GCF_904846665.1 Psychrobacter sp. Pi2-51
AACTCTAAACTCTAAACTCTAAACTCTAAACTCTAAACTCTAAACTCTAAACTCTAAACTCTAAACTCTAAACTCTAAACTCTATGAGATTAAACAAAAAAATAAGGCTTTATTAAAGCCCCATATTGTTATGTATTTAACTGCTCATAGCTGATAATTAATAACAGTCATTAAAATAAATACACATTAGCTTTTCGTACGGCTTTTGACATAACGGTGCGTTGAGGCAAGACGATTCATAACCGTTTGATGCAACTCGTCCAATAACTCATCAAGCTCATAATCAATTTCTAAAAACAAATCAGTCAGCATGTCGCCTGCCGTCATTTTTCCCTGCATCATCGTGTTTTTGGTGCGATGTGGACTAAAACGTTGCAATTGCTCATAATGATGTAGTGCTTCTGGAATGCTCTCTGACACCAGCTTGTCGATGACAAACTGACGCTCGTTATGTTGCTGCTGTTGCTGCTCGTTGAGCTCACTGCTCCACTCACGGTAACGCTTGAGCTTGCCGTTAATTCGATCTAGTATCGCAACAGCTTCTATAGGCATAGCATTTAGGGTGGCCTCATCAACCACATCAATAAGCTCAGTCATAATCGGACAGCGTCCATGTTTGAGATACCATAGGGTATCGGGGTCGAAAGGCGGTCTATTGGTCGGGCGCATTGCCGCACGATTGGACAAATAGCGATCGGTCAGTGGCGTTGCCGTACGAATATCATTGACTTGCGATAAGGCTTCACAAATACGATCAGCACGCTCGGGAGGAGTCAATGGCAGGCGTTTACTAATGGCAGTTTCATCACTAGCACTGTCTTCATTGTGAATAATATTATCAGCAGGACTGGCATCATCTTCTGCATTAGGAGCGATAGCGCCTTGCTGAACATGTTTGGCAGCTCGCGTTGGCAAATCATCTTGAGCTTGCCCAAATGACTGTAACATTCTTGTCAAACTTACGACCATGTTCTGCTCTGCCCCTTGCCCATTTACTGATTGCATTCGACCACTCAATCCCTTATCTTAACAGTTTTTTGTCACGCTGCCAGTAAGCAAACGTCAACGTTTTGGTCTTTAACATCGAGTAAATGGTTATGAATGCACCCGATTATATTGCTGGTTTTTTGCTGGGATTATCGCTCATTATCGCGATTGGTTCACAGAATGCCTTTGTGCTTAAACAAGGACTCAAACGCGAGCACATCTTTTTTATCTGTCTCTTCTGTGCGGTCAGCGATGCGTTTTTAATCTCCGCAGGCGTAGCGGGCTTTGGCGCGGTGACTGCTCAGTATCCGCAAGTCGTCAACATTGCCAAAATTGCAGGCGTCATATTTTTGCTGGGCTATGGCATTCAAAGCTTGTATGCCAGTGTACGCCTATCCCATGCGCTGACTGTCGACGGACAAGTTGTGACCAGTTTAAAAAAGGCGCTATTGCTCTGCTTTGGCTTTACTTGGCTCAACCCACATGTCTATCTAGATACCTTGGTGCTCGTTGGCATGGTTTCAACTGGCGCTAGTAGCAAGCTAGCATTTGCAGTTGGGGCTGTCAGTGCCTCATTCTTTTTCTTCTTTGCATTAGGCTATAGCGCACGCTTACTCAGACCTCTGTTTGCCAAGCCAAAAGCGTGGAATATACTTGATGCCTTGGTGGGTATATTGATGTTTTATTTGGCTTGGCATCTATACCAAAGTTAGAAAACAGCTATATATTCAATCCACTATAAAAGCGTTACAGCGTTAACCTCGCTTGAGGTATTAAATATACATCTACACTCGGTTGCCTTGTACCACTTTTAAA
This sequence comes from Psychrobacter sp. Pi2-51, assembly GCF_904846665.1. Taxonomy (NCBI): domain Bacteria; kingdom Pseudomonadati; phylum Pseudomonadota; class Gammaproteobacteria; order Moraxellales; family Moraxellaceae; genus Psychrobacter; species Psychrobacter sp. Pi2-51. The sequence goes on from NZ_CAJHBP010000017.1 coordinate 1,804, forward strand.
TTGAACCGACTATAGTCAAATTCATATAAATGCACAGTCAAAATCAAAAAAACCCAAACACATTCTATAAACGTGTTTGGGTTTTTTAGGCTTAACAAAAGCTATATTAAGTTAGGAAATAACGTACGCAATCCATTGACGATAATTTCAATAGAAACTGCAGCCAATAACATACCCATGATTCGGCTCATGATATTAAGCCCAGTATCACCCAATAAACGGCTAATACGACCTGCCGCCATCAATGCCAAATAGCAAAAAAGACTGATTAAAAAGCCTGCAACGATAACCGCAGAAACACGCAATATGCCTGAAACTTGAGAAGAATAAATAATGACCGTAGAAATACCACCCGGCCCAATCATCATAGGAATAGCCAGTGGTACTACTGCTGATGCGGTACTTGGTAGTGCATGTTTATCGTATTCAACATCGAAATTTTCTTGATCAGGCTTAGCGGGGTTACCATCGCCATTCATCATGTTCAAGGCAATCAAAAATACCAATATACCGCCTGCCAGCTGGAACGAGCCAATAGAGATACCAAGTGCCTTTAGAAGTACCTCGCCTGCTACAGTAAAAAAGCTGATGGTGATAAAAATAGTCAAGCAGGCAATACGTGCTACTTTACGTCGATCAATCATCGAGTAGCCGCGCGTCAAGTCCAAGAACAGCGTCAAAGCTGCAAAAGGATTAATCAAAACCACAAAGGCCAAGATGATTTTAATAATTTCAGTATCCACTGAGCGCTCGCTTATCTATCGGTAAAACTTGGGCAAAAAGATAAGGCCATCGTGCGAGTGCAACGATGACCAATAGGCGGTTAGCAGTGACATTGTAGCATAGGCAGATAAGCTAATTAAATCATTAACTTTGCTTAACATTCTCATATAAGCGCATTAGCGGCAATAGCTGATTATCATAGATCGCTCAGCAACTTTTAACGGATGAATAATCGTATTAACAGTGCTAATAAAGGTGGGGCGTTATTTCTTTATAGTCGATACTAAATAGAATAGATACACGAAATTATAATGCGTGACTGGTATAAATTTTTCTTGCCTGCTGTGCCTACGCAGACAGAGGCTACAAAAAATTTATATCAGTCACACTGTCTCTTTTTTATATTGAACTGACTATAATAAAGCCAAACGTTACGCACTAAAATCAAGACCGATATCTAGCGCAGTGGTACTATGCGTCAAATAACCCATCGCGATAAAATCAACACCCGTTTTTGCGACTGCTTGCACGGTCTCAGGGGTGATACCACCAGAGGCTTCTGTCTTGGCGCGACCTTTACACATGGCCACTGCTTGCGACAATATTTCAGGTGACATGTTGTCTAATAATACCAAGCTCACACCAGCGTCCAAAGCCTGCTCTAGTTGCGCTAGCGTATCGACTTCCACTTCAATCGGAATGAGATGACCCGCGAAATTTTGTGCTTGCTTGATAGCTGTTTTAATATCGCCTGCAATAGCAATATGATTGTCTTTGATCAAAATTGCATCATCTAAACCCAAACGATGATTGCGACCACCGCCGCAGCGCACCGCGTATTTTTGCACGATACGTAAACCGGGAATGGTCTTGCGCGTACAGGTAATTTGCGCGGGATAATCCGCCACAGTATCGACAATCTTCTGTGTCGCCGTCGCAATACCACTCAAATGCGTCATGAAATTCAATGCCGTACGCTCTGCCGTTAATAGATGACGTGCATTACCGCGTACGATAGCCAATACTGTATCTGCATCAACCTTCTCACCATCGATGACCTGAGCGATAAACTCTATCTGCGCATCAACCAAAGCAAAAGACAGACGCGCCAAATCCATACCGCAAACCACGCCTGCTTGCCGTGCTTTAATCTGGAGCTGCGCCTGCATATCGGCGGGAATGGTGGCTTGCGAAGTCACATCTCCGCGTCGACCCAAGTCTTCGGTGAGGGCAGCCTCAACCAAGGGCTTAAGCAATACTTCATCCAACGCTGGCTCTCGTTCAACTGTCATCTTTAACCCTTATATAAGTATGCTATGAATATAAATTCGATTGATTTAAACTCAAAATGAGCATAAATATAGCGTAAAGTTAGCCTTCTCGCAAGGATAGGTCGGTATTTTATGTGTTTAGGGCGTGCCCTCAATCTGAACGAAAGCGCCTAAATGGGCTAAAAATGGCTAAATCTTGCCAAACTGCGTCAAATAGCTGGTCAATATCATGATATTATCTGTGCTATTTTTCTTGTTTGGCTGCAATTTATCTCATTTTTATCACCATTTTCAAAATGAGGACACGCCCTAGTCAACGTTTATAAACACAGCATATGGCAGAAATATCGTAGGAATAATCTGACAACTATTTGTTTCGTTTGGGCAATTTGCTGTCCATTAGCAAGCTTTGCAGCTCAATATCGTGGCGGAAGCGATAGAGCTTGGCAGGTCGACCGCGCTGAGCGCTACTACTCTCTCCTGTCTCCATCACTAAGTTCTGTGAATCAAGCAAACGGCGAAAATTCTGCTTATGCAGACGCACTCCTGATAAGGCCTCGACACTTTGCTGCAACTGTGACAAAGTAAAAACATCTGGCATCAAACCAAAAATAAGCGGTCTGTATTCAATCTTGGCACGCAGCCTCGAAATAGCCGTCGCAATCACGCGGCGATGATCGTAATACATCGGTACACCTATACGTTGTGACCAATCGTCTGGCAAGATGACGGCTTGATAAGTTGGCGGGTAATTGGGCGCTTCGGGTATCAGCCCCCCTTCATACAGCATCTCATAGCGGAGCAGTACGTGCTCTGCGATCCACTCCCTACCTTCATGAGCATGGTCGCCAACCAATTCTGTGTCTGTCAGTTCGCCACCTGCTAAAAACGCTTCACTCAGTCCCCAACACAATCCAATACGTTGGCGTCGACGCTGTTGCACAATCAAGTCTTCGGCAGTATTTGCCCATTCCAACAACACAGGCACGATAAAGTCTGTAATGATACTAGGCATACCATCTAAGTGATTTTCCCACGGGAAATAATCATACCAATCTCGCCACAGTGCCTCGCTTTGTAGCTCTTGCATCTGCGTCTCTTGCACCAAACCCAAATAGCTCACATAAACCAGCGCATGACCATCGATATTACGTCTATTGGTATCAACAAAGGTATATAACTGCTCTAGATAACCAAGCGGTTGCTGCGTTTGCTCCTCCACCCATTGACGCACGCCTGCTTGCAAAGAGCGATGCAACGGCATCAGAGGACCATTGGGCAGCAGCTTACCTTGATCCACTGTTAATACACGGGCTGTGTGGTCAGTGATGGCGACTAGCACCGCAACCACTTCAGTGGTACCACTTCCCTGTTGATGCGCATGTGAATAAGACAAAGTCATAATTTTGGCGACAATCCTTTAAATGTAGTTATTGAATAATAAATTCATAAAATGCGGCTTTGATACTGTAGATGAGTATAACGTGAATCCCAGACTATCATAGCCTGCGGTTGTAATTCTACAAAACTAAAACTGCGGCTTATTCAACGACTTTACGGTCTGATGAGTTAAAAAATAAGTACTTTCATTGAGGCAGTTATAAAAAAACACTTGTATTTATGCTCAAAATGAGCATAATTAAAACATCTTATTCATTAGCAATATTCAATTGACTTATTTTTAGCGGCATATTACTTGTCGCTACTGTATAAAAGGTTTGCCTTTATGAAAACTTATCCTTACGACGCACCTATCATGAGTACGGACAATCGCATCGCCACTCAAATGAACATCGAATATGCCAAAGCTAAAATGCCAGCAGACTTGCCACGCGCTGAACGCATCGTGGTTGAAGAAAACATCAAGAAGCTATTAAAAGAGCATAATGCGGTATTGGTCGCCCATTATTATGTCGACCCTTTTATTCAGGATTTGGCATTAGCGACTGGTGGCTGCGTAGGCGATTCACTAGAAATGGCACGCTTTGGGCAAGCGCACAGTGCACAGACATTGGTGGTCGCTGGTGTACGCTTTATGGGCGAGTCTGCAAAGATACTGAGTATGGAGAAGACAGTACTGATGCCAGACCTAGAAGCCGAGTGTTCGCTTGATTTGGGCTGCCCTGCTGACGAGTTTTCCGCATTTTGTGATGCTCATCCTGAGCGTACCGTCGTGGTTTATGCCAATACTAGCGCTGCCGTCAAAGCTCGTGCTGACTGGGTGGTGACGTCATCCGTTGGCATCGATATCATTCGCCATTTGCATAATAATGGTGAAAAAATTATTTGGGGTCCTGATCGCCATTTAGGTAAATATATCGCTAAAGAGACGGGCGCAGATATGTTGCTTTGGCAAGGCTCGTGCCTCGTACATAATGAGTTTAAAGCGACCGAACTGCTGCAATTAAAAGAGGAGCATCCAAACGCAAAAGTATTGGTGCATCCTGAATCCCCTGACAGCGTAGTAGCGCTCGCCGATGTGGTCGGCTCTACTAGCAAATTGTTGCAATCAACTTATGAGATGGATGCCGATACCTTTATCGTCGCCACCGACTTAGGTATCTTGCATGAAATGCAAAAGCGCTCGCCAAATAAGCGTTTCTTAGCAGCGCCTACTGCTGGTGAAAGCGCAAGCTGTAAGAGCTGTGCCTTTTGTCCATGGATGGCGATGAACGGCTTAAAAGGTATCGAGCAATGCCTAACCAATCAGAGCGGTGAAGTTTTGATGACGCCTGATCTGGCAGTTGCGGCTAAAAAGCCCTTGCAACGTATGCTTGATTTTGCCGAATCACAAAAACAACGAGTGGCAGCCAGTGGCGACATCGTTAAAGACCGCGAGCTGTTCGCCAATGTCGGAGCAGCCTAATATGAATGCGCTGTCTACAGCGGAAGCACTAAATGCTGATAATTTTGATGGAGCGGTACAAACCGATGTCCTTATCATCGGTGCCGGATTGGCAGGCTTAAGCACGGCTCTAGCGTTACCAACATCGCTGAATATTACCGTATTGAGCAAAGCCGACTTAGCCGTTTGTTCAAGCCATTATGCCCAAGGTGGTATTGCTGCCAGCCTAGACAAAGAGGACTCTGTCGCTGACCATATCGCTGATACGCTAATCGCAGGCGCAGGCTTATGCGAAGCCGACAATACCAGTAGCATTTTAAGTGCCGGACAGCAGGCCGTGCAGTGGCTGTGTGAGCAAGGTGTGCCTTTTACCCAGATACAGCAAGAAGATAATGCAAAACCTTTCACTGAACTACAGACTGCTAACTTACATTTAACCAAAGAAGGCGGGCATGGTTGTAGGCGGGTCGCGCATGCGGATGATGCGACTGGTCGACATATTATGGAAGCCTTGACCATAAAAGCTCAATCTGCTGCCAATATCACTATTTTGCCTTATTATGAAGCGCTGAGCCTTTTGACAAACAGTGATAATCAGTGCCAAGGGGCGCAAGTTTTTGATCATAGTAGTCAACGACAACTGACTTTTTATAGTCGCGCAGCCGTACTGGCTAGTGGTGGCTTGGGTCAATTGTTTAAGCGTGCCAGTGCGCCCAACGTCTGTGTCGGTGATGGCGTAATGATGGCATGGCAAGCAGGCTGCCGCTTAGCAAACTTAGAATTCATTCAATTCCATCCGACTGGTTTGGCGTTAGATGACAGTAGTTTTTTGATATCGGAAGCCCTACGCGGTGAAGGTGGCCGTCTAACCTGTCCAAAGACCAGTGCGCGCTTTATGTTGGACATTGACGAGCGTGCAGAACTGGCACCACGCGATATCGTCGCTCGTGCTATTGCTGAGCAGATTAGTACGAATGGACTTGGCTACGTAAACCTTGATGTCAGTCATCTGCCAGAACAGTTTTTACGAGAGCATTTTCCGCAAATTTATCAAACGTTATTAGAGCTTGGCATCGATATGACTACTGACCCAATTCCGGTCGCCCCTACCGCTCATTATAGCTGCGGCGGTGTAGTCACGTCTGTCAATGGTATGACCGATGTGGCAGGTCTCTATGCCGCTGGCGAAGTTGCCTATACAGGTTTGCATGGGGCTAATCGCTTGGCGAGTAACTCACTACTAGAATGCGTGGTGGTTGGGCGCAATATCGCTGCTGACTTACCCCGCTATTTAAAAGACATGGCGGAGCTCAGTCAAGTGACATATTTTGATAAACTAAATCAATCAGCCCTTGGCATTTGGACGCCGCCAACGCTTAAAGATACTCAGCCCATTACTCTACCACCGTCTACTGACCATGAAAGCAATACTCATCATAACGTCAATATAGATGCTGACATAGCTGGGATAACCGCCAAACTAAAAGTTCTGATGACTGCTCATATGGGTATCACTCGCAGCGCTGGGCAATTAGCACAAGCATTGCTACAAATAGAAAATTGGCAGCAGCAGCTTGGATGCCTCAAGTCTGATTCTCTAAATATAACTAATTCTCTCGATATGAATAGTCAGAGCAAGACCATTCCCCATGATGGCTTGGCACACTTTCAATTAGCACGACAATTACAATTAGCGACATTGATTATTCAGTCGGCTTATCAGCGTTATGAGAGTCGCGGTGGTCATTATCGTCAAGACTATCCGCATTTAGCGACCACACCTCGAACGAGTGTGATTGCGCCCTTATCGAAGCTGAGAGAAGGTGACAAAACAGGTAACAAAGAAGGTGGCATTGATTGGTTGGTTCAGCCTATAATCGATGACACAGAGGTTGGATCAGCACATACTGTTGCTAACGTTTAACAGCGATTGAAGGTTGCCACTCTAACCATCACAAAACGGTAAGTTACCGTTTTTTATTGACCTCAAAATGCTAAAAATATGGCTACTGATACGCTGTTTGTGATCGGACTTATGATGGTCGTCAGTTTGACGTGGGCCATGCTTGCCCTACCTCGCTTGCGTAAGCGCCTGCCAAAAATTTATCTGATTGCACGCTCGTGGTGGCTGATGTTAGCGGCGCTTTGCGCGTGTTATGTTATCGCTAAGATAACGGATAATAGCCAACCCTCACAGCCTCCTACCCACCCCTACCAGTGGATGCTCATCGCCTTTTTCGTCTTAATTGGTTTGCGTGGTAGCTATGAGATCAAACGCTTATGGTGCCTGCGCAACAAAGCTGTGCTGATTCACAAGCTCCAAGCGCGCGGTTTACAAGCGAATACTCAGCCTTTTAGCAAAACCCTCTCTCATTCTGCTCAAGCTTACACACGTTTAAATCTGTTAGACCTATTCTTTAGTTTTGCTTTTATCACCTTGATTATCAGTCTCATTGCCTTACAACAATTAATCTGGCAGCGCGAACAGTATGGCGTTTTATTTTTTGTTTTATTCGCCAGTCAATTTAATGATATTGCCCAGTATTTATGTGGACGATTGCTTGGTCACAAGCTGTTTGAGCGTGGTCTTGCCCCAACCATTAGCCCGAATAAAAGTATCGAAGGCGCTATTTTCGGCAGTATGCTAGCGGCACTATTGGCAACGCTATTGGGCATTTGGCTCACGCCTTTTAGCTGGTGGATTTGCTTATTCGCCGCTTATGGCTTAGCGGTCAGTGGTATTGCTGGAGATTTATTAGAGTCCGCCTTTAAGCGTCAGCATGGGGTAAAAGACACGGGTACGATGCTCGCTGGACATGGCGGCGTATTAGATAGAGTGGATAGCTTGCTGATTGGCGTGCCGCTATTTACCTTGTTTTATTGGCTGCTTGGGTAAACTGTTATCAAGTCGTTTTATCCAATTTACTGCGCAATATCCAGTTAAGCACAGGCTTAGGTAAATGATTGAGCGCCCGAGTAATATAGCGCATGGAGCGTGGAAATATAGCCAGCTCAATATCATCATCAATCGCTTGCATAACACTCTCAACCGCCGTTTGCGTATTGATTATGAATGGCTTATGACTGGCATCGCCGTCATTCAAATCACGCAACGCTTGGGTATCAATATAGCCTGAGGCAATACAATTCACTTGGATATCATAAGGTCCAAGTGCAAGTCGATAAGCGCTGGCAGTCGCAATCATGGCGCGTTTGCTTTTGGCATAAAGGCTGGCATAAGGATAATCCATAGTACCGGCGATAGACGCGATACAAATCAAGCTGAGTCTGTTGTTTTCTTTGCAATCTGATGAATAACTTTGGCGCTTTAACTGCTCACTTGCCCACCTAAAAACCTGCTCAAATGCTTGCAAATTAATCGCGAGCATTTGATCGCTGTCATCTTGATTGAGACGATGGACACGCTCATTTGTGTAACTGCCCGCACTATAAATCACTCTTTGAAAGCTGATATCTGACAAGCTCTCTAATAAACTTTGTGTTTGCACACTATCCATCAAATCACAGCAATAAGTGACAATATTAGAATGCTGACTATTGATATTATCTATCTTCTCCATACTATGACCAACCACGCTCACTTGCCAGCCAAGCGCCTGATGATGCAGCGCCAACGCCAAGCCAAGTCCGCTCGTACCGCCAAAAACGATAAGATGCGATGGCTTATGAGCTGAAGTAGATTGTGTAAGGTCTTTCATTTGTGAGTTCATAAACCCTGCTGCCGTATATAGTCAGCTGTACGCTGATAGCCATACTGCCATTGCGCCTGCATTTGCTGCACAAAGCCATCATAGTCACTGTGAATGAGTTCAACCGTCATTTGTCTGATATTAAAACACTTTTGTACATGCTGGCCTGCTAACTGTTGGCCATTATCTGCAAAGGGTAACCAATGCAATTGATGGCTATTTCTTTCTGATTTCACCAGTAATGACGTTTCCATTGGCTGATAACCATGCACTTGCGCCAAACGCTCATTGGGGTCAAAACCAAAAACGCGCTGAATCGCTGGTGCCGCCAGCCATGAATCATAACCTGCCTTGGTCTCTGCAAATACAGTCTGTCCTAACTGACACGCCAGCTCAACGGGCGTGAGATTAATTACCCCGCCTAAGCACCACCCCAAATCGTCTATAGGCGTTGGCGGTAGATAATACATATCTGCCATGGATGCCCGAACCGCTGAATTAAATTCCCACTGCTTTACGACATTTACTGACTGATGAATACGCCTATCGGCAAACGTATGCGCAGGTGAATTAAGTATTTCATTAAAATGCTCTGATACTGCCAAACGCGGTGGCGCAAATAACAACTCTTGTAGTTTAAACTCATCGTAAACAGAATTATCAGTAGTAGGCGTTTGATACAGTCGGCTAGCGATAATGGCTATCTCTGGCACGGCGGTATTAAACGAATTATTATTCTGCTTGGGAGAAAAACGAGACAATTCATCGAGCCATTGCCCCTCGTTATCTATCCGAAACATTGCCAACTGCTGCAACTCATCTAATAGTCGTTCGTAGTTATCTGCTTGCTGCTGTTTTTGGCGGTTGGACAGCTGCCGTGACAAGCGCCAGCGTTTAAGTGCCTGAGTCATATAACGTATTTTTAGTCGCCTATTGGCTTCGTCTGGCGCGATATGCCTGATTGCAGTGATGGCACGGTACAACTCACGGCTGCACATCAACTCTTGCAAACCCTTGGGGTCAGGCGCTAAATTTACTAAATAAGCCGACAGACTACCACCGCAAGTGCCGACGATGATATCTGGCGTCAAATCATGGGCAACCAACGCCGCATAACTGCCCAAATAATAACCAAAACGCGAGCCACCTCCGGAGAAAAGCTGGACGCGCTCATAAGGTCTGCTGCTTTTGCTATTCAAAGGCTTGACGCTTTTATTATTCATCTATTACTTATCAGCATTTGGTGCTGTTTTAATCGCTAGCGACACGGTAAAGATACCAAAGCGATCGATACGCATGGCGACTTTCTTAAAGCCAGCACTCTCAACCAATTGATCCATTTCCGCTTGTGAGCGACAGCGCATCACCCAACTACTACCACGATGATTGTTTAAGGTTTTACTAATAAATTCCTGCTCAGGATGCCAAGGCTGATTGGTATAAAGTAAATGACCACCAGATTTTAAACTGTCATAAATACCCGTTAACGCAGTCGCTGGTAGCGTATTGTCAGAAAACAACTCAAACACGCCAGAGGCAATGGCGATATCGAATTTTTTATCATCAAGACCTTTAGCATCACCACTTCCCTTCTGTACATGAGAATAACTGGCAGGGTCAAACGCATCTTTTTGACAAGTAAGGACACGATCAGCAATCTCTAACTGTTCCGCCTTTGCCTGTAAGGCTTGGATATTGTGCTGCTCATAATCGCGTAGCTCAACGTGCAAGTTGGTAAACTCTGTCAATAAATCAAAGGCATAAAAGCCATGGCCACTAGCGATATCGAGTAGTTTCGGCTGGAATGACTCAGTGCTGTTTTGCTTAGCTTGGTTTTGACTAGCTTGGTTTTGATTGCCAGACTTTATATCTTCTAAAGCTTCACGTGCCAGCTCTAATATATGCTCACGGCGAATACGAATACCTTGCCAGCCGATATTACTTAAATAAAACTTATCGATTGCTTGCCCAAATTTATTCTGACCGCTAGGCTGATTATAATAAACGTGATCAAGCGAGTGACCCGAGTCAAACCCATGTTCAAGCCCTGTCGCAATCGCATCGCTAACATGACCGAACTTTTGCATCGCAAAACGGGTAATCGCAAAGCTTGGATTGAATGGCTTAATCGCTAAGCGGTCTACCTTATCTTTACTCGCGCTATTCAAATGAGCGGTACTCAAATCAAGTGCTTGGACTTGTGTGCTAAATACTTGCTCAGCGAAATCAATACAGTCGGCAAAGACATCTGCTTTATTGGTCTCATGAAAGATCGCATGATAACTGTCTGGATATAGTTGCCAGCGTTTGTCAGTGGTATTAAGGGCCTCATAAAAATCGCGCTCTGCCTGCTTATCGACTACATAATCCTTACCGGCACATAATATAAAGGTTGGCACGGTGATAGCACCCGCATCATCGAGCAAGCGTTGACCCGTTGCATGCGTATCGATGAGTAAGTCGGTCGAGATGCTATTCGATATCAGCGGATCGGCATTATAAGCTTGCTGTGCGTCTTTATCATGCGTTAAGACTTGCGCCTTGACGTAGCTGCTCACGCGTGACATCAGACCAAGCGCGCGAGCTACCTTTAGCGATGGTATGGCAAATGGCATGTACAAGCGAATACTCAACGCTGGCGTACCCAATATCATTCCGCGAATACTGGGGGCGTAATCATGTACCCATGCTGCTGCGAGTACCGCGCCGATACTGCTGGCGACGATTAATGTATCCTCAATAGCAATGCCCGTTTGCCCGATAACCAGTTGCACAAAACCGTCTAAATCGCGCTCTAGCTCGGTGATGCTTTCAGCATGATCCTTGATACCACCTGAGCGCCCATTACCACGCGCATCCCAAGCAAATACTTGATAGCCAGCTTTTGCAAATTGTTCCCCAAGTTCTGCTAAGCGTCCAGAATGTTCGTGACCACGATGTAACAGAATGACTTGGCGCTGTTGTGTGTGTCGCTGACCGGCTTGTTTGATATTCTCTAAAGGCATCGTCAACCAATAGCGATAATAGATTGCCGTGCCATCATACGCGTTGTAGCAACTTTCACCGCTAACAACTTCGGACGATGATAGATGAAGGTCATCGCTAACCTTCTTTGGGGCAGCTTTGGCATTGGTAGACTGGGGATTTTTAGAAATAGCGGGCATTGTCTGGGACTCCAAAAGGGACGTTTTAGCAGCAGAGTTTGATAGATGGGCATTTAATAAAGGAAGATTTGATGAAAAAGTATTGGAAGATAACGTATCAGGTTGATCAATAATCGCTTGGCAATCGATAGATGAAATAGGTTGATACGATGATTCTGCTATTGACTCAAGACTGTCTAAACGGTTTGAGCGTAGCACAGGTGGTTTACGCATCAAATATAAGTCTGCCATATAACGCAGTCGATTGAGACAAGTTTTTAGTAGTAGTGCCTCTGTGAGTATAAATAATTGCCCTACTCTGATATGAAATAACGCGGGCGGTACTTTACTTGCCATAAAAGTGCCAAGCACACCGAGCACAAAAGCACGATCACTTTTGCCCAAAGGCCCTTGATTCGCTCTAATGTCTAACATCCTATTACTGGCGATACCTAGTAACTCGGTGCCGATACTAAGCACGATTAGACCGACAATATGTGGCTGATGAATTGATATACGGTTTAGTAAATTGACTGCCGAATCTTGCCAATTAGCATTCGCAACATGCGGAGCAAGACTTGCGATAAGCGCCGTATCAGCCACAATATCGCCCACCTCATTGAGCACTTCACCAAGTTTAGAGGCTTGCCCGTGCTCGCGCGCCATCATGCCATCGATAGCATTGAGCGCCATGCGTACAAACAATGATGAAGGCAATAAAAGCCATAATTCCTGCTTCTCAGTTGCGGGCTTGGCAATCAAATAAGCCGTACCAAGGCTCAATAAGATGGCTGACACCGTCACTTGATTAGCAGTAACCTTTTGCTCGACCAATGCATCGCTAATTGGGCGCAATTGATCTTGAAACTGAGATTTGAGCTGATAGAGCGACATAAGGCGAGCCAAATATATTCAGTCCTTTAATGTAGCAACAAAAGTTGATTAGGTAAATACTTAAGTATGGTTGTTAGCCGGATTATCATGCATAAAACCCTATCCTACCATCTCGCTACAAAGGTGCTCACCTTATAAGCCAACATTTAATAGTTAAACAGTCAGTTTTCACAAGGAATCTTAGTCGCTCATGTCAGTATTAATCGCTTGATATGCTACAATCCTCAGCTTCTTAGAAATACCTTCTCAAAAACACCTTTAAAAATGCTACGAGCCTGCCACCATGCAAAGCCTGATTACCCTTGTTCTGGTATTAATGCCAATGTTTATTGGTTTTGCCATTCCTTCTAATCCTAAAATGACCAAGCTTGCGGATAAAGGCTTGTCTTATCTGGTATTTATCATCTTGGCGCTGATTGGGATTGAGCTATCGCAAGTGGAAGGGCTTGGCAGTCAGATAGGTGAGATTGCACTGTATGTCACTATATTGTCGATACTGACGATTGGTACGGGCTTATTTTCCCTGATGTTGTTCGATCATTTGCGCCCATGGCACGCGAAAAAACCTAGCGTAAAATCTAAAGAACATCGCGTCAGCATCCGTGGTAGCCTCGCTCAGGTGATTTGTGTGGTGATTGGTATGGTGATTGGATATTTCCTACCAGACAATTATATGCCACCCGAAAATACCATGACGGTGATGTTAATGATATTAATTTTGCTGGTCGGTATTGGATTGAAAGGCTCGGGTATTACTTTAAAAGAAGTGCTGCTGAATAAACGCGGCGTTGAAATGAGTGTCATCTTTACGCTAGCGGTATTGGTTGGTGGCTTACTATTTGCGCTGATGTTCAGTGAGGTATCGTGGACTAAGGGAATGGCATTGGCGTCAGGATTTGGCTGGTACTCGCTATCAGCAATCGTCATGACCGATGCCTATGGCGCAGTTTGGGGCAGTGTCGCGCTATTTAATGACTTGGTACGTGAATTTTTTGCGCTGATATTTATCCCTGTGTTTATGCGTAAATACCCATCAGCAGCGGTAGGACTTGGCGGCGCGACGAGCTTGGACTTTACCTTACCGATCATTCAACAATCTGGCGGTCTAAAAGTTGTACCTTTAGCGATTAGTTTTGGCTTTATTATTAATATTGTCTCGCCAGTATTGATGGTGGTATTTTCGGCGTTGGGATGATAGCAAAAATTTTGATTCAAATAGGGTGAGAGTCCTTTCATTATCAAGCCATCGGTAACGCTTTATCCACTCGACAAGCCCTATCATGCCAATCGACAAAAGCCTTTATCGCTACAGACTCTAATTGATGGCTGGCTTCCTTGCCAGCAAAACTCTCGACATAATGACAAGCACGATAGCCTTGGGCAAAACGATCATAATCAACAATCCACTGTTTACGTACTTTTAACTCATCTTGACGTTGCTCAATGCTATGCTCCACATCGGTATTATCAGAGCCAAACCAAAAGTTTTTAGCAGGAATATCTTTAGCCAACTTCTTATTTTCAACCTCACTCATACGCCACGGCTTAGCAGTGAGCCGCGCTCGAAAGCACTGCTGTATTTGACTCAGACGCACATAATTGGCATCCGCATGGAAATACTCAAACCACTCCGCGACCAACTCATCACTTGGCGCGATAGTATCGTGAGTGGTAATAATGCGAAATCCTGCTGGCGTTTGATATAAACGAAAGCGTTCGGTAGGATGATTGGCAACACGTTTTTTGATTACATCCGTCATGTAAGGCAGTAATGAGGCGATATCATCGGTATATTTTTGTGCGTGTGCTTTGTCTCTTTGGCTGGCCTGTTGCCATAGATATGCAGTCACGCCAAACATAACTGCCAATAGCCACAACCAAGACAATCCTAGCCAAGCGATGACACTGGCGATAAGTATAAACACAAGGATAAAAACCCAAATTTTTAATTTGCTTGATGGTTTACTTTGATAAGTGGGTATAGCAGGCATAAAACCATTAGGGCTGTAATGTTCGGGATATAAATGGCCTAGTAGATCTTTATTATCGACATCAATGATTGCGATGTTATCGACGTTAGCGACTTGTGCGCCGTAACTATTACGCGTAACGATAAGCTTCGTCACTGCTGAACTATTATTGGATAATTCATTTTCTGGAAAATCATGCTCAGAAATAATCTCTTCACGAATGGGAATACCGTTGCTTGCGTTATATTCTTCCCTGCGCTCACGACGTAAGATATCTTCACCTGCCAGCCAGCGGTTATGCGTCTCTCTCACGCGAGATTTAGCATGGCTTAGCGCTTCTGCTTGGCTGAAATCTGACCAACCATAACGCTTAATAGTGGCTTGCTTGGAGGATTTACTAGACGTCTCTAGCGATTCAAAGCGCTGTTTGTATTGCGCCCAGTATTTAGGAATGAGCATAGAATTTGCCTTGGGATAATTGTTTTAGAACAAAACCTGCTGATTGAATATTAAATAATTAATCTTCAGGCTCCGTGGCTATACCATAAATACGGCGGTGCATAGACATCTCCTCTTCGGTATCAAAATTTGCAATAGCCAACCCATAAGCTCGGCGGTTCATAGACTTACCTTCTTCAGTGTCAGAGGGCGCGATAGGTTGTTCAGCACCATAACTAGCGATGCTCAAGCGATCAGGATCAATTTGATGCTGCATTATTAAATAATTTTTAATGATAATCGCCCTATTTCTTGATAAAGAATCTGGTTGTAAGACTGTAGCTGATTTTTCATCTGTGGTGGCGTGCCCTTCAATACGCATAGTTGCCGTATAGTACTCTTGCAGCTTTGCTGCTACTTTATCAAGCTCAAGCTGATACTCTGGCGATAGCTCACTGCTACCCTTGGCAAAAAAGGCACGATATTCCATTTTTAGACCTATCCCCATGCCAGTAAAGGGACAACCCCTTTCATCTGTTACTATGTTCATTGGTGTACCCGGACACATGTCTATATCATCAGAATATCCGTCGCCATCGCTATCTAAAATAGCTTCAACAACTGGTATATCAATAATTTGAGTTGCTTGATTAGACAAGTCGGCGGTTTGACAGCCTGTTAATACCAAAGCGCTTACCCAAACTAGAATTGTATTTCTTAATTTAATTTTCATTGTATTTTACCTTTAAAACTCGATACATCTGTTTGAGCCTAGGTCATTTTGATAATAATCAGCTTTGTGGTTTTTTGAATCGGTTACTAAGCTATAAACTCTACGATTCATAGATCTGTTTTCCTCAGTATCAGAAGGTGCAATAGAACCTTTAATACCGCAATCGAGAGTAGTCAGACGACTAGGCTCAATTTTGTGATTTAAAATTAGGTAATTTTTAACAACGAGCGCTCTACTCTTAGCCAGCGAGTTCGATGGCAAAATTGAGGTAGAAGCTTTACTGACCTCATCCTCTGAAACATGAGCTTCAATTTTTATAGTAGCTGTATCATAGTTATTCATCTGTTCTGCTACTCTATCAAGCTCATCATGATACTGTGGCAATAATTCACTGCTGTCCTTGGTAAAAAAAGCACGATACTCCATCATTGGAGGCATACCAATAAGACTTATAACCTCAGGACAGCCTCTTTCGTCTATTACTACGTTTTCTGTCGTATTTGGACATTGATCTAAATCATCAGGAACGCCATCACTGTCACTATCCAAATTAACCACAACCGTTGGCATGTTGATAGTTTGACTTGTTTGCTCAGACAAATCAGGCGTTTGACATGCGGATAGTGTTAAAGCGCTTACCATAATTACAATAGTTGTCCATAACTTAGTTTGCATCACTCACTCCTTAAGGCAAAACCCTAAACCCCACTCGCCTGCTTAGCAAACAAACGCATCAACGGCTTAATTTTGCCGACACGATACATACCTTCGCTGCGGATTTGTTGAATAGGACGCATCTGTGCAAGCGACCCTGCGAATAGCCAATTAAGCGCGGAAAAGCTGTGCATCATTAGACTGTTATGCGGACGACGCAAACGCTCGTAGCTACGCAACGTTTGATTACCGCCCCAACTGGTTCCACCGCTACGGGCAAAGTCGTGTGACAATTGCTCGCTTAGAGTCTGTACATCGAGCATGCCTAAATTCAACCCTTGACCTGCTAGCGGATGCACACCATGTGCGGCATCACCGATCAAGACTAAATTGTCCGCGACGCAGCTTTTCGCTTGTTGCGCAGTCAATGGAAAACTGGCAATTGACTCAATCTGAGTGATAGCACCTAGCTCATAGTTACTGGCAGCAGCCAATTTATCAGCAATAACGCACGCATCTTCCTCTATCAATGCCAATGCTTGATTGCGCGGCAGTGTCCACACGATCGACTGCCAGTGTTGCGGCTTGGCTTTATCTGCATCAGTGATATCCGCTAACGGCAATAGTGCCAGCGTACCTGTGGGCAGCATCGCTTGGCGTGCGGTTGCTTGATGTGGTTTTTCAGTGTGAATCGCACAGCAAATCGCAGTTTGATTATAATCGAGTGTATCGAGTCCAATGGCTGCTTGCTGGCGCACAAATGAACCGCGACCATCAGCACCGACCAGCAGCATTGCATCGATATTAGTATGATCGTCTAAAGTCACACGGTAGCCTTGCTGCGTACCCAGCCAATCCATATTGATAACTTTATGTCCGGCGATAACGGTTAGATAGTCACTGACATCATCCTCAGATAAACGCTGCCATAACGCATGTTCAATGACGGCTGGCTCAACCATGCTGCCAAGCATTTGCGGTAGCGTACTGTTATGATGATTGTCGCTACTATCACCAAATAATAGCTCGCCCATGCCGTTCAGTTGCCACACCTGCATTTGCGAGTAGTCCGCTTTACGCTCAGAGGCAGCAATTTTTTGCCATGCGCCGACATCGTTGAGCAAGTTAATACTGGCCACGCTCAGTGCATAAACGCGAGCGTCGCGTTGCTTCAATATGTCTTGCCACTCTGACTCATCACGTTCAGGGCGTGCATCAATTAACGTCACGGGCATTTTTGCTTGCGCCAGTTTTAACGCCAATGTCGCCCCAACAATACCGCTACCGATAATCAGCGTATGATTATTTTTCATAAGTTATTCCTACATTTAAGTGTCATCGTATAGAACATTGGTATAGACCGTTGATATAACGTAATGTGACAAACTACGACTTTAGTCCCATCGCATAATTGGCGATTAGTGGCTTAATATTTGGCAGTTTATCAAAGGCAACTAAGGCCACATTCCGTGCCAGCTTAATGGCGGGGTTAGGATGCGTAAAGCCATGTACCACGGCATCACAGAAGCGAATGACGCGTTTTTGATCGGTTTGACGTGCCTTTTCATAGCGTTTTAACAGTTGCGTATCGCCAATGTCTGCGCCTTTAAGCACTTGCGTACTCATCATCTGCGCCAGCACATGAGCATCACGCATACAGAGATTAAATCCCTGACCAGCGACAGGATGCAACGTATGAGCCGCATTGCCCATAACCACACAGCGACCATCGACTTGTTTGTCTGCCAATACACGCGTCAATGGATAAGCACCGCGACGACCAGCCGTGACAAACGTGCCAGCGCGCTCACCAAAGGCTTTCTGCAAAGTTGCTAAAAAATGCGCATCGTCTTCTAAATATTTATTTTCTTCGCCTGTTGGGCAGACCCAAACCACCGAGCGTCTATAACCTGTTTGATACTCATCATTGCCATCGCCGTCTGGATCTGTCAATGGCAATACCGCCAGTGGCCCTGCTGGGCTAAAACGCTCAATCGCGACATGCCCGTGTGGTTTGTCAGTCTCTACCACACCGACGATAGCGGTTTGCTGATAATCATAAGTCGTCGTGCCGATATTTAATAGCTGACGCACCGTAGAGTCGCGACCATCACAAGCGACCAAGACGCTGGCTTGCAACTGCTGCTCATGTTCCTCTTTACCATAGTAGCTAAAGCTCAACGTCACCATGTCGTTTTGCTGCGCAACTGCCGTGACATTCGCATGATCAATTAAGGCAATGAGCGGCTCTTGCTGAGCGGCAAGCAATAGCTTACGTCCCAGCCAAGCATTTTCCATGACTTGACCAAATGACTCTACTTTTTCTTCGTCTTTATTAAGCTGCGCGCGTCCAAAACTCCCTTGCTCACTGATTTGAACTGCATCAATGCGACAAGCATGACTTTGCAGCTCATCCCATAGACCTATCTCTTGGTAAATCTGTACCGTACGCCGTGATAGTGCCGTATTGCGGCTGTCTAAATAATGGCTTCGATTACTGTCATCATTTGGACTAATGGTTGGATAGCCCATCTTTTCGAGCAAAGTACTGGCGATACCATGATGCGCTAGTAGCAACGCAAAAGACAAACCCACGTGCCCACCGCCAACGATAAGAACGTTCTGGTCAGTGACTGCCTTTTTATTGCCAAATTTATTTTTGGCATTCGATAAATTTGAATCCGTATTTTGCATCATGATTATTCCTATTGTGATCTGTTTGGTATGCTGGCTGGCTATCCGTCATCAGCAAAAACGAGTTATGGATAAACCCTCAAAAATTTTATTATTATAGAAGTTGTATGATTCTATATACAAACGCCATCGTTCTATTAAGAGGTGAAGCTCAGTATTAAGTTTGCTATTTAGACAGCGATGTAAGTAGTGATGATATGGCTGATAGATTACCACAAATTGTCCATCATTCAGTGCTCTTGACGGTACAGACAGCGTGTACAAAAAGCATCGACTATCTAAAATAACAGTGCCAGCTTACTTAAGGCACAAAGTTACTTAGCTTAAGCGGCAGTGCTTGCAAAATATTGGCACAACGGTTGCAATCGCCATACAAAAACAAGGCTGTCCATGCCATCTATGGCTTGAATTTTAAAATCTATCTACCATAATGAAGGAAGGCCATTCACTTGTTACTATCGACAAACTACATAATAATTTTACCGTCATTGTTGTCTCTACTCTCTAAAAGTGTTACTGACTATTTTATCTATTACACCCATGCTTCTATCAATAAATAAGAATAGCATCGGGCTACCAATATAAGGATAATCGATTGACTGATTCCATGAGCCGCCGTATAAAGTTCGAATCATTGACCCCAGCACAGCTCAAGACCGTGCTTGGTGAATACAACAACCACATGAAATATATCCAAGAACGCCTCGATATCAAAATCAGCCAACGCCAAGGAGATTTTTGCCTGAGTGGTGATATCACTGGCGTTGAGCGTGGCGAACGCATCATTTACAAAATGGTCGATGAAGCTCAAAACTCAAAAGATATTAGCGCAGAAGAGCTGCACCTCATTATCCAGTCAAGCATTGCGCGCGATCAAGATAACGAGGCAGATGAGCAAGCTACTGCTGAAGAAAATGAGAATAATTTAGAAACCGCCAGTGAGTTCACTCCTATTAGTTTGCGCACGCGCAAAGGTAAAATCATTCCGCGCGGTGGCAATCAACAAAGTTATGTGAAAAACGTCTTAAGCTCTGATGTCTCCTTCGGTATTGGGCCTGCGGGTACGGGTAAGACGTATCTTGCTGTTGCCTGTGCGGTCGATATGATAGAGCGTAATGAGATTGAGCGTATTTTATTGGTGCGCCCTGCGGTAGAAGCAGGCGAAAAGCTAGGCTTTTTACCGGGTGACTTGTCACAAAAAATCGATCCCTACTTACGCCCGTTATACGATGCGTTATACGAGATGCTTGGCTTTGAAAAAGTCGGAAAAATGATTGAAAAGCAAATCATTGAAGTTGCGCCACTGGCTTATATGCGTGGTCGTACTTTGAACAACTCGTTTGTTATTTTGGATGAAGCACAGAACACCACACCTGAGCAGATGAAAATGTTTTTGACACGCTTAGGCTTTGGCTCACGTGCAGTCATCACAGGTGACATTACTCAGGTCGATTTGCCACGCGGTACCAAATCAGGACTAACGCAAGCGCTCGAAATTTTGAGCGGTATCGAAGAGATTCACATCACTAAATTCGATTCAAAAGACGTGGTACGCCATCAATTGGTACAACAAATCGTTGAAGCTTATGAAGTATTTGACACTGAGCAGTTGATCCTAGAAGAAAAGCGCAAACAAGAACGTTTAGCTGAGCAAGAGCGTAGACAAGCGATCAGCAACGCAGCTGCTAAGTTATAGGTGAGAAGCTATAGCTGATAAATTGTAGCCATAATGAAACGTTGAACATTAGAACCTTTAGCTTTAAAACATTAGGTTTCAAAATATTAGCTTTCAAAATAATCAAAACCGGATTACTAAAGACAGTAGTTCGGTTTTTTATTAGGGTCTGCTGTTTTTTAAAGGATAGAAAAATGAACCAAGCTAATGATAATAGTATGACTGAAACAGCTGCAACTAATCTGACCAGCGCAGATCTCAATGTCAGCGCGATTGACAGTATTGATGATAATTTGATTGATCGCTTTTATAGTGCAGATAATCTGTTACCAGTCATAATGGCAACTTTGAATTATATCGATGAACGTATTAACACTGGTATGACTCTGCCTTACTTTACAGATATTGACTTTGAGCAATGGCAAGAGAAGCCAAAAGCACTCGATATATATATTACGGATGAGACAGAAGGACGCGAATTGAATCTGGAAGCGCGTGGCAAAGATTATGCGACTAACATTTTATCCTACCCAAGCGACATGCCAGCTGCCATCATTGAGCTGATGCCAACGCTGCCACTGGGTGAGTTAATCATTTGTCATGAGGTCATGGTACGTGAGGCCGCCGAGCAAGACAAAACCGTCGCGCAGCATATTAGTCACCTATTGATACATGGTGTACTGCACTTATTAGGGTTTGATCATGAGCTTGGGCAGGCCGAGCAAGATGAGATGGAAAGCTTTGAGATTGAGATTTTGGCAGGCTTGAACCTACCAAATCCTTATATTTAAATATATGCGCTTTTACTCACTAGAGCTTTATGGACTAATCTTTAGCCAATGGCAGTTTCTGCGCTTGGCCCATCTGATTAATCATATGATCTAAGCCTTTAACATGGACACTGCGCTGCGGGAATGGAATCTCAATTTTTTCGTCATCGAGCGCATGTTTGAACTGCTCTAGTAGCTCGCATTGCATCGACCACCAGTCAGCATTGGTCGTCCAAACGTTTAGGGTTAAATCCACTGAATTATCACCCAAATTGGTCACTCGCACGATAGGCTCAGGATCAGTAAACGCCAATGCATTGTTTCTTGCGAGGCTTAGCATCACCTCTTTGGCCGTTTTTATATCGGCATCGTAGCCAATACCAACCGTAATATCGACGCGGCGATTGGGTAGCGCGGTATAGTTGACAACGGCTGACGTGGTGATATCGCTATTAGGAATGATGATATCGTGATTGTTAATGGTCGTTAAATGGGTATTAACCAAGCTAATCTCAGTTACCGTGCCAGTATAACTGCTGATCTGGACATAGTCACCGCGTACAAACGGGCGAAAAGTCACAATCATAATACCAGCGGCAAAGTTCGACAGCTGATCCTTTAATGACAGACCAATGGCAACGGCGGCACCACCCAAGATAGCGACGACTGATGTGGTTTGCACACCAACTTTGCTTAGCGCAGCCAAGGTAATCACGACCAGTAACACGCCATACAACAGACGGCTCAAAAATCCAGCGACTGTCTCATCTAGATGGCTACGCATCATAAGACGATTAGAGAAAGCGACCGCCTTTTTGGCCAGCCAGCGTCCGATGATGAATATGAGTATTGCCAAAGCCACTTTGATGACTAACTCTATTGCAGTGCTGGTTAGCGTGGCCACATCTATTGTAAAACCTAAAAATTCCATAATGACTCTTTATTCTATCGCTGTATTTTATGAATTTGGGTGTCTGCTATTAGGGGTTCGAACTGATTCTTGTTATCTTAACTTGTTATCCTAATAAGTCACATCTACTTTGTCACTATAACGGTAGGTACGTATCAAACGCAACTCGACTATATCATGCATGTCTTTAGTGAACTTACCAAAGGGCGCTGCTTGCCGTACTGACTGCTTAGCAGCTTCGTCCAATATCGTAGAATCTGAGCTTTCAAGCAGGCGAATGGCTTTAATATTACCGTCATGACTAATAATGACCATGAGGCGCACTTCACCCGTAATACCTTGCGCACGCGCTTGAGCAGGATATTGTAAATTACCAACGCGCTCGACATGTTCACGAAAAGTATTGATATAGTCAGCGGCTGCACCACGCGTCGTTGAATTACTATCGACCGTCACTACTTTCGACTTGGTTGCATAGAGCTGCTGACGCTGAGACAGTTGCGCCTCTAAGGTGGCAATTTGCTTACGCAGTCGCTCTTCTTGTGCCATGAGATCATCTTTTACTTGCTTACTGTCATTATCAGACTCTACCGTAGCCTGTCGCCAGCTTAGCGTGGTACGCAGATAGCTCTCTTGATAGCGTTGCTGGCGAACTTGACGCTGCAAACTGATCACGTCTTGGGTTTCGCTCATTTGCTCAGCAGACAATGGACTGCTCTGATCGGTCTCTTGCCTCAAAAGCTCACGTACCGTACCACCGCCCTCTTGAGAGGCGTTGGCAATAAAGTGGGCATCTTCATTTGGCTGCACATTATCGGCTAGCGCCTTAGCCACGTCTTGCATCATCGCTGCGGGATCTTTGCCCATAGAAAAGCTGATACCAAAAATAATCAACGCATGGACGGCTACCGCGATGGCAATAGCAACAGGCAAGCTGATATCACGCTTGGGTGCTTGCGCTGAAAAGTGGTAGCTTTGTGAGTCTTTGATATAGGCCACAATTGGTCTCAGCTTCTGGATATGAGCTTATAAGTATAAAGGCAGCAGACAATACGCTGAATAAAAGTAAGGCGCGTTATCTGTGGCACATGTCGGCGCTATCATAACATGACATATAATTATGTCGCTAGCATAACCGTGGCTGACCAACCTTATGCCACTTATGCATCATTTTGCGGTACTAGGGTCATCACACACCCTAGTCGCATAGCAAAAATAACCCCACAAGATTATGTGATTGGTTCATTGATATTAAGTATGCTTATCAAATGAATACCGACAAAACGCATGTGTTCATTTTGCATGCTTCTGTTTTGTTATATACTGTTTCTAATGACAACATTATCAACTATTAGGTATTACCCTATCAAGCATGACTTTTTCATTTGTGTTTGCTAAGGCAGTACCTAGCACTCGGCGAGCTTAGTAAAAAATGCTGTAACCAAGCAAGTTCCATGGCGTCGTGTTTTTTGACTACTATTAGTATGCCTGATAACTAGAAAACCATCATTGACCATCATTGACCATCCATACTTCATAAACGATTCTTTGCGTCGCCTTTGATGTTGCTGCCCTATATTTATAAGGATAATAAGTTTGAGTGATTTTGATAACGTGAATAATTCAGACAGTTTTGATGACTTTTTCGATAGTATCGGCTATCGTTTTGACGAGTCATTCAGCGATGGTTGGGATCGCATAACCCAAACCATCAAGAACCTATACGATAGAACGACTGATAAACTTGAAGATGAGCTGTCTCTGCCAGTCGCTCAGAGCTATGTTAATGATGCTCTGCAAAAGTTCGTGACCGACAATGTCAAAGCCATCTTAGAGCTGCGTGTTGAGATGCATGATGATTGGTTTCGCTTGTACTGCACTATCAACGTAGCCGGTATTTATGTAGAAATCGCCAGTAATTTTAGCTTGGTTCATGTGCAACTTGATCGTAATGTACAGCGCTTTGTATTTGGGCAACAAACTTATACCGATGTGCTTAACTTACGCTGCGAGTCATTTATCAAACGTCAAGGCGTCAAGCTGTTCATTTGGTTCTACCATCGCATCCTAAAAAAAGATCCTTTGGGTTTTATTTTGTCTTATATCAATATCGCACGCGCAAAAGATGAAGTTATTTATCTCGATATCAATCGCTGGCTAAAAAAGAACAAAAAAATCATGAGTGCTTTGCATAAGGTACAAGTGAATTATGGCGAAATTGAAGAAGAGCAAATGATTTTGAAGACGCAAATCAATTATCGTGATCTATTAGCAGCAAGCAGCAACGAAGATATCATTGGCGACGATGACGAGCCTGAACTCATGCAAGGTCCAATCAACCCGATTGATGATGCCACCGAACCGAGTCAAGTTTAGAACCCACTATAGTCAAAATATCCTAAAAACGCGACGGTATTGCTGATATCAATTTTTTGTCGCCTCTGTCTGCACAGGCACAGCAAGCAAGCAAGCAAGCAAGCAAGCAAGAAAAATTGACATCAGCAGTGCATGATGTATCGATATTACTTTTCACTGACTATACTTTTAGCTCACAAAAAAACGCTGACTCTTGGAGACTATGGTCTTTTAAGAGTCAGCGTTTTTGTTTTTATCGAGTCAATTTTCATTAGCGTAAAGAGATAAGACGACTACCAGTAGTTTTCTACCGCAATATTGCCCTCACCGCGACGATTCATCACCAACCCTAATGACTTTAGCGTCTCTTTGGTATCCTCTACCATGTCTGGATTGCCGCACAGCATGACATGCGTGCTATCAGTGTCTAACGCTATACCTGCTCGCTCTTGTAGCGTGCCATCTAATAACAGTTTTGGTAGACGCTCTGCCAGTGTGCCCTCAACTGGCTCACGAGTAACGATAGGGATGAATATTAATTTGGCTGGATTATCTACTAACGTGCCAAATTCTTCTTGTAGACTTTCTATCTTATCCACATAAGCCAGCTCTTCTATCGACCGCGCACTATAGGCTAATACAATGTGCTCGTAATCCTGCCACGTTTGCAAGTCTTGTAGCATGGATAAAAACGGTGCGAGGCCAGTACCTGTTGCGAGCAGCCATAAATCTTTGGGCAATGGTTTTTGATAACGCACTAAGGTTAAAAAACCAAACGGCATGGTATTGAGCAATAGCTCATCGCCCACTTGTAAATGTTGCAGCTGCGAAGTAAACGCACCATCAGGAATGACGATAGAGAAAAATTCTAACACCTCGTCAAAGGGAGAGGAGATAATCGAATAAGCACGAAAGATATCTTCATTTAATGCAGCATCAGATACGTCGCTAGAGGCCTCATCTTGCTGCTGATAATACTGTAATTGGCTCGGGTTAACACCCAAACGTACAAATTGACCCGCCGTAAATTTAAAGCTGGCAGGACGGCTGACCGTAAAGCTAAACAGATTTGGTGTCCAAGTAGTCTTACTCAGAACAGTTACGGTTTGGATATTGTCACTCATAATCATTCGTCACTTATACTTTATTAAATTTATTTTTATAAGAATTTAAACAATAAAAAAAGATGCGCCAAGCTTATCATAAAGCTGGCGCATCTGGGTTTTCTAACCGTAACAGCAGATAAGCAGCACCATACAAATACGGCGACTTATCTTATATTTATAATGGTATTACCATATACGTGCCAGACTTGCCCATTCAATCAGCGTGTTCGGCAAGATACCAAAGAAGACTATCATCGCAGTCACCGCTATTACCATAATACCACCAGTGCGAATACCCCATTGCCCAGAAACATCAAACTCAATGAATTGCTTAGGACGTTTGAACAGTGTAAGTAAGACACGTAAGTAATAGAATAAGCCAATCGCACTACCTAAGATAATCATCGCTGCTAAGAACCAATTGGCTCCTTGTACAGCAGCTAATATGGCAAATAACTTAGTGATAAAGCCTGCCGTTAGTGGAATGCCAGCCAATGACAACATCATAATGGTCATGACAGCAGTCAACACTGGACGACGCCAAAACAGTCCTTGATAGTGGGTCAGCTCATCCGCTTCACCAGCCAAGCGATACGGGCTCGACATCAAGGTCACGACACCAAAGGCACCGATAGAGGTAAAGGCATAAACCGCCATATACATGCTAGAGATACTATCTGCGGCTGAACCAATACTGACGATCACGATCAGCACATAACCCATATGCGCAATTGAAGAATAACCCAATAGACGTTTGAGGCTGGTTTGACGAACCGCCAACAAGTTACCTGCCAAAATAGATAAGGTCGCCATGACCATCAATAGCATTTGTACCGACGGCAACGCCAATAAAGAGGTATCGATTAAGAATCGTACCGCAAGCGCCATCATAGCAACTTTGGATACCGATGCTAAGAAAGTCGCGATAGGTGCAGGTGCGCCTTCGTAAACATCGGGTGTCCACATATGAAACGGTGCTGCCGACAGTTTAAAGGCAATACCGAACATCATCATCGCCGCGCCCAATATCAATAGTGGCGATTCAAAGAGGTTGCCCAGCACCATGCCGATTGGTTTAAATGCTAGTGAGCCTACTTCAGCGTAGATGAAGGCCATACCCATCAGCAAGGTGGCCGATGCCGTCGCTGACAGTACCAGATATTTAAGTCCTGACTCCAGCGAGCGGTTGCGCATGTAAGTATAGGACAGCAGACCGTACAATGGTACTGAGAGCAGCTCTAAGCTCATAAAGAACGATGCCATATGCTGAGCACACACCATGAGCAGCGCGCCCGTGGTCGATAGCAGCATCAGCAAGTACAACTCATCTTTATTGTCTTTAAAATCGGCCAAATAGGCGTAAGATAAAGTACAACAAGCCAGCGCACAGATCAGTATTACCACCATGTTGAACTGCGCGAAGTTATCAATCACAAAAAGCTGTTCAGCGATTGGTAACTCCGAGCCACTGGTGATTATGCCTGCCATTTGCCCAATTAAAGTGAACAGAGCAATGTTTAGGCCGACGACCGTAATAGTACCCGTCACAATATGTGAGCGTTTAATGGTGATGGCGATCATTACCAGCAATACCGTAATGACGACGGCAATGATCGGTGCATAAGGCATCAGTCCCATCAAATCATTCATCGTAAATTCATTCATGACTTAACGTGCCTCCATTGCATCAAGCAGCTGCGATGCATCTACTTGTGTCACTTGACTATATATATAGGCATTATTGATCCACTGCATAGCATGGCTTGAGGTATCAAGGAACGGCTGTGGATACAGTCCAAGCCAGACCAAACCAGCGGCCAACATCAGTAATAACGACAGCTCACGTTTGCCTAAATCTTTTAATTTTCGGTTCGGCAAACCGTGTGACTTGGTCTCGCGCATGGCCAATGCTTCAATATTATTGGTACCAAATAATGCACGATGGATCAAGATCAGCGAGTACAATCCTGCCAATACCAAGCTGAAAGTGGCTAATACCACAAACACAGGATACTGGGCAAATGCGCCTAGTAAAATCATGAACTCACCGATGAAGTTCCCTGTACCTGGGATACCCAATAAGGCGGCACAGAAGAACATCAATATGGGTGCATAGTAGCGGAATTGTCCCCACATGCCGCCCATCAAGGTTAAATCACGAGTATGCAGACGCTCGTATAACTGCCCTGCCATGATGAACAATGCTGCCGAACTTAAGCCGTGCGCTAACATCTGAATCATCAAACCTTGCAAGCTGAGTAAGCTGCCAGCATAGATTGCCAAGACCACAAAACCCATGTGCGAGATACTGGTATAAGCCAGCAAACGCTTCATATCGGTTTGCATAAAGGCCAACCAAGCACCATAGAAGATGCCAATCGTACCTAAAGTCATCGCAATCGGCGCAAAATCTTGTGATGCTGCTGGGAATAACGGTAAGACAAAACGAATCAAACCATAAGCAGCCGTCTTAATCAGTACCCCTGCCAAATCAACCGAACCAGCCGTTGGTGCCTGCGCATGCGCGTCAGGTAGCCAGCCATGAAAAGGAACAATCGGCAGCTTGACCGCAAAGCCAATAAAGAAGCATAGCATGATGGGGTATTCCCAACCACCGAGCGACGTACCGAGCAAATCATTGTAATTAAAGCTGACCACGCCTTTTTGCGCGTAGCTGATAATGACCAATACCAATATGCCAATGAGCATGATAAGCCCAGACGCTTGGGTATAGATAAAGAACTTGGTTGCCGCGTATTCTTTGGTCTTGCCACCGACCACATCATGACCCCAAATGGCGATCAAGAAATAGATA
The DNA here is from genome assembly GCF_904846665.1 of Psychrobacter sp. Pi2-51. Classification (NCBI taxonomy): domain Bacteria; kingdom Pseudomonadati; phylum Pseudomonadota; class Gammaproteobacteria; order Moraxellales; family Moraxellaceae; genus Psychrobacter; species Psychrobacter sp. Pi2-51. The sequence goes on from NZ_CAJHBP010000017.1 coordinate 30,510, forward strand.
GGAACCAGCATCATCTCCCAAAAGAAGAAGAACAAAAACAGGTCAATGGCTAAGAAAACACCGATGACACCGCCCAAGCTCCATAGCAAGTTCAGATGGAAGAAACCAACACGACGTTGGATCTCATTCCACGAACAGGCAACCGCTGCAATACCTAGTAGACCGGTTAAGGCCACCATCATGAGCGACAAGCCATCTAAGGCTAAATGAAAGCTGATACCAAAAGTCGGTATCCACGGCACACTAAATTCAGCGACCCAAGGCACAGCCGCATCTGGTGCAATCACCTGCTTGCTCATACCGCCAAAATCACCGTATTGCCACAGTACCAGTGACAATACAAAGGTCAACGTCATACCGATTAAAGCAATCCAGCGCGGCAGACGTTTATTAACTCGCTCTACCAACCAACATAGCAATCCTGCAATAAACGGAATCGCAATCAATGCTGGTAGCATCCACGTTTGTTGTAACTCTATCATCTTATACCACCGTCATCATTACCAGCACCAGCAATACAGCAATACCCAAGCCAAAGCTTGTAGCGTAGCCTCGAAGTGACCCTGTTTGCGTCGCAGACAATACTTTATTACCTGCTGAAGCCAGCTTAGGTAATAAAAGCCACGTTTTATCAACAGGATCGGCTTTAAATAAGCGGCCGATGAACAAAAAGGGTTTTACAAAAATTATATCGTATAGCGCGTCAAAGCCTAGACCGTGATAGCACCAGTGATATAGCGCCCCACCAATACGTGAGCGCTTAAAGCTGGTGAGTAGACGACCTTTATCCACGACATATAATAGTGCCGCCAATATCAAACCTGCCGCCATTGCACCCATCGCGATATACTCTGCGGTGTGCTTGGCATGCGCTTGACCAGCAACTTCTAATAAATGACCAACGCTCTCTGGCAGCACCCCTTGCAATGGTGGCGTAATCAATGCGCCAACCGCAGTTGATAGCACCAGCAATACAGTCAGCGGCAACCAATAAGATATTCCTGACAACTTGTGCGCAGGCGTTTTTTCTTCGCCAAAAAACACAATCCAAATCATACGGAACGTATAAAGTGCCGTTAAGAAAGCACCGAATACACCCATATAAAATAAGACCATGTGACCGGTTGCATAGGTCTCCCAAAGAATCGCTTCTTTAGAATAAAAACCAACGGTGACCCAAGGTATCGCTGCAAGTGCACCGCCACCAATGATATAACACCAAAATACCAACGGTATCTTTTTACGTAAGCCGCCCATCTTAAAGATGTTTTGCTCATGGTGTACTGCAAGAATGACCGCACCTGATGACAAGAATAACAAGGCTTTAAAGAAAGCATGCGTCATCAAATGGAAGATCGCACCTTGCCAAGCACCCACGCCGAGCGCTAGGAACATATAGCCAATTTGGCTCATGGTTGAATAGGCAAGGATACGTTTAATATCAGTTTGCGCCAGTGCACAGAATCCAGCAACGACTAACGTCAATGCCCCTACACCGCCAACCCAATACAATAAGATACCAGGAGTGAGCTCAAACAATGGATGTAGGCGGGCGATCAAATAAACGCCTGCCGTGACCATCGTTGCCGCATGAATCAGCGCTGATACTGGTGTCGGACCTGCCATCGCATCAGCAAGCCAAGTATGTAATGGCAACTGGGCTGATTTACCCATCGCGCCGCCGACCAACATCATGGTGGTTAGCATCATCGTTGGATTATTGATGTCAAAGACTTCTGGCGCGCGCGTAATAATCTCTTGAATATTAAGCGTGCCAAATTCACGGAACAATAAAAACAAACCAAACGCTAAGAACACATCGCCAACACGCGTGACCGTAAAGGCTTTCATCGCTGCGCGACCATTGGCTCTATCATGATAATAAAAACCAATCAAAAGGTAAGAACAGATACCGACGCCTTCCCAACCGAGATAAAGCAAAAATAAATTGTCCGCCAATACCAGCAATAGCATGCTGGCGACGAACAAGTTCATATAGCTAAAGAAACGGGCAAAGCCAGTGTCGCCTTTCATATACCAAGCGGCAAACAGATGAATTAAAAAGCCAATGCCGGTAATAACACCCGTCATCGTCAATGCCAAACCGTCAAAGCTCAAGCCAAAGTTTGGTGCAAAGTCTCCCACTTGGAACCATGTCCATAGCGGAATCTCAACGACCGTACCTGCTGGATTGCTGGTTAAAAAGGTATAGCTGACCACCAATGTGCATAGTGCTGATAGCAGCATACTGCCAACACCAACCATCGCGGCCACTTGCTCTGATAATTTGTCACGCATAAAGGCTAAAATTAAAAAGCCAACGAGCGGGAATATAAAGGTTAATGGTAATAAACTCATGACATCATCCTTTCATCTCATTGGCGCTATCGACATCGAGATGCCCACGCTGATGATAAAAACGCAATAATATTGCCAGACCAATAGAGGCTTCAGCGGCGGCCAACGTCAAAATAAAGATAAACATAATTTGTCCATCTGGATCGACCCAGCGACTGCCTGCAACCACAAATGCTAATGCTGCCGCATTCATCATGATCTCAAGGCTCATTAGCATAAATAAAAAGTTACGCCGTACCATGACACCGCACAGACCAATGGCGAATAAAATACCCGCCAAAATCAGTCCATGGCTCATGGGTATCATACCCAGTACATTTTGCGCCGCGGCAGCGGGCTGTACTAAGCCTGCTACCTCATGGGCAAACGGCACGTTCGACACATCTTGTGCCACGCTTGCTGCTAGTACCATCAGTCTGACTCCTTGCGCGTGACTTTTTTCATACCCACTTGCATACTTACCTTCTTACCAACGTAGTCATGCGGATCGACATCTTTATATTCGTAGGGTTTAGCCATTTTTACCGCATCATATTCTGTATGAGTGCTTTCGTTATCGTATTGCTGGATACTGCCCACACTGGGCTTAAAGTCTTGACTGTCATTACCGACAATTTCATCATCAGATGACTCTTTACCCACATGATAAGCAGCCACTAGCGCCGCTAGTAATAGTAAAGCAGCGATTTCTACCAACATAATATATTTGCTAAATAATGCAGTACCTACCGCTTTAGAGGAAACACTGACCCCGCCAATAACAGCAGCTTCATCGTGATTGAGACCAATCATCGCATAGAGCACAACCGCGATAATAATGGTCAATCCTGTCGGTACGGCCCAAGTGCCCGCATCAAGCCAGCGCTCTTCACGCTCATCATTACGCATGCCCAAGTTGAGCATCATGATGACAAAAACGAAAAGCACCAAAATTGCCCCAGCGTATACGACAATCTCTAGCGCACCAGCAAATGGCGCACCGAGTACGAAAAATATGCCAGCGACTGCTAGTAAAGACACAATCATCGACAAAATTGCATGTACCGGATTGGCATGGGTGACTACTCGTAGACTGGCAAAGATAGCCACGGCAGCAAGTGCATAAAATCCTGCCAATTCAGGACTATTCAAAATATTCATCATGGCAGCAAGCTCCTTAGATCAATCGGTGCAGCTTCGTTTTGTGCCGCGCCTTTCGGTTTGTCCGCGACTGCCATACCCGTCACACGATAATAGTTATAATCGGGATACTTACCTGGTCCTGAAATGAGCAAATGCTCTTTTTCATAGACCAAATCTTGGCGCTTATATTCACCCAGCTCAAAATCGGGCGTCATTTGAATCGCTGTTGTCGGACAGGCTTCTTCACATAGGCCGCAAAAGATACAGCGCGAGAAGTTAATTCGGAAAAACTCCGGATACCAGCGTCCATCTTCACGTTCCGCTTTCTGTAATGAGATACAGCCGACCGGACATGCCACGGCGCATAAATTACAAGCAACGCAGCGCTCATCACCATCAGGGTCGCGAGACAATATGATACGTCCACGAAAGCGCGGTGGTACAGGTACCGGCTCTTCAGGATAAAGAATGGTGTCACGCGGTCTAATCGCATGGCTATTGACCATCCACATGCTGCGGACAATGGTAAATAGGCCAATGACGATCTTTTTTATGCTAGTAAACATGGGATTATTATCCTTATCAGCTTTACCCTAGTTCATCAATGATGGCTAGTAATGATTACAACGTTGGCGAAAAGATCAAAATAACTGCGGCAGTAACTAATAAATTAATCAACGTTACTGGCAGGCAGACTTTCCAGCCAAAGTTCATCACCTGATCATAGCGCGGACGCATGAGTGAGCCTCGAGCCAAAATAAACATGGTCATAAAGAACAGCGTCTTAATCATGAACCAAAAAGCTGGTGGAATAAATGGAATATCTAAATTAAAAGGGGCAAGCCAACCACCAAAGAACAGACAAGTCATTAATGCCGAAATCAGCACGACGTTGACGTATTCCCCAATAAAGAACATCCCGAATTTCATGCCAGAATATTCGACATGATAGCCTTCGGCAAGCTCTTGCTCTGCTTCTGGTTGATCAAATGGATGCCTATGAGTCACAGCCACACCAGCGACCACAAAGGTCAAAAATCCAAAAAACTGCGGAATGATATACCAGCCGTCAATTTGTGATTCGACAATCTCACGTAAATTAAAAGAACCGGTCAAAGCGACGACGCCCATCAACGACAAACCTAAGAAGACTTCATAACTAATCGTTTGCGCCGCTGAACGTAAGCCACCCAATAACGAGAATTTGTTAGCAGATGCCCAACCACCGAACATCACTGCATAGACAGCAATACCGGCCATGGCAAAGAAGAACAGAATACCAATATCCCAATCAGCCACACCAAGTGTTGGTGAGATAGGAATAATGGCAAACGAGGCCAATGCGGTAAACATTGCGACCGCAGGTGCCAACGTAAACATAAACTTATCGGTGAAATTTGGCGTCCAATCTTCTTTAAAGAAGATTTTGAGCATATCTGCGACCAGCTGCAATGAGCCAAAAGGCCCAACTCGGTTTGGACCGTAACGATCTTGCCACAAAGCCAACATACGGCGCTCATAGACAATCATCATAGCGGCAACGATGACCACTACCAAAAAGATGACCAGCGATTGGCTGACCAAAAAAAGAATAGACCAAGCATCAAAGCTCATGCTACTCGCCAAAAAGCTTGGCACATCAGGGATAATACGGGTAACTTGCATATTACACCTCCTGTGTGATGGTCGGCGCTGTATTCATTTGCGCGGCACTATTATCGTTCATGCCGTTTCCAGCATCATTATTTATCAAAGACCTATCATCAGCCATACTACCCATCATGGTCACTGGCGCATCAACTTTACGTACCGACGCTGGCATCGATGGGTGAATGATGCTCACCTGCCCGACTGGGTAACCGATACAACCTTCTGCTAAATAACCGACTATTTGTACTGGCAAGGTGATTTGTTGTTTATCAATCTCAATTGCCAAATAATCACCAGCAGCAATATTCCAGTCATTGGCATCATCCATACCGATACGCCATGCGGCAACAGGCAGTTGCTCTGCGACGATTGGACTACGTGAGGCCATCATTGAACTGGCGTAGATATTATAGATAGGCACTAATTTGGCTTGGCCTTGCTGCATATCAGTCGTCGTCGCAGACATCGCTTCTGGCGCAACATATTGACGTGTTTCTAAACGTGCTAGCTGATCAAATAAGCGTACACCTGGATCGCCATTTTTCAGATGACCGCCGACTTTGTCTTGGTATTTGTTCCATGCTTGCGGTGAGTTCCACCCTGCCGCATTGGCAAAAGGAATCATCGAGCTTGGTGTTTGTTTGCCGCTATAACCTTCCATTGAGAAGGTTAAGCCAGTATCCAAATCTTTTGGCTGCATTGGCTCATGGACGGATATCGGTGCACGCATAGCGGTACGGCCTGAGTAACGACGTGGCTGACGGGCAATTTTAAGACCCGTCATACGGTAGTCAGCATCAGGCGCAGCGCCTTTGATACCAGCCAGTTTAGGATGCGTGGCAATCAATGCATTGATGACGTCATCCAGTTGCGTCCAGTCGACATCGCGACCTTCAATGCTGCTATGCACTGCATGCAACCAGCGCCAGCCTTCTTTGATGCTACTCATCGGATGGTAGTATTCGTTATCATAAACTTGGAAGAAGCGCTGTGCACGGCCTTCAGCCGATATCAGCGTACCATCCGCTTCAGCAAAGCTTGCTGCTGGCAATACGATATCCACATCTTTATGCCAATCAAGTAGCTGATGATCCAATGCAATGACGGTTTTATCAGATAATAACTGCGTCAATTTATTGGCATCGATGGCATCAGTCAGCTGATTTTCAGCGACAATAACCACATCAAAATCAGTGGCTAGCAGCTCTTCGACTGATTGTCCGCCGAGCATGCACACACCCATGCTATTAGCATCGGTAACCGTTAAGTAGATACCTGCTTGTGCCTGATATTTGTTGTTCACTTCTTTCAATTCGAGCGGTTCGGCAGGCTCACGCTCTATATCGTCCTGCACTTCTGTATTTACACCCGTTTCAGGCTTATTTGGTTTGGCTGATAGCTCTTGGTCTTCTTCAGGCTGATCTGTTTGTGCTTGTTGCGTTGCCGCATTTACTTTGGCGTTATGCGTCTCAACTTGATGCTGTTCAGTCGCTTTGATTGCCGAGCGTTTTTGCGTTAATGCCTGAGTAATCTGTGCAGCTGCTTCTATCAATGCGGTAGATGACAAACTACTACCCGAGATAACCAGTGGCTTGTCTGCTTGAATCAAATCATAAGCAATCTGCTGAGCCAACGCTTGCATACCGTCAGTCTCAGTACTGGCATCAGCCGCTTGTGGATCTGCTATTTCTGCTAAATCATCAGCGAAGCTTGCAATCTCATCAGCCACTTTAAAGCCAAGTTTAGTAATGTCTTCAGGTGTCGCCACCACACTCACTTTACTGATGTCTTCTAGCTTAGTTTGCGTTACATCAATGACATAGACTGGGCTTAGCGCATCTTGAGCAATACGTTTAACTGGTTCTGCAAGCCACGGCTGTGTTTGTAGCGCCGCTGCCATTTTCAAGCCTTCATTTTTTGCCGCTTGACGTACTGACAGCGCGACACGTGATGAAGTTTGAGTGATATCTTCACCCAACACCAATACCGCATCATAGCTTTCAATGTCCGTCATACTTGGGTTATAAATGCCGTCAGTACTTAATACTTCGATGCATTTATTGACCAATGCTTGCTGCTGATGGTTCAAACCTGTTGAGAAGTTATCAAACCCAACCAGATTTTTTAGCGCAAAGTTAGTCTCTAGACTGGCACGTGGTGAGCCAATCCCGATGACTTTTTTATCTTTGATACGTTTGATGGTTTCATCAAGTGCGTAGTCGATATTGATTTTGACATGCTTGTCATTGATACGTTCAAGCGCTTGCGTTGGGCGATCGTCACGATTGACATAGCCATAACCAAAGCGACCACGGTCACATAAGAAATAGCGGTTTACTTCACCGTTATAGCGGTTTTCGATACGGCGCAATTCACCATATCGCTCGCCCGGTGAGATATTACAACCAGCCGAGCAGCCATGACAGATGCTAGGCGCATACTGCATGTCCCATTTACGGTTGTAACGCTCTGAATGTGTTTTATCGGTGAAGACGCCTGTTGGGCAGACTTCCGTTAAGTTGCCTGAAAACTCGCTTTCAAACTGACCATCTTTATCACGACCAAAGTAGACACGATTATTTGAGCCATAAACGCCCAAATCTTCGCCGCCCGCGTAGTCTTTATAAAATCGTACACAGCGATAGCAAGCGATACAACGGTTCATCTCATGCGCGATGAATGGACCAAGTTCTTGGTTATGGTGCGTGCGTTTGGTAAAGCGATAACGACGACGACTATGACCTGACATATAGGTCATGTCTTGCAAATGACAATGGCCGCCCTCTTCACAGGTTGGACAGTCATGTGGATGGTTAGTCATGAGTAACTCAACCATCGACTTGCGAAATGCTTTGGCTTCGTCGTCAGTGACTGAGATGTACATGTCATCGCCAGGAGCGACCATACATGACATCACGAGACGACCGCGACCTGCTTCCATGTCTTCTTTGTTTTGGAATTGCTTGACCGCGCACTGACGGCACGAGCCTACTGAGCCAAGGGCTGGATGATAACAAAAATACGGCACATCAATGCCGAGTGATAAGCAGGCTTGTAGCAAGTTATCTGCGCTATCTACTTCGACAGTGGTTCCATCAATATGTATGACTGCCATGCCGCTCTCCTTATTTCACTTCTGGCTGTTGATTGGCTGCCGCATCAATGACATCGACACCAACCGCCTGCGCGATTTTTTGATCAAATTCAGGACGGAAATATTTAATCGCACTCATCAGTGGTTCCATCGCGCCCGGTGCATGCGCACAGAATGTTTTACCAATCCATAAGTCACGCGTCAGGCCTTCTAGTTTTTCGACATCGCCCACTTGCCCTTCACCATCATTGATAGCGGTAAGCAGTTTAACGCCCCACGGTAGGCCATCACGGCATGGCGTACACCAACCGCAGGATTCGCGCTGAAAGAAAATCTCGAGATTACGTAATAGTGGCACCATATCTTGCGCTTCGTCGACGACCATAATCAGCCCCGTACCCATACGGCTACCCGCTTCTTGAATGGTGTCAAAGTCTACAACCACATCTAAATGATCAGCGGTCAAAAAGTCAGTCGATGCGCCGCCCGGCAACCATGCTTTAAGCTTTTTGCCGTCTTTCATACCACCCGCCAAATCTTCGATGATTTCACGAGCGGTATAACCAAATGGTAGCTCCCACAAACCGGGGTCATTGACCAAGCCTGAACAACCAAACAGTTTTGTGCCTGGCGTTTTACTTTTGCCTTTAACGTCAGACAACGACTGATACCATTCGACGCCATGATTTAGAATCGCAGGCATATTGCACAAGGTCTCAACGTTGTTGACAACCGTTGGTCTGCCCCATGCACCAGAGATTTGCGGGAAAGGTGGTTTGGTACGCGGGTTAGCACGGCGACCTTCTAAGCAGTTAATCAATGCGGTTTCTTCACCACAAATATAACGACCAGCGCCAGTATGTACATGCAGATTAAAGCTAAAGTCTGAGCCTAGAATATTATCGCCCATTAGATTATTGGCCAAGCATTCTTCGATAGCAGTAACCAAGCGCTGAGCAGCTAAAATGTACTCACCGCGGATAAATATATAACCGTCAGTTGCACCGATAGCATGCGCAGTAATCAACATACCTTCGATAAGCTGAAGTGGTAGACGCTCCATTAATAGACGGTCTTTAAAGGTACCTGGCTCCATCTCATCAGCATTACAGATGAGATAGCGCGGCAAACCATCTGGTGGCGACATGAATGTCCACTTCAAACCAGCGTTAAAGCCCGCACCACCGCGACCTCTGACGTTGGCAGCTTTAATCATATCACCGACTGCTTTGGGCGACTTAGATAAGGCTTCTTTTAAACCAGTAAAGCCTTTTAGAGATTCATAAGTGGATAAATCAAGCACGGCATCATGATGCGCCAAACGCCAAGTCAAAGGCTTGGTTTCGCTGGTAGCTGTCTCTTTATCACCGTAGATTGGAACACGCTGTGCATTTAGCTGGCTTGGTGCTTGGCCTTGACCGCGACGAGCAATTTGCTCTGAAATCGTTAAACTCATGCGTATAGCTCCAATAATTGCGCGACCTCGGAGGGCTGGACAGGGCCATAAGTGTCTTCGTCTATCAGCACCGCAGGCCCTTTATCACAGTTACCTAAGCAGCAAATCGGTAATAGCGTAAAACGACCATCAGTGGTCGTCTGACCATACTCAATGTTTAGTTGCGATCTGATTTCAGCCGATAACACCTCATAACCTGTCAAATAACAAGCCACTGAATCACAAATAAGAATCACGTGGCGACCGACAGGCTGACGATAGATACGGTTGAAAAACGTGGCAACGCCGTCCATATCTGACATCGGAATATCTAAGATATTAGCGATAGCATTCACTTGCGCATCATCGACCCAGCCGTTGCGCTTTTGCACAATTTTCAGCGCATCTAGCGAGGCGGCACGCGCCTGCGGATAATGATGCATAAACTCATGAATGGCAGCAATTTCCTCAGCAGTAAGGATACTTGCCACATCTACTTTTGGCATTTTGTCGGAAACAATTTTCATAATCTTCTATCTTTCCTCACTCATCACGCTTTATCACACTACATTGACTGTCTAAACACTGACTATCATTGCACTGAAATATTACAGCATTTTGGTGTGCCATTTGGCAGTAATATATTGATTAACTTATCTTTTTTCAAAACTATAATTCTTTGAGCAAAGCACTATTCTTTGAGCAAAGCACTAGCGATCACAATCCGCCATCACAATATCAATCGATGCCAAATACATAATGGCATCAGATACCAGCGAACCATTAATGACTGATGGCATTTGCTGTAAATGCGCAAATGTCGGTGTACGAATACGGGTACGATAGCTCATCGTCGCCTTATCTGAGGTAATGTAATAACTATTCAGACCTTTAGTCGCTTCTACAATCGTCGTACATTCGCCAGCTGGCATCACAGGACCCCAAGATACGGAGATAAAGTGATTAATTAAGGTCTCAATATCGTTTAGCGTACGGTCTTTTGGTGGTGGCACAGCTAATGGGTGGTCTGCCTTATATGGACCTTGTGGCATGTTATCCATACACTGACGGATGATACGTAATGACTGACGCATCTCTTCGACTTTTACCATACAGCGATCATAAGCATCGCCGTTGTAGCCAACTGGTATCTCAAAGTCGTAGTTTTCATAGCCCATATAGGGACGTGCTTTGCGTAGATCAAAATCCACACCAGTGGCACGTAGACCAGCGCCAGTGACGCCCCAAGCCAATGCTTGCTTGGCATTATATTGTGCAACACCTTGAGTACGGCCTTTGAGCACACTGTTTTGTAATGCCGCTTTGACATACTCGTCCAAGCGTTTTGGCATCCAATCTAGGAACTCACGAACCAGACGCTGCCAGCCACGTGGCAAATCAGCAGCAGTACCGCCAATACGGAACCAAGCGGGATGCATACGATAGCCAGTCACCGCTTCGATGACGTCATAGGCTTTTTGGCGATCGGTAAACATATAGAACACAGGGGTCATACCACCCGCATCCTGAATGAAAGTACCGACGAATAGTAAGTTGTTGGTAATACGGAAAAACTCACTCATCATCACGCGGATGGTTTCAGCGCGCGGTGGAATCGTAATTCCAGCCAGCTTTTCGACCGACATAATGTACGGTAGCTCGTTCATCACACCGCCGAGATAATCAATACGGTCGGTATAAGGAATGTATGAGTGCCACGTTTGACGCTCCGCCATCTTTTCTGCACCGCGATGGTGATAACCGATATCGGGGATACAATCAACGACTTCTTCACCATCAAGCTGTAGTACTAAACGGAAGGCACCGTGAGCAGAGGGATGGTTAGGACCGATGTTCAAGAACATAAAGTCTTCATCACGACCTGAACGCTTCATGCCCCATTCTTCTGGGACAAAACGCAAGTTCTCCTGCTCGTATTGCTGCTTAGCGGTATTCAAGAAATACGGGGTAAATTCAGTCGCCCGCGCATGATACTCTTTGCGCAGTGGGTGACCTTCCCAATATTTTGGCAATAAAATACGGGTCAAATGCGGATGTCCCGTAAAGACAATACCGAACATGTCCCACACTTCGCGCTCGTACCAGTTGGCATTTGGCCAAATCTGCGTAGCGCTCGGTACATTGACGTCGTCTTCGCTCAGCGCGACCTTGATACGGACATCACTGTTACGCTCAAACGACATTAAGTGATAAAACACCGTAAAGTCACTGTCAGGCATGCCTTGGCGATGTTGGCGCAAGCGCTCATCTATCGCTGACAAGTCAAATAGCATGACGTAAGGTTTAGGCAATTTACGTAGGAATAAGAGAATATCCAGCAAATCAGCACGCGCTACCCAAACCGTTGGAATCTCATCAACAGTGTGCTGCACCACGAACTTACCGGCATATTTGTGCTCTAGCTCTTTGATAACGGCTGGAACAGGCTTAATCTTAGGATCTATGTTTTCGACTACCGTGACCATGAATGATGTATTCCTTCATTAATCATAACTGATTCATCATAACTACACTGTGATGAGCGTATAAAACGTTGAGGTTGTTACTGTGAATCTAAATGCTATCTAGAATCTAGATACTGTCTGGGCTACGCAAGTTTTTAACAGCGATACGGTCGGCTTGCTTACGGTCGCGCTCAGGGGTCATTTGTGGCTTGTAGATACCCTGCTCATTGACATGAATGCCCAGCGGACGACGCTCTTTGGTAATAGACTCTTGTAGCAGCATCAAGCCTTGAATTAGCGCTTCTGGACGCGGCGGGCAACCCGGTACATAGACATCGACAGGAATGATTTTATCCACGCCTTGCACGACCGAATAGATATCATACATGCCGCCTGAGTTGGCACAAGCGCCCATCGAGATGACCCATTTTGGCTCAAGCATTTGCTCATAAAGACGCTGAATAACGGGTGCCATTTTGACAAAGCAAGTACCAGCGACGATCATTACATCTGCCTGACGCGGTGAGGCGCGAATAACTTCTGCCCCAAAGCGTGACAAATCATGAACCGCCGTCAGAGTAGTGGCATACTCAACATAACAGCAAGAGGTACCAAAGTTAAATGGCCACAGTGAGTGCTTACGCCCCCAGTTTGCAGTCGAGTGAACGAGGTCTTCTAGGCGACCCATAAAGACGTTTTTATTGACTTCGTCTTCGATAGGATCGTTGACCGTTTGACTGGTCTGTGCAGGATAGACATCTGCATCAGGGTTGGCTTTTGTTAATGTGTATTTCATAACATACAACCTTTATATTAGGCTCAGCAGGGCAATCATCTTGCCAGCACTAGCGCCATAACTTCTATTATTAATAAGTGGCTAATCATCAACGATCATCAATATAAACAAACGTTTTTATATCTGGCTGCTCATCTTTTTTACGAACGCTATAAGCTAAGATCAACAGCTGGCATTAACGCCCCGCTTTGTCTGGCTGTGCAGACGTCGCAAAGTCCACAGAAGTAACGTTACCCGTGGTATTAATATGATCGATGTTCTGTAAATGACGGCGATTGGTCTCAATATTGTTAGAGACGTTAATCTGTCCTGAAGACTGCGCTGGTATCTTACCCGTCGGGTCGACCATCAGCTCATCGACACCATCAAACTTGGTGATGTCCGCCCAATTAAAGGGCGCAGGCGCAGCATAGAGACGTGCTTTTTTACGCAGTTTGTCAGCAGGCGCCCAGTTTAGCGCCCCTAAACTTAAAGCGTATACCAGACCGATTAACAAATCAATGATGAAGGTTGCCGCCGCAATAAACCCAGCCCAGCCGGTTTCACGAACGGAGACCGCATAGGCGTATAAGTACAACGCCTCTAAGTCAAAGATGACGAAGAAGATGGCGACCAAGTAGAATTTGGCAGACAAACGAATACGGGCGTTGCCAGATCCGACAACACCCGCTTCAAATACTTCTTCTTTTTGTGAGCCCTGAGAGCGACCGCCAAGCAAGCGCGGAACGACCAGCATAAAAACAACTAGCCCAATAGCGGCTAAAATAAACGCAACTGCTGACCAATTAAAAGCAGACATGATAATACGTGCTCCTCACCCAATCGAGTGTCAAGCGCAGCGCAGATACACCCATTAAGGCAATTTTGCGACAGGCGTAACGCAGACGAAAACACAAAGTAACTGTCATCGAGTCACTTTTTATCAGTAATTCGATGATGATTATAGGTACTGTGCTGGTAATAACCAATTATCAAGCTTATTGACGACGGTGTCAGACGTGCCCAACTGTAGAATCCCGATACGCGCGCGGAGAAAGCTGGTCGCCTAACGCATCTTCTAACAACGTAAGATCAACGTATTAAATCAATATCATATTTGATGTTTTATTTAATTGATTTAATAGCTCATTACACGTGGTCAATAGTGACGTGACAACTGGCATAAATTATTTACGTACTATACGCATATCATGGTTCAAAAGCTAGTTTTTAACTGCATTGGACGGTCACTTTATAAGCAAAAAAAACATATTTTTTTATCTATAAATTATGATATAGACGTTACCTTATATTAACACCAAATCCTTACTTTTTATTACCAACCGTCATCAGTAGCGTTGCTGCTAAATATTGCATGCTTTATCATGCCATTGTCATCAGCCAACTCCTTACCCAAAGTTATGGTTTTTGCTTTATAATGGCCCAGCCAATTTTAATGGCACATTTTCAATAAATAGCACACTCTATTACTTTAATTGCCTGATTAATTTGATTAAAAATATCGCCACGATATCGACTTTAATCATACACGCCGCGTTCGTTTAGCCACGATACTATCAGCTCTACCCTCTTTTTTGCTTTTGTCTTACAGGTCACGTTATGAGTCAACTTAATCCCAAACAACAAGAAGCGATGCTCTACGTATCTGGTCCATTACTCGTACTAGCAGGTGCCGGATCCGGTAAGACCTCAGTGATTACGCGTAAGATTGCCTACCTGATCGAAGAATGCAACATGCCAGCTGAGCGCATCACGGCGGTAACCTTTACCAATAAAGCGGCACGTGAGATGAAAGCGCGGGTGAGCAAGCTGCTACCAAGTGAAAAAATGCGCGGACTGACCGTGTCAACTTTTCACCAGTTTGGCTTGCAGTTTTTACGCTATGAGCTGATTCATACGCCGCTAAAAGGCAACTTCTCCATCATGGACAGCGACGATAGTAAGCGTTTGCTGATGGAGCTGATGATGCGTGACAATTTGAGTGGCGCTGAAAGTCGCGAGCTGGTTGGTAAAGCCATTAAAATGATTTCTGATTGGAAAAACGATCTGATTGAACCTGACAAGGCGATGGAAACCTTAGACGATCCAGAAGATATGATTTTTGCGACCTTGTATGCGCTTTATGAGCGTAATTTGCGCGCTTATAATGCCGTCGATTTCGATGATTTGATTGTACTGCCCACCAAAATATTGCGTGAAAACAGAGAGCTGCGTGATAAATGGCAAAATCGCATTCGCTATCTATTGGTCGATGAGTATCAAGACACCAATACTGCGCAGTATGAAATGATTAAATATCTGGTCGGACCGCAAGGACGCTTTACCGTCGTGGGTGACGATGACCAATCTATCTATGCATGGCGCGGTGCTAAGCCTGAAAACATGGCGCTGCTCAAAGAAGACTTTCCGAAACTAAAAATCGTCATGCTAGAGCAAAACTATCGCTCGACCACGCGTATTTTGACCTCTGCTAACGCCGTTATTATGAATAACGAGCATTTATTCGAAAAGAAACTGTGGTCAGACAAAGGTCAAGGCGAAAAAATCCGCATTATCAACTGTCGTAATGATGACGACGAATCCGAGCGCGTGGCGAAAGAGATTGTCACGCATAAGCTACGTTTTGGTAATGAGTGGGAGCAGTACGCGGTTCTTTATCGCAGTAACTTTCAGGCGCGCATGTTGGAAGCGCAATTGCGTCAACTGCAAGTGCCTTATAAGTTGTCCGGCGGTCAGTCTTTCTTTGCGCGTAGTGAAATCAAAGACATCATGGGCTATCTGCGTCTGATTTTGAACCCCGAAGACGACAGCGCGTTTTTGCGTATTATCAATACGCCTAAGCGCGGCATGGGACCTGCGACCCTCGAAAAGCTTGGTTTGTTTTCGCAAGAGCATAGCATCTCATTATTGGCCTCTTGCACGCACGCTGGTCTTGCTCACGTATTGCCATCGAAGGCTTATGGCACCATAAAAGAGTTTGGTGAATTCATCGAGCATTATACCCGCGAGTTGGATCAACATCCTGACCCCGTGCCAATCGTGCGCCAGATGATTGATGAGACCGGTTATATTGACTTTGTCCGTAGCGATGCCAAAACGCCACAACAAGAAAAGAACCGTATCGATAATATTGATATGCTTTATACCAGTATTCAGTCGTTAATCAATCGTGCTGAAGAAGATGAAGATCGGACGATTGATACCATTATCCGTAAGCTGGTTTTGCTCGATATGCTTGAGCAGCAGCAAGAAGAAGAGAACACTAATAAAGTTAACTTGATGACCTTGCATGCCGCAAAAGGTCTGGAGTTTGATTTTGTTTACATCATGGGGCTTGAGGAAGAAATGCTGCCGCATCGCAACTCTATCATGAGCGAGACGGTCGAAGAAGAGCGCCGTCTGATGTACGTAGGCATTACCCGTGCACGCCGTGAGCTGACACTGACGCTCGCGACCCAGCGCCGTGCTGGCGGACAAATGCGCGTCACCTCAGAATCAAGATTTTTGGATGAGCTGCCTGAGGATCATATTGATTGGCCTGCCAAAGCGAAAAAGAAAAAGGCGACCAAAGACCCAGAAGCCGTCGCTGACGAATATTTGGCCAATATTCGAGCGTTACTGGGTAAGCGCTAACCGCAGCATTAGCACTATTGATGGCTGCAAAGCAATATTAGGGCGTGTCATCAATTAGCACATTAAACAAAGTTAACGCTGTAATCATTTACAGATACTTTGACGATATCATTTCTATCTTCTAAAAACATTGGAACCCTTATGCCTACCCAGACGCCCAATCAGGAACGACCCTCTATGCTATCAGGAGATTATAATCCGGCTGAATATAGCGCCGAATATAAACTGCTGTACTTGCAGGGTTTGGTTGCTGATAAAGCTTATGAGGCGATTACTGAGTTTTTAGAAAAGCAGTCGGAATATGAAATTGCCAACCTACTCGAGTCTTTTCCCACTCAAAACCGTCTACTAATCTGGGAGCAAGTACCAGAAAACATCAAAGGTGAAGTGCTTGCAGAACTAGAGTACGATACGCGCCAGCCATTGATGGAGAATATCTCTTCTCAAGAAATCTCGTTATTTACCCAAGACCTTGACGCCCAAGACATCTCAGAAATTTTGGACACCGTTACTGAGAGCGTGCGTACCTCAGTCATGGCAACGCTGGATGAAGAAACTCGTGTCCAAGTTAATAAACTGGATACTTATGCCGACTGGGAAGTGGGTAGTTACATGGATCCTGATATTATCCAGATAAGAGATGACATCCACCTTTCTGATGTACAGCATTGGCTACGCGAAAACGACGACTTGCTTGATGACCAAAGCCAAGAGCTACTGGTCGTCGATCAAAGCCAGCAATTACTTGGACTGCTGAGTCTGGTCGATTTGATTAAGCATGAGCAAAACACGTTGGTGTCAGCGCTGATTGATACAGCCATTACGATCAATGATCGTTTAGACATTCAAGATGCCGCCGCGATTTTTCGTTCAGAAGACATTCGTTTCGCGCCTGTGATTAACAGTTATGGCGAATTGGTTGGTCAGTTAAATGGCGAAGATATCATGGAAATCATCCAAGATGATGTCGATAGCACCATGAAAAACCTCGCTGGTGTCAGTCAAGATGAAGAGTTGTTTGCACCCATCCTAACCAGTGCCAAAAGCCGTAGTATCTGGCTGGGTATCAACTTGTGTACCGCGCTTTTAGCGGCAGCGGTGATTGGACAGTTTGAGGAAGTATTGGCAAAGGTGGTAGCACTAGCGATACTTATGCCAGTGGTCGCCAGTATGGGCGGTATCGCTGGCTCGCAGACACTCACGGTTGTCATCCGTGGTATGGCAATGGGTCAAATTGGTGGTTCTAACCGTGTCTGGCTCCTAAACAAAGAACTGTGGGTTGGTGCGATAAACGGTATCATTTGGGCGATAATCATGGCATTTATTGCCCAATTATGGTTTGATGATATCAAAATCAGCGCCGTGATTGGCTTTGCGATTGCGATTAACATGACCGCCGCTAACGTTTCAGGTATCAGTATACCGCTGATGCTAAAGCGGATGAATATCGACCCTGCGTTATCTGCTTCCGTTATTTTGACCACAGTAACCGATATCGTCGGCTTTATGTCATTCTTGGGCTTGGCGAGTGTGCTGATACTTTAATTGAATATTAAGTGACTGAATCAATAATTACCCAGTCAACATATAGAACTGCTATTTACATAGAGATCTTGTTACATAGAAATCTTGAATAACTTTTGTTCAAAATCATAATTTAAAAACCATCAAATCGTTAAGTGAGTGCGTTATGCAAGCTGTACAAGTAAAAGTGTTAAACCCTAAAATCGTTGAAGATAAAGCGTTTTCTTTACCTACTCGCGCCACCGATGGCAGTGCAGGTATCGACTTACGTGCTTGTATTGATGAGCCTTTGACCATTAAAGCAGGCGCAACGCATTTGATCGGTACTGGTCTCGCTGTTTATATTCAAGACCCCAACTATGCCGGTATGATTTTGCCGCGTTCAGGGCTTGGGCATAAGCACGGTATCGTCTTGGGCAATTTGGTCGGATTGATTGATGCGGACTATCAAGGTGAGCTGATGGTTAGTATTTGGAATCGCAGTGGAGACGACTTTGTGCTCAATCCAGCAGAACGTATGGCGCAATATATCGTGGTGCCTGTTGTCCGTCCTGAGTTTGAAGTTGTCGCAGAATTCAGTGACGAAAGCGTACGCGGTGCTGGCGGGTTTGGACATTCGGGTCGTCACTAAGACGATCAATCTGTATAGATAATCACTGGCTAGCCATTTTGCATGTATCACGACAATATCAACCACGACGATAAGGAGAGTAAAGCCATGCCGTTTTTTGCGACGCAGCAATCCTTATTTCGTGCTTACGATATTCGCGGCGACGAGCAGTACTTTACTCCGAATTTTATACAGGCTTTGGGCGCCGCATTTGTGCGACTTTATAAAAACCATAATGCGAAACAACGTAGCAAACCCATTTCTAACAGCCCCATTGCTAATAGCCATATTTCTAACAGCAACGTTAAACCGCATCAAAAGCCGAAAGAAACCACGGTCATCATCGGCTATGATGTACGCTGCGGTAGTGACAGTATGGCTCAGTCGTTGGCATCGATCCTACAAAAGCAAGGCCTCCAAGTGATTAACTTAGGGTTGATTACGACCCCGATGATGGCATTTTGGACCGAGCAATACGCTGGTCATGGCATCATGGTCACCGCCAGTCATTCTGCAAAAGGCATCTTAGGTATTAAATGGCTGGTCGGTAATACTTCTCCTAGTGCTAAAGATATTCAAATGCTTTATCAAGATTTGATAGCGTTTGATAGCAACCAACACCACAATCAGATCGATAGTAATAGTGACAGCCTTAAGCTTCCAAGTGCTAGCCAAAGTAATGACAAACAGGCAACTTCAGTGCTATCGGTCATTGGCTTGCCGACTGACACTGTGGCAACGCCTTATATTGATGCCATTGCCGAGGTATTTGTCAGTATTTATCCCGAGCAAAACCTATCAGCTAGTAACAAACGAACCTTTAAAAAGCTTGATCTCACCATCGTTATTGATTGTATGCATGGGGCCACTAGCAGGATTGCCCTGCCCTTATTTACCACTTTTTGCCAGCGCGTCATCATAATCAATGACACCCCTGATGGTAATTTCCCCATGGGTAACCCTGACCCTACTGAGCCAAATCGATTGGCAGAGTTGCAACAAAATGTCATCGTTAATACTGCTGATATTGGTCTAGCATTCGACGGTGATGGCGATAGACTGATGATCGTCGACAACAGTGGCAAAATAGTCATGCCCGATCATTTGCTGTATTTGCTCGCCTCAGTCGCCATGAGCGAGCGTCCAGAGACATGGCAAACTCATACCGCATCCCCGCAAATGCTGTTCGATATTAAATGCTCACACCATCTGCCTATTCTCTTAAGCGACTTGGGAGCGACACCAATCCTGAGTAAAACTGGCAGTAGTTTAATGCGTCAACAGCTACAGGCCGATGACAGTCAAATCTTATTCGCAGGCGAACTGTCTGGGCACTTTATTTTTAACGATGGTTATTTTACTGCTCATGATGATGCGATGTATGCGGGCTTGCGCCTACTACATTGGTTGGCCTATACAGCGACGCATCGTGACAAATCATCGGCTGCTGTTGGTTTATGGGGTGAGCCGATTGAGCAGTCACGCCCTATTCGCTTGACTGATATTACCCATCAATTACCGATGTTGGTTAGTACAGCAGATCATTATTTACCTTTACCCAATAGAGCGCCTGTACAGTGCCCAATCGTGCAGCAATTGGCAGAATTTTGTTGTTATTTGCAGTGTTTGGTTGCCGCGCCTTCTGACGACCTCGACAGCGCCTTGACTGCGGCTTATGTCTCATCAAAATGCACTTGTGTATCATCGAGCGTCAAGCACACAACGTTAGCACAAGCAAAGCAGTTATTACCGAGCGGCACGCAGCTGACTTGTATTGATGGCGTGCGCTTAGATTTCGCCCATGGTTTTGGTGTGTTACGCCAATCAAACACCAGTCATCATTTGACCGTGCGCTTTGCTGGTGACAGCCTTACAGATTTGAAAGACATACAAGCCCGCTTCGTCGCGCTATGTCGCCCATTTGATAAACACTTGGCAGAGCAGATTGCAGCACTTCTCTCTGAATAGCTCTTTGAGCTGACTTTGATTGAATTACCTTGTTTCATTATCATCATTGCCTAGCCGCTGACATAAAATCTCGCTACCAATCCTTGTATAAATTGTTTTTTATCATTATAAAGACAAGCATATCTGAGAATAATTAAGATAAGCCTGTCTAACGATAGTCATCCGTAATAAACCAGCTTTTTAAACCCATCTCTTTTAGAACTAAATTTTAGGAGCTTGTCATGACGCTTAATTTGGATGAAGCCAAAAATACCGCTGAAGTATTAACCACAGCACTACCTTATATCCAGCGCTTTGTGGATAAGCTCATTGTGGTCAAATACGGTGGCAACGCCATGACCGATCCTGAGCTTGAGAGCTCATTTGCTCGTGATATCGTCTTGCTAAAAACCGTTGGTATACACCCTGTCGTCGTACATGGCGGTGGTCCACAGGTAGACAATCTACTAAAAGAGCTCGGTCGCCAGTCCAACCGTATCGATGGTATGCGAGTGACTGATAAAAGTACGATGGATATCGTCGAGATGGTATTGGGCGGTAGCGTCAATAAATCTATCGTAAGCTTAATCAATAAGCACGGTGGCCGCGCGATTGGTCTGACGGGTAAAGATGCCAACTTAATCTTAGCCAAAAAACTAATGATGGAAAAAATTGGTGCAGATGGTATCGCTGTGCCTGTCGATTTAGGGTTTGTCGGTGATGTGGTCAGCGTCAATAAAGACGTGATTAATATGCTAATTGCTTCTGATTTCATTCCTGTGATTGCCCCGCTTGGGGTCGACAGCGAAGGCAATACCTATAATATCAATGCCGATTTGGTCGCGGGTAAAGTTGCTGAATTTTTGCAAGCAGAAAAGCTTATGCTATTGACCAATATCAAAGGGGTATTGGGTCGTGACGGTGAAGTCGTCACCGGACTAACGCCAAAGAAAGTGGACAGCTTGATTGAAGACGGTACTATCTCAGGTGGTATGATTCCGAAAATTCAATGTGCGCTCAATGCGGTGCGCAGTGGTGTAAAAAGTGCGGTTATCGTTGATGGTCGTGTGCCTCATGCGACGCTGTTAGAGATTTTCACCAACGAAGGTGTCGGCACGCTGATTAGTCGTGAGATAGATTCTACGGTGATCTAATAACCAGCCGCCCAAATCAGATGTATAAAAAACGAAGCCCGAACCTAGACAATGCTAAGTTCGGGCTTTATTGATTGAATGCTATGAAATCAAATCAAATCATAGTCAAATGAGTTTCGGGTCTGTTGAACATTCAAATATTAGGACTGCTGATCGCTAAACAGACCCTAATAAGCGCAGAACTCTACGGCGCTATGACTACTATTGCCGTATACTTTCATATGGTGATTGCCTTTACGCTCGGTAAAATAGGAAGTCTCATCTTCGTAACGGTCACCATCGAGGCGACCATTTGGCCCCGTGACATAAGCAACATTGATACGATCGTCACCCACATTGCGAATGACCAGATTTTGATCTGGCATGAGCCACAAACGAAACACTTTACCATTTTTAATATTACCGGTAAAACTGCCGCAATAGCTGTTATCTGCAAAGGTAATTTTGGTAGACGAGTCAGCTGCTTGGACACTTGTAACCATTAAAGGGCTCACCGCCAATGCTGCCATTAACAATAAATTTTTCATAATCTTATCCTTGACTATTACAAACGAACAAACTTAATTCCACTAATAAGTAGCATAGTTTATAATTTACCAAAGTGATAGCTTTTTATTGAAAATTTGCCTCAAATTCAGTGGTATCAAAACCGCATAGCAGTATTTGCTGAGCTTGATTTTTATCGTCGATCTGACCTTCTATAATCGGACGTTTAATCATACTGGTATTTTCCACCAACAAATCAATCGCATTGTCCACACTGGCATCAGCAGCTTGCTTTTGCTCATCGGTAATTTTGCGCCATGTGGTGCCGCGCTTGTTGAGTACTTTATCGATGCCCAACTCATCTACCCAACGCTGGACGCTCTCTCTATCGATGCCTTGTTTTTTATAATCATGAAAATCATAACCTACATTCAGCTCATCAAGCTTAGTAAAAGCTTTTTTCATCGTGCTACAAGATTTGATACCGTAAATGGTGATGGTCATATAAGCTCCAAGTCAATTATCATTATTGTCTTTATTATACCTAACACTACCGAGCATGAGAGCGGAAACTTAGCCATCGTTAGTTTTTAAAACATCAAACATATCGAGCAAGCGCACCATCATATCGTCGCAATTTTTGCCAAATTACGCTATGCTATGGCATTGTGAAATTTCACCCAATTTATTCGTATTAACCAATTTCGAGCCGACTATGAGCAACGCCGTGACAGCAGAACCTTCTAATACTAATCATACCAATGACAGCACCTACTATCAGCCGCAGCTAATTGAAGCCGCGCAACAAGCCAAATGGGCAACGGATAAGCGTTATGAAGTGGGCAACGAGCCTAGCGATAAGCCAAGTCGCTATATGCTGTCGATGTTCCCTTACCCAAGTGGCAAGCTGCACATGGGTCACGTGCGTAACTATACCATCTCAGATGTGCTGAGCCGTTACTATCGCCTCAAAGGCTATGAAGTTATGCAGCCAATGGGCTGGGACGGTTTTGGCTTGCCCGCTGAAAATGCCGCGATTGCCAATCAGACGCCGCCTGCCAAATGGACGTTCGCTAATATTGACAGCATGCGCGCGCAGCTGAAATTGCTTGGTTTGTCTATTGACTGGTCGCGTGAATTTGCCACTTGTAGCCCTGAGTATTATCAATGGGAGCAGTGGTTGTTTTTACAGTTATACAAAAAAGGCTTGGTCTATAAGAAGCTGGCGACGGTCAATTGGGATCCGATCGATAATACAGTTTTAGCCAACGAGCAAGTTATCGACGGTAAAGGCTGGCGTAGTGGTGCAGCGGTCGAAAAACGCGATATCCCGATGTATTACTTTAATATCACCGATTATGCTGACGAGCTGCTTGATGACTTGGATCAATTAGAAGGTCACTGGCCATCTGAAGTGCTGACCATGCAGCGCAACTGGATTGGTCGTAGTGCGGGTATGGAAGTACACTTCCCTTATGAGCTTGCCGGCCAAGCCAATAGCTTAGACGTCTTTACTACCCGTCCCGACACTTTGATGGGCGTCACTTATGTAGCGGTTGCCGCTGAGCATCCATTGGCGCAGTATGCGGCTGAGCACGATGAAACGATTGCTGCGTTTTGTGCGCTTTGCAAAAAAGGCTCAGTTGCGGAAGCAGACCTAGCCAAAGCAGAAAAAATCGGTATGGACACTGGTCTCACCGTGACGCATCCATTGACTGGCGAAGAAGTGCCTGTTTGGGTTGCCAACTATGTGCTGATGAGCTACGGCTCTGGCGCAGTCATGGCTGTACCGGCACATGACGAACGCGATTATGAATTTGCCGTTAAATACGACTTACCTATCAAACAAGTTATCCAGTCTCCTGATGGTCATACTGAGTCTGTTATCGCCGAAGCCAAAACAGATGGTTCTGAGCCAAATCTTGCCTATACTGAGCGCAACATTTTGATCAATTCAGGTGAATTTGACGGTCTAGACTTTGAGCAAGCGTTTGAAGCGATGCTAGCCAAACTTGAACCACAAGAACTTGCGAAGAAAAAGATCCAATATCGTTTGCGCGATTGGGGCGTCTCTCGCCAGCGCTATTGGGGCTGCCCTATCCCAATGGTCAACTGTGAACATTGCGGCACTGTACCTGTTGAAGAGCAAGATTTGCCAGTAGTATTGCCGACTGACGTCGTCCCTGATGGTCGCGGTAACCCACTCAAAAACATCCCAGAGTTTGTGAATACCACTTGCCCTAAATGTGGCAATCCTGCTGAGCGCGAAACCGACACCTTTGATACCTTTGTGGAGTCGAGCTGGTACTATGCGCGTTTTGCCAGTCCAAATGATGCACAAAACATGGTCAATAAGTCTGCCGCCAATAAATGGCTGCCGGTCGATCAATATGTTGGCGGCGTAGAGCACGCGGTCATGCATTTACTGTATGCACGCTTCTTTCATAAGCTCATGCGCGATGAGTCATTGGTGTCAGGCGATGAGCCATTTGCCAATCTTATGACCCAAGGCATGGTGCTTGCCGGTACTTTTTACCGTGTCAATGCTGATGGTAGCACGACCTATTATTTTGCAGAAGACATCGATATTGACTACAACGAACGTGGTCAACCGATTAAAGCCATCTTAAAGTTAGATGGTCAGCCAGTGACCATTGGCAAAATTGAAAAAATGTCTAAGTCAAAGAACAACGGTGTCGACCCACAAATCACCATTGATAAGTACGGCGCTGATACGGTTCGCCTTTATACCCTATTTACTGCGCCTGCTGATCAAACGCTAGAATGGTCAGATGATGCGCTAAAAGGTCCTTATAATTTCGTTAAAAAAGTATGGCGCATTGCTACTGAGCATATCCAAACACTAGCTGATGCTAACTTAGAAATTGATTCGTTTCATGGATTAGCTATAAACACTAAAGACTTAAGCAAAGAAGCGAAAAATTTACGCCGTAAGACCCATGAAACTATTGCCAAAATTGATAGTGATTTGGGCGATCGTCTGGCGCTAAACACGCCTGTCTCAAGCCTCATGGAACTTGCCAACGAACTTTCGAGCTTTAAAGCCGATAGTGGACAGGATCTACAAGTCCAGCACGAAGCGCTGATTGATTTGCTTATTATGCTGTCGGTCTATGCGCCGCATGCAGGCGAGCATTTACTTGAGCAGTTAGGGCTCGATACATTAACCCTAAACTACCCAACCGTGGATGAAAGTGCGCTAGTACAGGATATGATCACGATGGTGGTACAGGTCAATGGTAAAATGCGCGGTAAGATGGATGTCGCGCCGAACAGCGACCCTGAACAACTAAAAGCGCAAGCACGCGCGATGGATAGTGTGGCAAAATTCTTGACCGGTGAAATCAAAAAAGAAATCGTCGTACCGAATAAACTGGTCAATATCGTGGTTGCAGGCTAGACCTTTTTAAACTTAGTGTTTTAAGCCTTTTTATCAACATAAGGATAGCGATTATGTCGTATAAGCATCGAGCTGTGCAGTCATTTCAAACAAAATTAAGTAAGCCAAGTGGGCAATGCAATATGGCAAAAAAGTCTAGTGGACAGAAGCTAGCGACAGCATTACTCACAAGCTTGCCACTGTTTGCTGTGCTTGGATCGACAGCAGCGCTGAGCGGCTGTGGCTTTCAGCTACGAGGTTATGACACGCCGATGCTATTTGACGTTGCTAAAACAGCAGTCATTATCGAAGACAATCGTACCTCCTTCCCACTAAAGTTACCATTGACACGACGCCTAGAGGCCTTGGGTGTCGAGGTGACTGATAATATGACCTCGGCTGATGTCACCAATAACAATAAAAACGCTACAGCGGAACCCATTGCCGCGATTAGCATCAATAATATACGCTTTAAGCGTTATGAGTTGGTCGGCGTTTTGACAGAAATTCGTTTGGTAATATCAGCAGATGTCAGCTACCAAGCCTTACAAAACGGCAAAGTTGTGACGCTGACCAACCCCATCCAAGTTGAGCGCAGCTATCAGTATAATGAGGCATCGGTCAGTACCGATGACCAGCAAGGCGACCAAGTTCGTGACTGGCTCTATGACAGTTTGGCACGCCGTATCACTGATCAGTATGTCGCCATTGCTCTGCCTAGAGTCGCCCCTACCAGCGCCAATACACCATCACAAGCAGGGTCAGCATCTACGGCAGTTATCGTACCAAACGCACCAAACCCTTAATATTTAGCGTACGGCATTCTGCACATCCATCCTCATAAACCTGTGTCCTCATTAGTCTATGCAAGATACTTTTATACAAGCCTATCCCAAACTACTACAGTCATCCGTGGCGGTAGCAGGTTTGTGGCTGGCACATGGAGATGAGCCCTTACTGAGTCAGTGGCTGATTGACGCCTTGCGTCCGCATTGGCGTGCACAAAATTACGCGATTAAACGTATAGAACTGATATCAGTTAAGAGCTGGCAAGAAGTACTGTCAGAGCTTGGCAGTCAATCTCTATTTGATGATGCTAGCGCGCTGATCGTGACCGGCAATCATAAACCAGACAAATCCGTTATCGCTGAGCTTGAGCGCTTTGCTGTTGAAGCACAAACAGGGGCGCACAGTCACAGTCTATTATGGCTAACGCCCAAACAAGACAAACGAGCGCAAAGCAGCAAGTGGTTTGCGCCATTTGCCCAGTACGGTCACGTCATTGATTGCAATTTATACAACGAACAGCAACGTCAGCAGCTGTTGCAGATTCAAGCCCAGCAGTTTGGACTCAGACTGTCACAAGAAGCATGGCAACTGCTCATGTCGCACACCGAGCATCACCTGTTAAGTGCTTATCAAACCTTATGGCGGCTGTCTTATTTATTTGCGCCGCAGTTGGATGCTAGTAGTCATGACTCAACTCACGAAGGCAGTAATCAGTCTACAACGACCGCGCCAAACGTAGCACTAGATATCAAGGATCTTCAAGCCGCCTTGGTCAGCGACGCCCAATTCAGTGTCTTTGATCTGTCCGATGCGATGCTGACAGGCAATAGCGCACAAGTGGCAAAAATCATTTTTCAGCTGAAAGCCACTGATGAGCCGACGACCTTGGTACTGTGGGCAATCAGCAAAGACATGCGCCAAATCATACAATTAATGGATGGCCAAGATCCGCAAGCACTGGGTATTTGGCGTAGCAAGCAAGGATTATATCAACAAGCCTGCCGCCGCCAAGCAAAAGCGCAAACGGCTGAATGGCCTGCGCTGCTGTATCGTTGTGATCAAGCGATTAAAGGGCTTGTTCGACAGCCAGCATGGGAGTTGTTATTGCAGGCCGCGCTTGAATTAGCAGGTAAGCGCTTGTTTACCATGCGATAATTTTTATTATATTTTAACCAGGTTTTACAGTTTTACAGTTTTACAGTTTTACAGTCACTATCGTCCATTCTGCAATCCCACTCTTCATCATCAGCTCTATGCCCCTTTAAAAACACCGTCGATACAACATTATATAAGCATCCATTGCTGGCTACGATGCGTCCATATTTTTCCTATCAAAAACACCTTAACCTTTCGTAAACTAATTCCCATTTCATTTTGTACATGAAGCCTCTACTATACCTACACTTGCTATTACTGTGATTGGATTGCCCTATGCCCAAAATAAAAAGAAAACCTGCTATCAAATGGGGCATCATCGCCTTAGTAGTTCTGATACTCATCGCCTTAGCTTATAACACTTTTAAACCTAAAGAAGAGATTCCGAATTACCTAACGGCAACCGTTGAAATGGGCGATATTGAAAACAACGTCATGGCCTCGGGTAAGGTTAAAGCGCTTAATACGGTCGACGTTGGTGCACAGGTGTCTGGCGAAGTCACTCGTTTGTATGTTGAAGTAGGTGATCAAGTACAACAAGGCGATTTAATCGCACAAATTGATCAAGTCACTCAGAATAATAATCTAAGCAACGAGCAAGCTACCCTTGAGCAAAGTGTCGCTGCTATCGAAAGCGCCGAAGCTGAGGTACTAAGCCGTCAAGCAGGTCTAAAAAGCGCACAAGCCGATCTTACCAGTCGTCAATCAGAATTGAGACAAGCGCAATCAGACTTTTCACGTTTGCAGGGTCTTGTTGCTATTGATGCTATATCACAGCAAGAATATGATACTCAGGCGACAAACGTGGAAACCGCGAATGCTGCTGTTGCGAATGCTCGAGCAGCTATCGATACGGCGAGAGCGGCCATTGCCACTGCCGCAGCCAACGTCAATAGTCAACGAGCCGCGTTACGAAAATCTCAGACCAATGTTAGTACGGCTAAAGAAGATCTTAGCTATACGACGATTCGCGCGCCAATATCAGGTACGGTCGTATCGGTAACCACTGAGCAAGGCACGACTGTCAATGCCAATCAAACAGCACCGACTATTGTGACCTTGGCAGATTTGTCTACCGTCAGAATCAACGCCCAAATCTCTGAAGCTGATGTCATTAATGTCAAAGCAAACATGCCGGTTTATTTCAATGTCATCGGCAATCCTGATCAAAAATTTGATGCCATATTAAAAGCCATTGAACCTGCTCCCGAAACGATTAGTGATACCAGCTCAACAGATGCTGCTATCTACTATGTCGGCTACATCGAAGTGCCTAATACTGATCGGCGTTTTCGCATAGATATGACCGCTCAGATCTATATTGTTATCGACCAAGCCAAAAATGCTTTATTGGTACCATCAGCTGTCATACAAGAAAGTCCTGCTAAAAACAAAACGGCTGGACAAGTCAAAGCAAACAAGTTTGTACGCGTGCTAAAAGATGACGGCAGCGTAGAAGAACGAGCCGTAACAGTCGGTATCGACAACCGAGTAAGCGCACAAATATTAAGTGGTCTAAAAGAAGGCGAAGAAGTCATCATCAGTGAAGACAGTGGTGAGAACTCAGGAAGCAGTCGTAAATCTGGTGGTCCGCCAAGAATGTAACTTTTTTATATATGACGGTTGAGGGCTTGAGCGCGGCAGCCCTTTCATAACGACGCTCACCACACTTGATTGAAGACACTGCTATGACTATACCTCCAGCTTCTAAACCGTTGCCTAAAGATGATACGGCTCAAGACTTAGAGCAATACATGCCTGCCGATAGCTCTACTACTACATCAAATCCAGAGCATAGTAATTCATCGGCATCTGGCCAGCCCATCATGCAATTATCTGGCATCATTCGTGAGTTCGCAGCTGGTGAGCAAACGATTCGGGTGTTACATGATATCGACTTGACTATCAATCAAGGCGAAATGGTGGCAATCATTGGGCAGTCTGGCTCTGGCAAGTCGACTTTGATGAATATCTTGGGCTGTCTCGATCAGGCGACGGCTGGCGACTATAAAATATATGGGAAGTCAGCACGCAAGCTTGATGCTGACGAGCTCGCTGAGCTACGCCGTGAACACTTTGGTTTTATTTTTCAGCGTTATCATCTGCTTGGTGACATTAGTGCCAAAGACAATGTAGCGGTTCCTGCCGTATATGCTGGCATGGATACAGAAACTCGAATTGACCGTGCCGAAAAGCTCTTAACTGATTTAGGACTTGGAGATAAGGTCAATAGTCGGCCAAATCAGCTGTCAGGCGGACAACAACAAAGAGTCTCAGTCGCTCGTGCGCTCATGAATGGTGGTGATGTCATCTTGGCAGATGAGCCGACTGGCGCGCTCGATAGTAAGTCCGGTGAAGATGTCATGAAGATCTTGCATGACCTCAAAGCACAAGGTCATACCATTATTATGGTGACTCATGATCCCAACTTGGCGGCGCAAGCTGAACGTATTGTTGAGTTAAAAGATGGCTATATCATTGCCGACTATCAAACTGAGCATTACAAGCACACAGACAAAAAGCCTGCCTCTATCCTCGGTGGGCATCGTAAAAGTGCCTTTGGTAGCTTCGTTGATCGGCTGCTTGAAGCGTTTAAAATGTCTTTGCTTGCCATGCGCGCGCATAAAATGCGTACCTTGTTGACCATGTTAGGTATCATTATTGGTATTGCCGCTGTCGTGTCTATTGTAGGCTTAGGTCAAGGCTCTCAGCAGCAGATTTTGGCTAATATCAGCTCGCTCGGTACCAACACCATTACCGTCAGCGACGGCTATCCTAGAGGCGACCCTAGACGACGTTACAACGATGACAACCTGACACCTGAAGATGCACAAGCGGTGGGCAATCAGCCTTATATTATCAGCGTTAGCCCTCAGGTGAACGCTAACTCTAGCGTTCGTTACCGCAGCGTACAAGAAGAGTCTACCGTCAATGGAGTCGGTCAAGACTACTTAGAGGTCACTGGTGAGACATTGGCATTGGGTCAAGGGTTTGATGAACAAAGCATCAGCTTGCGTAGCCAAGATGTCATTATTGATAGCAATGCCAAGCAAACCTTTTTCCCAAACCTTGATAACCCTATTGGCGAGGTGATACTCATCGGTAGTGTACCTGGTAGAGTCATTGGTGTGCTGGAAGAGAATGATGGCGGTTTTGGTGCAGATTTAACCACACCAACTATATATATGCCCTACACTACCGTTATGTCACGGATTAGAGGCAGTACGAATATCGATAGGTTTGTGGCTCTCATAAGTGACGATATCTCTTCAAGTGTGGCCGAGTCTGCGATCTCCGACTTGATACAAAATCGTCATGGCGAAGAAGATTTTCAGATTCGCAACTCAGACTCTATTCGTCAAACGATCGAATCTACAACTGGTGCTTTAACGCTATTGATATCATCTGTTGCTGTCATTTCACTGATAGTTGGTGGTATTGGGGTCATGAACATCATGCTGGTGTCTGTCACCGAGCGCACCAATGAGATTGGTGTACGTATGGCTGTAGGGGCACGTCAAAACGACATCATGCAGCAGTTTTTGATTGAAGCTATCTTGGTTTGTATTTTAGGTGGTTTGCTAGGCATTGGCTTAGCATTTGCTATTGGTGAGCTGATCAATCGTGTTGGCGGTGATAACTTTAAAGTCATTTACTCACCGACCTCTATCATTGCCGCCTTTGTCTGCTCGACGCTGATTGGTGTTATTTTCGGTTTCTTGCCCGCGCGCAATGCAGCCAAATTGGATCCTGTAGAGGCACTGTCTCGGGATTAATACCTAGACACCTAAGCATTTCGACCAAGTATTCAGTATGAAATATCGAAATGATGATAAAAAATCAAAGAAATATGCAGTTTTACGAGAGATTTACACTTTTTTCCTAATACGGGGTTGTAATTGTCTTAATTATATATATAATGTGCTCTCACGTTTAGGGATACAAACACTTTAAACGTTAGGGTTGTTAGCTCAGTTGGTAGAGCAGTTGACTTTTAATCAATTGGTCCCGCGTTCGAGTCGCGGACAGCCCACCATATTTAGTTTGATCTTTATGAATCGTTCTACCCTATCCGGTAGTAGACCAATAAAGATAAGTTTAAAAGACATCGTTAAGATGTTTAGTTTTTAGAAAGTTCGTTACGTAGGATTTTCTTTTGCAGAGTTAAAAAGCAAATGCTTTTTATACACTCTTCAGGGTTGTTAGCTCAGTTGGTAGAGCAGTTGACTTTTAATCAATTGGTCCCGCGTTCGAGTCGCGGACAGCCCACCATATTTAGAAAGCCCAGTCATTTTGTGACTGGGCTTTTTTTCGACTGTCTTTCTATGAATGTAGATTTATGAGCATTGATAGCTATCAATCACGCCTACGCTTAAAGAGTCTAAAGTTACCTCCTTTTCTCCATAGCAATTTATGCTTGATCGTATCCTTAATCGTACGTGGATGCTTGGGCGCTTGGGCAATAAAATGATCAAAATCTGCTGTGTCCATAGCCAGCTCTCGGCCATGCGCCATCATCACCATTGAGGGTTTCAAATCTCTTATCTTGTGTAAAGACTGGATGTATGTTTTAGGGTCATAGACAGGAAAGGGTGCAACGAATTTATGGCGTAGCTTGATGATCAAATCAGCTGTATATACTTGGCGGCTAGGCAGGTGAAATAAAGACAAATCACGATCCGTATGTCCCGGCGTTTCTAAAACTTGCCATTCATCAAACTTTGGCACAAGCTCACCATCTTTAACCGTGATATCTGGTTTCAAGCTTGCAGAATAATACAAGTTTTTAAATGGTCGCCCTTGACGTCTGGCCACATAATACCCTAGGTTTATGTCTACGAAGTGCATCGCTCGCCCACCAATACCGCTATACCACTGATCTTTCTTGTCCGCTGAGACAATAAGACAGCCAGTCTCTTGTCGAAATTTATTTGCCCCGCCTGCATGATCAGGGTGCATGTGTGTGACCACCACTACTTTTAGATCAGTGATCGGTCGCTTTAGCGTCGTTTTAATATAATCAAGCACCATCGTCACATCAGCACGGCAGCCACCGTCTAGCAGCATGATTTTATCCGGATATACCGCAAGGTAGGTACTCTGGATATAGCCTTCTAAACGTACGATTTCACATAAACTCATTGTTATTCCCTACCTCATTCATCGTTATTATTGTGAGGCTTTTATTCAATTTTATAGACAATCTTTAGTATAACGTCCGTCAGTCCAAAAAAAACGACTTTGAGTGAACGCTCGTGACTATATACAAAAGCAATGCAGTATACAGAGACAATGCAGTTAATAACGATTAATAAATAACGATTAACAACTGCATGCATAGTTTTATCCATGGTCACTCTCACTTTATTATCAAAAAGCAAAAACCCAGCGCTTAGGCTGGGTTTAAGAAAACATTTAGTATTTAAAATAAATCGTAGTCGAGATTACCTACCTATTGATTATGCAAGGTCACGAACCTTTGGCTCACGTTCCCATAGACGAGACTTGGCATTGGTAATAAAGGTATCTAATTCAGCCAATGGCGTCACAAATTCATCTTTTTCAATTGGCAGCTTGCTTAAGATAAATTCATCGGTCGCACCGCAATAAGCAATGGCTTTGCAATGAGCATAAGCATCATTGAACCAATCTAGCGCTGCACTGTCTTTTGCTAGCTTCTTAGCCTGCTCTGGCATAATGATACTAACCACGGCATCAAACATCACTGACGGACCACCAGCGAGGCGCTCATCAGCTTGGATACGTGTACCATCATCCAACACAACTTCTTTATTAGGCGCGACGATTTTGACGCTAGCGCCTTGCGCTTTAGCAGCATCTTCGAACTTTTTAATTTCGCTACTATTAGAGCCTTCTGCGACCAAGATACCGATCATACGACCTTTTAGACTGTCAGGCGTCAGACCAATAGTTTGTACCGCTTTAGAGGTTCCCAAGTCTTGGACAGGTGCAGCTGCGTCCGCTGGCTCTGGTAATTCCATACCTAATGCCGTTGCTACGCGATTGGCCAAGTCTTCATCGATGTGAATCAAATGACTCAGCATACGAGTACGTACATGTGCTGTATCTACTTTACCCAGCTCAAACGCATAAGCAGAAGCAATATGCGCTTGCTCAATAGTCGTCTGACTACGGTAGAACATACGTGGCTGGCTATAATGATCTGCAAAGCTCTCGTCACGTACGCGACCTTTTACACCATCATCCAACTGCTCATGGAACGAATTAAAGCCACGTTTAGCGCTTTCACGAGGACGGGTTGGATCTAGGCTTTGTGGCTCATAGAGTACACGCGTCTTAGGCACTTGCATCTGCATATGACCATCTTGCTGATTGTTAGCAAACGGACATTTTGGTGCATTGATAGGAATCTGTGCAAAGTTTGGTGATCCTAGACGTGATAGCTGCGTGTCTAGATAACTGAATAGACGACCTTGTAATAATGGATCATTACTAAAATCAACACCCGGTGGCAGATGCGATGGGCAGAATGCTACCTGCTCGGTCTCTGCAAAGAAGTTATCTGGATAGCGATTCAGCACCATTTTACCGACGACTTTTACTGGCACTAGTTCTTCTGGAATCAGTTTGGTCGCATCGAGATGGTCAAACGGGAACGCATTGGCTTCTTCTTCGGTAAATAACTGTACGCCAAACTCCCACTCAGGATAATCACCGTTGTTGATTGACTCAAATAAATCGCGGCGATGGTAATCAGGATCAGCACCTGAGATTTTTACTGCCTCATCCCATGTGGTCGACTGTACGCCCAGTACAGGCTTCCAATGGAAACGTACAAAGGTACTTTTGCCATCTTTATTAATCAAGCGATAGCTATGAATACCAAAGCCTTCCATCATGCGTAAGCTACGTGGCAGACCGCGATCACTCATCAGCCAAATCAAGTTATGCATGGTTTCAGGACTCAATGATACAAAATCCCAAAAGGTATCATGAGCAGAGGCTGCTTGCGGGAAACCGCGATCTGGTTCTGGTTTTACCGCATGAATCAAATCTGGAAACTTCATAGCGTCTTGAATAAAGAAGATTGGCATGTTATTACCAACGATGTCCCAGTTGCCTTCTTCTGTATATATTTTCACAGCAAAACCACGAACATCACGTGGCGTATCTTTTGAGCCTTTATTACCCGCTACCGTTGAGAAACGCGTAAATAATGGCGTTTGCTTGCCCGTTTCGGTCAACACTTTGGCAGTCGTATATTCTTCTAGTGACTCTGTCAGCTCAAAATAACCATGTGCTGCGCTACCACGAGCATGGACGATACGCTCAGGGATACGCTCATGGTCAAAATGATTGATTTTTTCACGTAATACAAAATCCTCTAACAGCGTCGGCCCACGTGAACCTGCTTTTAGAGAGTTTTGATTATCAGCGATAGCTACACCTTGCTGGGTGGTCAATACTTTGGTGTCATCGCCTGAGCGTTGATGGGTTTCGCCACCGTTGCCACGTTCAGTATTCATGTCTTTGGCGGGGTCAGTATGATCGATATTATTATTCATAAGAAGTCCTAGCTAATAGATTGAGAGTGCTCTTTTTAAACCACTAAAAGAGTGCTTACACAGGTTTGATATCCTTTGAGATAATGATGACTTCATCTGTCAATTATTTGTCTGTGTCTTCAGCATTGCCTAGCGCTAAATTTATAAAGCACTAAAATTCATAAAGGAATAATAGGCTTAGGACTTATACTACCCAAAAATTAAGTCAAATATAGTTGCGTATATAGTAAACCTTGTTGATGTTTGGTTAAGGTTTACAGTCGCTATGAACCAGCATTTTAGAAGGCGTTAAAAGAGCATCAACGTTAACAATAGAATCTTGTAATATAGTTATTCTTTAAGGTATGCTTTTATGAAGTACTAGAGACTATCGATAAATAAATTGGCATGGTTTTAG
The DNA here is from genome assembly GCF_904846665.1 of Psychrobacter sp. Pi2-51. Taxonomy (NCBI): domain Bacteria; kingdom Pseudomonadati; phylum Pseudomonadota; class Gammaproteobacteria; order Moraxellales; family Moraxellaceae; genus Psychrobacter; species Psychrobacter sp. Pi2-51. The sequence continues at coordinate 66,072 of NZ_CAJHBP010000017.1, forward strand.
CTTTATATTTATCTTTCTTATACCGTTAAATTCAAATAATTTCGATACAAGAAAACCGAGCGCAAGTTATACATTAGTATGCTTAGCGAGGATGACGATGTAGCGGATTTATATGAATTTGACGATGCGACTACTTTTTATATAACTATAAGGCGATCCATTATGCTACCAACTTTAAAATCTCCATCTAATAAACCTTATCACTCGTTGCTAGTGGGCGCTTCAATGGGTCTAATGGCATTAACTTTTAGTCAAACGGCTGCCGCTATCACGACCAAAAATGTTACTTATACAGTTGATGATCAAGCATACGAAGGCTATTATGCCAAAGCGGATAAACCAAACGCACCTTTTATCTTACTGATTCATGATTGGGATGGATTGACAGATTATGAGCGCAAACGTGCTGATATGTTAGCGTCTGAAGGCTACAACGTACTAGCGGCAGACATGTTTGGACAAGGCGTTCGCCCCACTTCTATCGAAGAAAACAAACGCCTAACTGGGGAGCTATATGATGATCGTAATAAAATGCGTCGCATATTGGCAGGGGCATTAACGGCAGGACAACTACAAGGCAATGATGTGCGTAACGGCATTACCATGGGCTATTGTTTTGGCGGTACGGTCGCTCTAGAGCTAGCACGCTCAGGCTTTGAGCAAAAAGCCTTTGTACCCTTCCACGGTGCCTTCGATATTCCAACCGGTCAAAGCTATGACAAAACTACGGGAGAAATCCTAGTATTCCATGGCTCTGCTGACCAATCAGTCTCGCTAGAGAGCTTTGCGACTTTAGGCAAGACATTAGAAGCAGCCAAAGTACCTCATGAAATGGTCACCTATAGCGGCGCGCCACATGCGTTTAGCGTATTTGGCAGCGATAGATATGATGCACGTGCCGATCAGCGCTCTTGGAAACGTTACTTGGACTTTTTAGCAGAAGAATATAAATAACCTAACAGCACAAGTTGAATAAGTAAGAATGTAAACAAGCCCAAACAAAAAGACACCTCAATTAAGATCTGATAACGATCCATTGAGGTGTCTTTTTCTATGCAATCTTAAGCATTTAATTCTTCCGAAATACCAATAGCTGATTATTGGCAGGCATCGCATACGTTTGAGAGAGCTGTAGATAATGAGCGTTTGCTAGACTGATAATATCTTCTTTATCGCGAATGCCGCTGTCAGGATTACCTGCTCTCAACATCGCATCAAATCGCTGATTCCCCTCACTGGTATATTTACCATGCTCATTAAAAGGGCCATATATAATCAGCTTACCGTCAATAGATAATGCCTCACTAGCCAATGCAAATAACCGCCCAACCAAATCCCAGCTAATGATATGCAAAGTATTGGCTGTAAATATCACATCATAAGGTCTGTCTAAATGACTACTAACAGGTACAGAGTCATGCGCCAAATCAAAAGCCAATGGTAGAGATAAATTGGGCGCAGGATAAGCATTGTGCCAAGCTACTATGTGACGGTGATTGTTAATGACATCACTGGTCTGCCACTGTATCTCAGGCAAGTTAGGCGCAAAGTAAACGCTATGCTGTCCCGTTCCAGAGCCAATCTCTAGCACATGACTAAAGCCTTGTAGCTCTGTTTGAAGTATTTCTAGAATAGGCTGCTTATTATTTTCACACGCTTGAGAAAATGGTAATGCAGAAATATCTACTTTATTATTCAGATTGTCACTATTTAGATTAGCGTCATGCATCACTACTCTCTCCAGACCGTCTATTATTTTCTTAGCATTGATTTCGATAGATTAATGAGCATCATCAAATATTAACTCAGTCATCGCCGAACATCTCACTACTAGTAAATACCCGCCTCTACCCCAGCTGCTAGCGTCATAGCAAGCTCTTCTACTTGCTCAACAAAGCTATCTTGCCAATCACCTTGTAGTATCAGCGCCTCTTGAATCCATGACCAGCGCAATCCCGTGGTAATGGTTTTGAGCGCACGCTTAGTACCCGTACCATCATGCCCTGCTCGAATATATACCGCAAATGGCATACCTTGCTTCTTTTCTAGCACAGGGTAATAGCAACGATCAAAGAAATCCTTGGTCAGCCCTGCCATATACGCCAGATTTTCAGTCGTACCTAGCAGTAACGCATCAGCAGCCAGCACATCTTCAGGCTGCGTATCCTGCGGCGATTTCAAAATGACGTTGATATCTATATCAGGATGATTAGCACCGTCGAAAGCTGCCTGCGCCAATTTTTGAGTATTGGGCGATGGCGCGTGAGCGACGATAAGTAGCGTTTTAGCAGCCATAGTAATCACCTTATCAAAGCAGTTTTGCACATCTAAAAGTGACGTTCTGAGTAATATCAGGATGAATACTCTTAGCTACTGGACAAGTCAGGGCGGTGTTATAAAATATCGTTTGCGTTCTATCATCAAGTTCACGGTTGAATATTACAATGATATGTATTTCACTCACGCGTCTTGGGTCAGCAGCCATAACTTTGGTTACTTCAGCGGTAGTACCTGCAATATCAATGTCCATATCGCGGGCTTTAATACCAATAACTGTCAACATGCAACTGGCTAAGCTGGTCGCTAATAAATCAGTCGGAGAAAACGCTTCACCTTTGCCGTGATTATCAATTGGCGCGTCGGTAATGATTTGATTATTCGACTGTAGATGGATGGCTTGGGTGCGTAAATCGCCTTGGTAGGTTACTTTTGAGGTTGTCATAGTAGTCCCTTCTGTAATTCTATTTAATATTTATAATGTATTTGCACCTTTTAATGCCCACACAATTACACCATCTCTCTCTAGCTTGAGTTGACGACCTAACTCAAAATTAGGACACACAAAAAGTACAAATTTTAATTTGGCATTATTTTCTAATACCTTATTAATGTCTTTCTTAAGCTTCTGATTGCTTGTAGGAGCCACTGCAGCAAAAACTTCAGCAGCTAATCTACCACATTCTGATTCAATATCTGAACCTGAAGCAGTTCCAAGATTAAGTCTAAATGGAGCTAATTCTGGGTATTCAGTAAATAGAAGTTCCAATGCGTAAAATGAGGCTAAATAAGTAAAAGATTGATTAATTTGCTCGACTATATTCAGTTCACGCTTAGAATCTAAAGGATCAAAACCTATACCGCCAAACTTCATTTTTGAAAAGAACGTTTGTGAGGTGTTTTCATTAATTTCAGAGCTAATCTGCAATAGAGTTTTATCCATTGATTCATACAATTTTTTCTCAAGTTGCTTAAGCTCTTCAATATTATTTACTGTGAAAGATTTAAGCATATACTTCCTATTTACTATAACAATTAGCGAAGTGATTTATTCATTAGAGAAGGAATATCTGAATCTTTCACGTTATGAGCATTTTTCACAACTAAGTAGCAATCGTAAATTCTTTGCCCGTTTCAGAACATTTCTTATACTCTACCTTTACGACACAATCATTACCGACTGCTTCAAATATTTTTATTAGTTGATCTAAAGATAACATATAAAGCTTTTTGTTTTTATCAATATCCGAAGTGAAAATAATACCATCGAATCCACCACTTTGGTTTATGTAAGGATTAAAAATAAAACTATGTATAACTCTACTCGCAATAAACCATAGGTCTCGCTTTTCTAATTGAGGTTTACTTAAATTATATAACTCATCTATCTTATAGTTATTTCGCAAAGTAACATTATCACCTACATGTGAAAACCAATCTAGATCGTACTTTTGGTTTTTAAGGCTACTAGTAATTTTAGTTTCTGTCTCTAATAATTTCCTAATCGAATAAAAACCGATAAAAACAGCTTGTTCAATTTTTACATATACTTCTTCATTGATTTCTTCGAGAGCTTCACACTCTTTAAATTTTATAACGCTTTCTAAAAGAGGTTGCTTCCAATAATAACTTTCGTGTATCACAGCGCTTCCTTGTAGATTTAGTATCATAGCAATTGATACAGTAATAAGTTGATTAAATCAAGTCAGACCTAAAAGAAAACCCCCTTACACTTTCGCGTAAGGGGGTTTAGCTTTTAGAATAGAGAGCTGACGATGGCCTGAGCGCCGTAAAAATTGCATGCTAACTGCGAGCACAGCTCTTGTCTTGCGTCGGGCGAAACAGTGTTTCTCTTGTTCCTCCTCAAGGCAGCGCAAGAGCAAATCCTTTCAATAGGATTTGCTGTGTAGGTCACTAGGAATAAAAGATAAAAAAAAGAGCCACCCCGTTAAGGATGACTCTTTTTAGAATAGAGAGCTGACG
>NZ_CAJHBP010000018.1:0-67063 GCF_904846665.1 Psychrobacter sp. Pi2-51
CGTCATAGAGCGATCTGCTAATCACTGGACTGTCGATATCGCCGTACCAATGGTTAAGCAGGACGGATTGTCCAAGCCGTGGGGCGAATTGCCAGCCATGACTGCTACCGGATGACAGTTGCAATGCGCGCAGCGGCGGGGTAGTGCCGTCGTCGTGAGGGCTGATGCCTGAGTAGACGGGGGTCGTGATGGTTTGTTGTAGGTTGTCATCGGTGACACTGGAGTCATAACTTGGTGTAGTAGCGCTGCCAGTACGCGCTTGGGTCAACCCTTTATAAGTATGACTGGCAAAGGACAAGTTGCTGGGATAAGGGGCGTAGGGGATTGCGGCGTCAAGCAAAGTCGCTGATACCCAAACCCCAGTGTCACGAGCAATATCGTAGCCATGATCGGGGATGAATATCCCGCTCTGTTGCGTAGTACGTTGTAACCACGCTTTGATATAGGCTTGGTTGTGATAAGACACGCTGTCGCTGTCCGGCTCAATCCCAACCATCTGCGTACTGATACAGTAGCTAGTCAAACGACCGATAGTAGGTAAATTATGAATACTCACAGGACTACCGACCACCATGCCTCGCATCGCACCAGTCGCTTGGTAATGTTCACGCTGACAGCGATTGGCATTCACCCATTGCTGTGCCAACACCGTCGCTGCACTATCGCTATCGACGCGTGAAGGCGCGCCTAAAAGCACAGTCGTGTCGTCTATTGCTAGTGCTGACTCATCAGTAGCTTGGCCTTCATAAATGGTATCCGCGCTTAAGCCATCTGCTCTTACCATCACCGTCTGACTACCCAGTTGCTGCGACCTCATTTGTAGCTCATTAACCGTATCTTGTCCTGACTGGATAGAAGACTGGGCATAACGATAGTCTAATGGTAGTAACTCTGTCTCATCAAAACTGCTTAGTAGCATCAGACACCCTAAATTATCTAATGAATCACCCGATATCCATAGGGTACTGACACCACTATCAGCAAGTAGCCCGGTTATAAACTCCCAATCACTGACATCCGACTGGGTGCGCATAGGAAGCTGAGAAGACAGGCGCTCTGATGACTGCAAAGTCTCAGATAACTGCCAATCAAATTCATAGTCGGCAAAGAGGGTAGTGACGATGTCGAGCGTAGATTGATTAATGAAACTGCGGGTATGAATGCACTGGGTTAATTGCCAATCGGGGCTGACGATGTCTAAAGTGTAAAAATGCAGTGCGCCATCTGAATGCTGGTAGTTGACGGCTTTAATAAGCCCAGTGCGATGACTGGGTTCACGGGAAACCGAAAGAGTGTTTAAGCAGACAAATGTATTTACCAAAGATAAACAAGAGTTTGAATCTAAAAAAGCATGCGAATAGAACAATAGCTGACTAGTAGCCGCTTTATCAATGGCACTTGACCAAGAGAATGCAGCAGGATATAAGGTAGTAATGGGTATATTATTGGTTTCAACGGTAATCTGGTGTAGACGAGCGGTTTGCGAAGGCATAAGGGAGGTTCCCGTGACTGCAGATTTAAGGGTACAGTCGGTCGCTTAAAAGTAAGCACTGCTAAAATATATACTAAGAAAAGTATAGAGTTTATTGAAATATTGTCAAGTATCTGTATAATCGATTTGCAATAAGTTTTTAATTAAAGAACTTTAGTTCTAAATATATTCTATTATAACGTCATACTTCCTCTTATTCTTTTTGTTTTAATGATGATGATTTGCTTATGAATTCTATTGATTGTACTAAGCTGAAAGGGGTAGGTCTGCTATCTGTGATTTTCAGTGCCAGTGTGTTACTGACAGCGTGCGGTGGCGCCGCGAAGAAAAACACACAGCCCTTAACGGTTTCTAAGCCAACAGTGGCTAAGCAGTTGGATGAGCCTTCACTCTCTTATCTTTCTGATGCCATGAAAGTCGATGACGGGCGTGCAGTGACAGCCCAGCAATGGATGACCATTGCCCAAAGCAATTATCAATCAAAAAAGTACGCCCGTTCATTAAGAGCGGCAACCGAAGCATTGAGTCTCGATGATCAGCTGGTAGGAGCGCGTCAACTTGCTATGCTCTCTGCGGTCAAAGTAACGGAGAGTAATATTGACGCTTACAGTGACAATGCGGTGATGAACGATAATGATAAAGCGAGATTCAAAGACACTTTAACCAATATGACGACCTTGGTTAGTACGGCTGATTAACCATTATCGAGTCAACAGATGCATACATCTCATATTAATAATAGCGAGCACCGATTTACGATGACAAGTATTAAAAACGCTATCAAAGTCACTAATAAAATACCCAAGACGATCTTGGCCGGTCTACTTATTATGGGATCGGTTATGAGTACAGCTCATAGTGAGCTTTCGATACAAGAGCAAGATCCAGGGTCAAGTGTCATTAACCAGTATGCTGCCCTTAAAAATGCGGATGCAAAATCACCGCAGTTGCATCAATTGATTGCTGACTTAAATCAGAGGCTAACTCGTAATCCGAAGGATTCTTTGGCTTGGGAGCTGTTGGCTCAGATTTACGCCAACAATGGCTATCATGCTTATGCTGTCTACGCAGCGAGCGAAGCAATTGACTCAGGTCAAAGCACCGCCACGCTCAAAAGCATCCTTATAAATAGCAGTGCCCTTGTCTCACAGAGCCAATTACAGTCAGATTACTTGACGGATGATATGGATACGGCATTTTTAACTGAATATCAGCGCGCGCTTAGCAAGATATATGGTGAAGTCTACGGTTTTAACTATGATGAGTCTTTGCCAAAACCACCTGCGCCTGTGGTGAAGGCTCGATCGACTAGAAGCAAAAACGTGTCCAACGCGAAGCGCCGCGCAGCCGTCAAAAGACAAGCCGCCCCTGTTAAAAGAAAAGCAGCAGTGAAACAGAAGTCACGTCCAGTGCCAAAAGCAAAGCCCGTTCAGAGACCGACTAAACCATCATCCCCTAGAAGTAGCAACACCAAATCTACTGATCCATTCAGTATATTACGTTGAAACCAGAAACTGCTGAGGCAACTTATTATGGCTAATCAAGATAGTGTGCAAAAGAAACTCGCAAAAGTACGTGCTCCTCGGGTGCATTTGACTTATGACGTTGAAGTGGGCGATGCGATCGAAACGAAAGAAATTCCGTTTGTCGTTGGGGTGTTGGGAGAGTTTTCAGGAGATTCTACTCTTGAGCAACCGCGCTTTAAAGACAAGAAATTTGTCGAAGTGGATTTGGATACCTTTGATGAGGTGATGTCAGGTCTAGCACCGCGTGCGACGTTCCGAGTAAGCAATGACTTGAGTGACAAAGGCGGCGAGTTCGCGGTTGATTTGGCATTCAATAGTATCAACGATTTTCGCCCTGAAGCGGTTGCTGATCAAATTGAGCCATTAAAGCAACTGGTACAAGCACGAGATCGCTTGGCAGATTTACGCAACAAAATATCGGCCAACGAAAAACTCGAAGACCTATTGGATGATGTGCTCAAAAACACTGAACAAGTCAAGAAAATGGCGGAACAAAACCAAACCGACGGTGAGGATTAAACGATGAATGCTCAAGCCCAGCAGCAGATAGCAACGGATCCATTGAATAGCGAGAGCTATGACTTACTCGAAGAAATCGTTAATAAAAGCAATGTTGCCAAGTCCGATGATGAAAAAAACCGTGCGAAGTCGCAAATCGCCGAGCTGGCCAATGAAGTCATGCAAGGCACGGTGACATTATCAGACAATTTAGCCTCATCTATTGATGCACGAATTGCCCAAATTGATGCGCTGATCTCTAAGCAGCTGACGACGGTCATGCACGCACCTGAGTTTCAGAAGCTAGAATCTAGCTGGCGCGGTCTGCATTATCTATGTAGCCAAACCCCGTCTGAATCCATGCTTAAGATACGCATGATGAATACTACGAAGCGCGAGCTTACCAAAGACTTTCAGTCTTCAATAGACTTTGACCAAAGCACGCTGTTCAAAAAAATCTATGAAGAAGAGTTCGGTAGTTTCGGTGGTGAGCCGTATGCAGCAATCGTTGGTGACTTTGAATTTACTCGCCAAAACTCTGATATGTATCTGCTCGAGCAGTTGTCTCATGTTGCGGCCGCTTCCCATGCACCATTTGTGTCGGCGGCTTCCGCTGAGATGTTCGGACTCGATTCCTTTACTGATATTGGTCGCCCACGCGATTTATCAAAGATATTTGAAACGGCTGAATATATACGCTGGCGCGCCTTTAGGCAGTCAGAGGATGCTCGCTATGTGGCGCTGACAGTGCCTAGCTTTTTAGGTCGTCTGCCTTATGATCCTAAAGATGGCACAGTGGTAGAAGGCTTTAACTTCACTGAAGAAGTCTCTGGTAATGATCACAATGATTATCTATGGGTGAATGCCGCTTATGCTTTTGCTTCACGATTGACTTCTGCCTTTTCTGACTATCGTTGGTGTGCCGCTATTCGCGGTGTGGAAGGTGGCGGCTTGGTTGAAGGTTTACCTGTCCATACTTTTAAGACTGATGAAGGGGACTTGGCGCTTAAATGCCCAACGGAAATCTCTATCACTGATCGCCGCGAAAAAGAGTTAAGTGACTTGGGTTTCATTCCATTAGTCCATTGCAAAAATACCAATTATGCCGCCTTCTTTGGTGCGCAATCAGTTCAAAAAGCCAAAACCTATCAAAACGATGATGCCAATGCCAATGCGGTACTGTCGACTCAGTTGCAATATATAATGGCAGTATCACGTATTGCCCATTATCTAAAGGCAATGATGCGCGATAAGGTAGGTAGTTTCTTAGCACCTGGTAATGTTGAGTCGTTCTTGAATGATTGGATTTCTCGTTATGTCTTGCTAGATGATGGAGCCTCACAAGAAGCAAAAGCCCAGTACCCACTGCGCGAAGCTTCTGTACAAGTTGTAGAAGTGCCAGGCAAACCTGGTGTCTACAAGTCCGTGGTCTTTTTGAGACCACACTTTCAGCTTGACGAATTGTCTGTTTCTTTGCGTCTGGTCACTCAACTGCCGCAGTCTAGCAACAGCTGATCGTTTATTAAAACCCAACGTTAAATTTAAATTTTTAAATACAAGGTGTGTGATATGAAAGATATTTATATTCAGTTCCGTGGTAAGTACAAAATTGACGGTGAGTCTCGTGACAGCGAGCATAAAGGTTGGCTTGAAGTAAATACTTGGGATCACTTGATTCGTCAGCCAAAATCAGCGACAGCCAGCAGCGTTGGTGGTCACACTTCTGAGCGCTGTGAACATGCCGATATGACCTTTATGAAAGATTTGGACTCGACCAGTCCTAAGCTATGGGAAGCATGTTCTGCTGGCTATACTTTTGATGAAATTCAAATTGACTTTTATCGTGCCAACGGTGATAAGCGCGTTAAATATCTTGAAGTAAAGCTTAAGCATGCGCTCATTGCTAGTGTTGAGCCAACTGTCCGCTCTGAAGGCGTACCAATCGAAAAAGTCGGTATCAAGTATGCAGCAGTTGAGTGGACTTACACGCAGCAAGATATCGATGGTACTGCCAAGGGCGCTGTGACGAAGAAATGGTCACTAGCCAACAACACTGCTACTTATACTGCCTAAACTGGTGTTAAGTGTCATTCATTTATTGTGTCAATGAAGAAAGGTTTATATCTAGGCCTTTCTTTTTTATTTTTTTAAATAGGGATGACTGTATCCATGAATTACGCCGCTAACGCCTCTAATCATAAAGTTGGGTTTCGCCCAAATTTATTTGAGCAACTATTCGATGACCAGCCTCGTCATTTAGCGCATGAACTCGTGGTTCGCAGGCTTAATATTGATGAGTTAAAGTCTTCAGTAGCCCAAGACCTAGAAGCGTTATTAAATACTCGCTGTGTGGTGTCGAGTAAGCTGCAAGCCTATCAACATGTACGCTCATCGATACTAAACTTTGGCATATTGGACTTTGTGGGACTGAGTAGTGCCAATCCTGCAGACTGTGATTATATCTGCCGACAAATCGCGCAGACAGTCGAGCAGCAAGACAGTCGTCTGCAGAATGTCAGAGTATCGCTAGATATTGGCGCAGTCGATGTCAATCAGCTATGTTTTTCAATTGAAGCGTTACTGAAAGTTTATCCTGCCCAAGAACTGGTCAGTTTCGATGCGTTCTTTGAGCCAAGCTCTCAGCGTTATTTAATAAAATAGTCATTATTAATTTAATGAAATAACCAGTGTTACCGCTCAATCTTTACAGTTAACAGCGATCACTATATTGAGGCATCATGGACAGTCTACTTCCTTATTTTGAGCATGAGCTTAGTTTATTTAATAAGCAATCAAAAGAATTTGCCAAAAAGTATCCCAAAATTGCCAATCGGTTATTGATGGGTCACGATACGGTAGATGATCCGCATATTGAGCGATTGATACAGGCTTTTTCACTGATTAGTGCGCGCATCAATAAAAAGCTAGATGATTCATATGCAGACTTTACCGAGTCTTTACTTGAAGTCGTTTATCCCGATTATCTTAAGCCTTTTCCATCAGTCTCTATTGCACAGTTTAACCTAGGCGTGCAGGGCAATGCGATGAGTGAGCCTGTTTTAGTGCCTAAAAAAAGTATGTTTGCTAGTCAAAAAATAAACGGCACGCCTTGCCAGTTTCAGTCAACCCAAGACGTGACGTTGCTACCGCTACAGATAGATAGCGTCGATTTTGAGACACGCCAAGAAGTATACGATAATCAGCATGGACTGCTTAACGGCTGCATTAGCATTAAATTCAAAGGTCTTAATCCAAGCTTCGACTATCAGGCTTTGTTAAATCATTCGCTAGATTTATATATAGATGAGGATGCCAGTCAAGGCACCAGCTTGTGGGATCTGCTAGGGTGTGATGTGAAACAAACGCATCTTCATGGTAGGCAGGTCAATAAGATAACGGGTAGTCCGTTTGAGATTATAGGCTTCGATCCGGAGCAGCAAATTCTTCCTAGTCATCGAGTGAGTAACGCTGCCTCTGCATTATTAAAAGAGTACTTTTATTTCCCTGAAAAATTCAATTTCTTACGCCTCAATCTTGGCCGTGTTTGTCCCAATTTAAAAATTGATAGCACTGGTTTTGAGATTCGCTGTTATTTTAAGTTTGATAAAAAAAACACCATCCATTTAAAAAACTTGCAGCAACTGAGTGCCAGCAGTATTAAGCTGTTTTGTACGCCCGTGGTCAATCTATTCAAGGCAGCCGCCAAGCCCATTCAAGTCACTCATCGCTCTATCTATTATGATTTGGTGCCCGATACTCGTGCGCTTTTTCAACATGAGATTTATGAGGTCAATAAAGTCATAGAGTCCAAGCAAAGTAATAATCGTTTGATACAACGCGAATACCATCCGTTTTATGCGCTCAATCACTATGAGCAGCAAGATGACGGTCGTTATTATCATATCAAACGCGATAAGGATATGGCTGAATTTAAGCAGGGCTTTGAATATCAGATTATGTTTGTAGAAAAGCAGCGTGAGGATGTGTCAGGTGCGGTGAGCATAAGTGCTGCTCTGCTATGCACCAATAGAGACTTGCCCGCGCAAGTGGTGTTCGGTCAAAGCCGAGGTGATTTGTTTAGTGAAGGGATGACGGGCTTTAGTAGTCTGTCATTATTAAAGCAGCCTACCAGAACGGCACGGTTTGAATACACCGGTGAGGAGCGTTGGCGACTAATATCGCTGATCAGTTTGAATTTTTTATCACTTGCTGCCCAAGATGCTGAGCTGATGAAAGAGTATCTGTCGCTCTATGATATTACTCAATCTGCCTCTAATAAACTGCTGGTAGAAGGCATCGTCTCTGTCACCACCAGTATCAAAGCTCAGCGGATTCAGCGCTTGCCGCAACCTGGATTTGTACGCGGTACGGTCATTGATATTCAGATTAACCAAAAGAATTTTGCTGGAGTGAGTATCCGCCAGTTTGCCCATTTATTGGCTCATGTTTTTGGCTATCATGCCAGCTTAAACAGCTTCGTTGAGGTTGCCATCAGTGATGCCGTTACCAAAGAGGAGATATACAGATGTCAGCCACGCAGCGGTCTCAGTCCTCTTATTTAACGGATTTATTAGCGGCGCCGCAATCTTATGAGCTATTGCAAGCGCTGCGCTTGGTTCAGCATGAAGTCGGTATGGGGCATGCGCCTATCGAAGTGCGCTACCGTGCCTCATTGTCATTGGCGTATCCGCAAGCTGAAATTGAGTCGATGGCGCTCATTGCTCAAGACAATATGGAAGACAGTGGCCGTTCAGTAAAGGATGGTCAAATAAAGGACAGTTCATTAAATGCCAGTTCGTTAATGGCCAGACAGATAGAGGTTTGCCCAGCAGTTATTGGACTGACAGGACCATTATCAGCTTTGCCAGCGATGTATACCGATCATTTGGCATCGCGAGTCAATCATGCAAAAGACAAAGCAGCCCCCGCTTTTTTGGACTTATTTAACCATCGATTGACGGATTTGTACGTACAAGCGAGCTGGTTTTATAACTTGCCACTACAGTATGAGTTAAAGGATAAAAAAGACAGCTACCTGTTGAGCTTGCGGGCACTGGCACGTCAGCCGAAAAAGCTAACGGCAATCGATAGCTTGATTGCTTATGCTGGCATGATTGCCCCCGGACGTCTGACCGCTGATCAGTTAGCACATGTACTGTCGCACTTCTTAGATAGCACGGTCAGCGTGCAGCAGTTCGTGCCTGAGTGGTTTGATCTGCCCGCTAGCGAGCAGACCGCACTCGGTGGTCAGCATGCGGCACTTGGGATATCTACATTTTGCGGCGCGCGGGCTGTACAGTTCGATAGCAAAATTAGAATCGTCTTTCATCAGTTGGATGCCAAACGCTATTTAAGACTGTTACCAGCAGGGGATATGTATCGCGTCATTATCGATTTTATTCGTAAATGGTGCGGTGTGAGCTTGGCGGTCGAAATGCAGCTGGAGCTAGACAAGCAATATATTACCCCTTTGTCATTATCAGAAAGCAGCTTTGGTGGCTTAGGGCAGGGTGGGTTTTTGGTATCTCAGCCTGCGATGCAGCATCATGATAATACCCGCTATGCGCTGCCTATTCAGTAGCATTCATATCGGTTTTGAAGTGAATCAACTATAAGTTGCTGGTTTGCTAGTAACTGTAAGAAATTGCTTTAAAAGTTGCTCTAAAAAAAGCCACTCTAATTTTGATACATCAGTTTAATAAAAATAATGTTAAGTCTATTGAACATGCCAAAGGAAAAATTTTATGAGCCAGTTAAAAGCTGTAATTACCCGCTTAAGCCCAAGCTGTCGACAGTGTTTGCAGCAGGCAGCTAGGCTTTGTATCAATAACGGGCATCGTGAAGTTGATACCGTCCATCTGCTACATGAACTGATTGCGATGCCGCACAATGATGTGGCTCAGATACTTAAGTTCAATAAGATTGCTCAGCCATCGCTTTTAGCAGACATGACCGATTTGCTGAATACCTTTGGTCAAGCAACAGGCTCTACCCCTGTGTTTAGTCAAGGGTTGATGGCGTTGTTAGAGGACGCATGGGAGCTAGCCAGTAGCCAACATGGTCAGAGTGCTGATAATAATAGCGCACTAGAAATCCGCTCTGGGCACATATTGCTCGTGCTGTTGGCATATGAGCGTTATCAGTCGATACTTAAAACCCTTCCTGAGCAGCTACAGTATATCGATCGTTTTACCTTAAAAGATGATTATGAGCGCCAGTGTCTCGGTAGTACCGAGGGTAGTGGAACAAGCAGTAATAAAAGTACCAATAATAAAGGCGTCAATAAGGGGGCTGATGGTGGTGCTGATAGTGAAGACAATGACATTAACAATCAAGAATCTTTAGACGCTAAGCAAACTGAAACTAAGCCAACCCCTGCGTTGGATAAATATACTTACGATTTGACCGCAAAGGCCAGTGCCGAGCAAATAGATCCAGTCATCGGCCGTGAGTTTGAGATTCATCAGCTGATCGATATTTTGATTCGTCGTCGTCAAAACAACCCTATTTTGACAGGTGAGGCAGGCGTTGGTAAAACTGCTGTGGTAGAGGGCTTGGCGCAAAAGATAGTTGCTGGTCAAGTGCCAGATCAGCTCAAAGACGTGACGATACGTAGTCTCGACATGGGCTTGCTACAAGCTGGGGCGAGCGTCAAAGGTGAATTTGAAAACCGTCTCAAGCAAGTGATCGAAGAAGTACAAGCCTCGTTACAGCCGATTATTTTGTTCATTGATGAGGCACATACCCTTATCGGTGCTGGTGGGCAGGCAGGTCAAAACGATGCAGCGAATTTACTGAAACCGGCGCTGGCTCGTGGTGAGCTGAGAACCATTGCTGCGACGACGTGGTCAGAGTACAAGAAATACTTTGAAAAAGACGCGGCATTATCGCGCCGCTTCCAAGTGGTCAAAGTCGATGAGCCTGATATTGAAACGGCAGTGGCGATGATTCGTGGGTTGAGTGCCAAGATGCAGGCGCATTTCGGTATTTTAATAGACGATGATGCGTTACAAGCGGCGGTTGAATTATCCGCACGTTATATCAGTGATAGACAACTGCCTGATAAAGCGGTCAGCGTATTAGATACGGCAGCGGCACGGGTGAGTTTATCAAAAACTGCGATGCCCAATCAGCTGGATAGGCTACAAGCCAAAGGCGTGCAATTAGAGCAGCATATCAATAATCTTAGTCAACAGCTTGAGCGTATCGGCGGCGTTGACGAAAAAGAGAAAGTCAGCCAAAAAATAGCGGTACTCGATGAGCAGCGTCAGTCGAATCAACAAAGCATAGCTGATATGACAGCTCGCTGGCAGGAGCAACGTCAGCTGAACAATCAACTTGATACACTCAATCAGCAGTTGAATGGTAAGGCTGATAATGCCTCTAATACAAATATACTTAGTGCAAAAGAGCGCTTAGACAAACAAGCTGAGTATCAAAGTATTGAGCAGTCGCTAAAACAAGTACAAGAGACGCATCGCCTTATCCATCCTGTATTGGATAGACAAGTGATTAAGCAGATTATCTCAGATTGGACAGGGATTCCACTCAACGATATGGCAGGCAATGAAAAAGACCAGATCTTAAATTTGGCTGATACCTTGCAAGCACGTGTCATTGGGCAAGACCACTCTGTGGCGGCTATCGTTAAGCGGATTCATACTGCAAAAGCGCGCTTAGATGACCCCAACCGCCCGCAAGGCGTATTTATGCTAGTCGGGCCAAGCGGTGTGGGCAAGACAGAAACTGCGTTGGCGCTATCAGAGGTACTGTATGGGGGTGAGCGTAATCTTATCACCATTAACTTGTCAGAGTATCAGGAAGCGCACAGTGTTGCGTCATTAAAAGGCTCGCCGCCAGGTTATGTTGGCTATGGTGAAGGTGGGGTATTGACGGAGGCCATCCGCCGCCGTCCTTATAGTGTGCTCCTACTCGATGAAGTCGAAAAAGCACATCCAGACGTGTTGGATTTGTTTTATCAGGTCTTCGATAAAGGGGTGATGGAAGACAGCGAGGGGCGTTTAATTGACTTCAAAAACACCCTTATTTTATTGACCAGTAATATTGGCTCAGCGCAGATTATGCAAGCGTGCATCAATACAGATCCAGCCATCACTGATTTTAGCCTGCCAGACAGTGATAGCCTAAAACAAGCCATCAATCCACATTTATACAAAGCCTTCAAGCCTGCATTTTTGGGTCGTCTAACGGTCATCCCTTATTATCCATTGACGGATGACGCGCTCGCAGAAATCATTCGCCTAAAGCTGGATAAAATCACTGGCCGCATCCGTGATAATTACGATGTGCCTTGTGTCATTGACGATGAGGTGATTGAGCTGATTTTATCACGTTGTCATGAGGTCGATTCTGGTGCACGTAACGCCGATGCTATTATCAGTCATACCTTGCTACCGCAGCTGGCGGGTCAGCTACTGGCCCATGATGACAGTCAAAGTGTGCTAAAGAAAATGACGGTATTCGTCGATGAGGATGATAATTTTGCCTATCGTCTCGATACTGATGCTGTTGTAGCGCTCAATCATATGGCGCAGTACAGTGAGGTTGAAGGTGACGTGAGTAAAGCGCCTAGCAAACAAGTTGCAGCTAAGAAGCCAGCTACCAAAAAATCTTCTACTAAAAAAGAGCCTGCTACTAAAGAGGCTGCTACTAAAGAGGCTGCCGTAAAAAAGCCATCAGTGAAAAAAACCATCAGTAAAAAATCTGTTAAGAAGGATTTATTATAATGAATATGGGTAATTCCTTACTAACCGATATTGACACCCTTATCGCGCCTATCGATGGCAGCCATCATGGGGTGGGTGAAGATCTCATCTTTGATCCACGTATCGATGCCATCGTTGCTGCTCGTCAAGAAGACGATCCACTGCTGGCACAAGGCAACTGGGTCACTGAATTAAAAGTCGCTGATTGGGATTTTGTCAAAAACCAGTGTGCAGAGTTGCTCAGCGATACCAGTAAAGACATGAAGCTGACACTGTGGTACGTTGATGCCCTGAGTCACACCAATCATTTAGCAGGCATCAGTCATGGGCTGAGCGTATTGCAAGCATTCAATGACGAGTACTGGCTCACCATGTATCCACCATTAGACGGTGAAGAAGACAGCATGGATATCAGAGCAGGGCTGCTGTCGTGGTTCGTCAAGGCACTATCCGATGATATCAAGCAACTATCGCTGGCTGATACAAAGGCCGAGAGCTACAACTACAACTACTACCTAACCGCACGCGATCATGATAAGCAGCGTCAGCAAAACCCTGACAGCGAAACATCCAACCAATTGACACTGAGTGATTATAATCACGCCATCAAGACCAGTAGTGAGACTTGGCAACAAGCACTGATGAGCAATCTTAATAAAGTAACTGAGCAGTGGCAGACATTGACCGATCAGCTCAATGATCTGATGGGTATGGATGCGCCAGTCTTCGCACCAGTGACGGATTTATTGATTGCACTGACGCAGCATTTGCGTCCATTGATACCAGAATATTCTGATACTGCTCATAGTATGGGTCAAGAGAGCCAAGCCGATAATGTCGACCTGATTGATACTAATGAACCTATGATGTCGGATAGTAGTGGACAATCAGCCAGCACAAATAATATTAGCTCAACCAGCTTCAAGCCCAGTAACCGTGATCATCAAAGCAATCGGCGGCAAGCGCTTAAATTGCTGGCTCAAATCCAAGACTATTTTGCCACCAATGAGCCGCACAGCCCAGTGACTTTTTTACTCGGTCGGGCGATTGACTGGGCCGACATGCCGCTGGATCAATGGCTCACCCATATCATCAAAAACGAAGATCAATTATCGCTGCTGTCTGACATGATTGGTATTCAGCCCAAACGTGACTCCTCTGACGATGATCATTAAATTAAAGTTGGATTGATAGAACTGTTGGTTAAATTGCAATGCTTGCATTACTTTTTACTTGGTGATTTTGATCGCTAAACCTTTAGATAGAGAAGGGCTTGTCATGGTATGGACTCAAACAAAGCGGCATGTGCAACTTAGCAGTGCCCATCCTGATATCGCCACCAGTCTCATTCAACAGGCTGACTTGATTGAGAGTTTGTTAGGTATGCCATTACCTGACAGTGTTTGGCGTAAGCCCGCGCTGATGCCAGCGCCTGATGCCTACCCAAGCCCCTACCATCATGACCAACGTGTCCAAAGCTATACCGACCGTCAGCTCGCGCTTTATACTGGCTACCGTATTAGTATTACGTTACTGCACCCACAAGCAGGACTGGATATACAACAATGGTTAGGCCAAAAACTAGCCATGCACTGGCACACGGGTGACGCCATACTACCCAGCCAAACCCGTCACGGCATCATCACCGAAGCCGTTGCCCTCGGTAGCAACAGTGGTATGGCTGCCTACCGTATTATCTGCGAACCTACGGTAAGCCAATTACGCCTTAACAGTCATAACCGCCGTCATCATCATCTAAGTTTAAGCGAGCTTATCAAAGATATTGTTAGCCCATATGATATAGACGTTGAGATTGACGAGCGTCTCAGTGATGACAGCAGCTATCATATTCAGCATAGCGTCCAATACAACCAAACCGATCTTGCTTACTTAACGCAGTATCTCACCCTTTACGGTATTACAGGTTATTACCGTCATGAAGCGGATAGTCACACGCTAGTGTTACTTCCTCATAATGGCGAAATACTGCGCCCTGATGCCAATGACATTCAAAGCATCTTAAGTCAAAACCCTGCCAATCTCGCTGATAGACAAGATCGCATCACCGCCATTCGTCCCCGTATTGCCCAGCATATTCAGCAAAGCGATCTACATCGTTATGACAGTCGCTTGATGAGTACCTATACCGGCAGTCACAGTAGCGAGCAACCTATCGACTCATCAAGCAGCACGCATCATCGCTTTTTGCACAGTCATAGTTATTTAAACGATGATGGACTCACCGCACTTGCCACCCGCTATCAGCAGAACGCTGAGCAGCTGGCCAATCTAGGCAGCCTAACCGGCAACATCCGTCATCTGAATTTGCCAAGTAGCCACTATATCGATGGCAACCCTTATCTGACCGATCCGATCAGTCTCGTCTCTATTCATCAGCACATTAACAATCATATTCCAGCAGACTGGCTGGGCGCAATCGCTTTTGATCCTATTACCTTACAGCCCAATACGAATCATGCCAATGACAGTGATGACGACAACGTCCATCACATCAACGCCTGCTACCTACCGTTCCCACATCATCACCACATTCCCTATGGGGAGCAGTTTGCTACACTTGGACAACCACATCCCAGTCTGACAGGTCTCATGAGTGCGAGTATTATTGATACAGATAGCAGCGCCATCACCCATGATCGTAACCACCGTGCGCATATCAGATATCACTGGCAAAGCGAAGGAGACGATAGCGCGCACTGGATACCCATTGCTAGTCACCTCGTTGCCGACCACATGGGACAGACTCATCCTCTGCGTCATGGACAGCATGTCCTTATCGACTTCATCGGTGGTGACATCACCCATCCCATCATCATTGGCAGTACCCATAACGGGCAAGGCAATATTGATGCTCAGCATAATAGCATCGTCAGTGATACCGACACTATTGACGCCATCAGTCCCGCTTGGTTTATCAATCAAAGCCATACTTATCCCATAGATGGGATTAAGACTCAAAGTATTGATAGCAGTCGAACAGGTGATGCCACTAAAGACAGCCTTATTAACGGCTATAACCAACTCATGTTTGACGCTCATCCTGAGAGTCCGCAAATTAACGTCTATAGCAGCAGCCACCAAAGCAGCCTGACCTTGGGTCATCTGTATCAGCATAGCGACCATACCCGTGGTCAAGCACGGGGCAAAGGCATCAGCATCGAGACTCAAGCCGCCGCCAATGTACAAGGCAGCACTGGTATTCATATCAGTAGTCGCAAAACTGGCGTTCAACCAAAACAGCATATGAGTCATGACAGTCATAGTAAGTTACAAACTGCTGACCAACATCAGCAAGCCTACGCGCAGCTGGCTGACACCCATCAACCAGTGGGACTAGAGGATAGTAGTAATAACAAGCAAAGCAACAGTAAAGAAGACGCGCAAACCCCATTTTCCCAATTTAGCAAAGATACCAATGACAGCGCGCTAGATAATGCGGGTCAATGGCAACAAGCCAACTTGCTCATTGATTCCCAGCGTCATTTGGCACTGCTCAGTGGACAACACAGTCAGCATACCAGCACCAAGAGCACGCATAGCCACGCGACAAACAATACCCATCATCACAGTCAAACTCAAATGAATCAACTGGTGGCAGGCGATATACATTACTACAGCAATGAAGCGCAAACCCATACCGCTGCTCATGGCGATGTGACGATAAAAGCGCATCAAAGTGAGATTCGACTTGACAGTGAGCAAGTCCTACGCATCCATAGCCGAGACAGTATTGAGATCATCGCGCCTGATACGCTAACGCTAAAAGCAGCAGGCAGTGGTATTGAGATATCGGGTGGCAATGTGACATTTATAACGCCTGCTCAAGTGGGCTATAAGGCAAGTAAGGTGGATTGGGGTAGCGGGGGTGGAGTTAGTCCAACGATTACCATGCCTCAAGACGAGCTTGCCGACTGTGCTGCCAAGACCGGTAGTGCTGGCAATAAAGGTGGAGCGGTCTAGGTATGCTAATACCAAAAGTAGAGTTTCTCGATGATATTCAAGCGACCGACGCTTATCAAAAGCAGCTTAATGCTTTATATCTAAAGGTCTATGATAAGCAGTATCAGCAGCTGACTGTTCTTATTGATTTGAATGCTCATGGAACAGCAGTCTTGGATATACTTGACGGTGGCGCTAATTTGCTATTTGAGCGTGTCAAACGTATTCATCATACCTTTGAAGATGATTTAGCACTTATCGACATTCAACTGAACAGTAGTACTGGTCAACGTTTATTAGAGCAGCTATTGGCTCTAGCAATATATGAGAACAGTAATGATATCGCAGGTCATGCGCATCCTCGTAGCGTCTGTCTATGGCTATTTGATCAACCAATCACTGAAAGGTTTAAACATAGTATATATCTGATAGGGCAAGCGTATGGATTGGGATCAAACAAGCGTCGCTATTTACGCTACTGGGATCCGAGAGTGTTAGCCCTGTTAACCCATATTTGGACAGCTGAACAAAAGCTGCAAGTATACCAATTAAAATTACCTCGTATGCACTATGTAGATTGGAATAACACCTTTAAAGAGATAATGTTCCCGCTGCCTAATAAAGTATATCCGTCTGATACGAAAGCAGCATTGGAGCAGCTTAAACCTCTACCGTTTAGATTTAGTCAACAGCAGTGGCAACTGCTTGAGCAAACAGAATGGATAAATATGATAGTAAGACAATTAAAAGAGCAAGTCAGAGTGACGGAAGATATTGTAAATATAGTCATATCACAAGCATTACTCATTGCCAAACGTCAAGTCACGCAGCAGCAGGCGGTTAATAATGTTGTTAAAAGCTTAGTGCAGATGAGCGATGATAGGAGCAGAGTATGAGCGAGTCAATTGATAAGTATATTGATAATTTAAGAGGTAATGACGATCAACATACATCTGAAGTATTAGATGATATCACCAATGATCATAAGATAAAATTGGCAGTGAATAGCGAGGGTGGTTCGAAAATAGATAGTATATTTGGACCTTTCCAATGTCCATATGAATGTGGCAAGCGAGGTATCCCAATTTTACCAGTCGTTTTCAGCCAGAAAAGCTATAATTTAAGTGCTAAGGATGAGCGATATTTTAACCATTTACTTGCTGAAAAATCACAAAGTAATACCGCATTAGCTTCTCTACCTACTCAAATTTATTTATATGTTTATTTTAAGTATCTTTCAGGTATTGAATATATAAGTGAATATTATACAGGCAATGACGGATCATTTAAAGAAATAACTAAGTACGACAAAGAAAAATTGGAAGGAGACAGTAAAGAGGCCAGCTCATCAAAACGTAAAAGTATAATAGATGAGAGTATTTCTCAACCTATAAACTGTACTGAACCGCAGCATAGTACTATAGCGACTAAGTATATTTGTTTGTCACAGGAATATGATGTTGCATTCTTAAAAGTATCTCATGCCAGGTTAAGCGTAACTGTCTTAAAAAAATATATGCAAGATGAAAACTTTAGAAAAAAAGGCATGCAAAAGTTTGTAATGGCTGATCAAGTAAAAAATATAAATACTATATTTATGTCAAATAACGAGAAAGAATATATTAATAGTTTTAATCGTAGAAAAGAATTAGAAAAAGGAAATGATATTGATAGTAAAATTATAGTATCAGAACAGTCATCATATGCATCTAAAAAAAATACTCTTTCAGCAAGCAAGACTTCAGTAAGTCAAGATTATATTCGTGATTCTTATATGCTTGCTAAAAGTAGTCAGCAAGCAGCTAAGTTATTGTATGAACGAATGCATTATAGTATTAAGGATAGTATCGAGGATATACGAAAAGCTGATTACATTTTAGCGAGTAACCCGAAAGACATTTCTACTTTGGTAAATGCCAAACCCATGATGGTCGCTCTACCAGATCCCGTAGGCGAAGTACTGGCAGCGGCAGAAAAATGTAATTACCTAATTAGCCAGCTTAGTCAGCTATCGGAAAATAGCAATCTGCGCAAAGTAGCAAACGCACTTATTATAAAAAATCTTGAAGAGTCTAGTATTAAGACAACCAAATACAATGATAAGGAGTGGTTTAATTGGGGGGATAATGATTATTTAGGTACTTTTTTAAACGATATATTCAGTGATACTGATCCCGATACACTTATATTCAAGCATATCAAGGAAGATAGTTACCGTTTTTATCTACGAACCTCTCAGCAAGTTATTGGACTAAAAAAGCAACTTTTTGAGGCACGGAAAAACTACATTTCTATTATAACGGACAAAAAAGCATCGTTGAATTTCCAGTATGTTTTAGAAAATGATTTTGATATTAATCTTAGCCATGATGAAGAGACGGCTAAAGGTTTTGAGGCTATAGTCGCTGGTTGTATTACCAATTGTGGTATTGATGATAGCAACCTTGGATTACCGCAAAGTATTCTTGATGCTTTCGCGAAGTCTGCACCAAAGAGTAATGATATTGCTGATGAAGAATTTCAGAAAATATTATTACCTCAATTTAAGCAAAGCACTGAAATAAATAAAAATTGGTTACTTAAAGCGCTTGGTGGACTAGATAAAAACTTAGTCCAAAAACTTTATGATTTTAGTAAACAAGATAGAGGGACGGAAGCTGCTGGTGCAGGCATTGGCTATCTTAGCGAGCAAATTAGCGCCGGTGAACTTGAGAGTATAAAAGTCGACAGTGAACGCAGCGCTGCCGCTAATAAGAATGCTCTAGTTAAAACTCTAAGCCAAAACTTAATTAAACTGTATCATCATGATGTAAAAGCCTTTAAAAATTTACATCTTACCCTACAAGCAAGTATTTATGGCCATACGGGTATTAAAATTGTACCAAGGCGGGTTATCGCTAGTATGGATACGATGTCAGCCTTTGCCAATTATGCTATGGATATGACTGTACCAAAAACACTAAAAGACGCTATCAATGCTAGAGCACGTAAAATCAAATCAGGAGCGATCAATAAGTATGAAGGTATGTCAGGCAATACAGTCACGCGGTTACCTAACATTGATACTCCTGCTCAAGCGCAGATTTATATACTCAATCATATTGATGAAGCGAAGCGAAGTAATAAGGGCGTTAGCTCTCTTGAACCTCTTAACAATGGAAAACCTATCAACCTTGATGCTTTAGATGCAGAGCAGCTAGCAGCTGAGGCAAGGCAGTGGCGTGGTAAAAGCGCAAATGTCGCTGCTGGTGGCTTCTCTATCTTTATAACCTTCTTTCAATTAAAGTCAGTCGTTGCAATCCTACCATTTCTCTCAAAACTCAGATATGCAGGTGATAAATTATTATTAACTCAAACACAACTAGGCACAGCAAGTACCAGTCTAGCCATTGTGACAGCTAGTATGGATACCACAGCAGCAGGGGCAAGTATAATAGGCAGAACCAGCTTTGCCAGTAAACTAATATACCGTGCAGGATGGATAGGGGTAGTCGGTGCAGTGCTAGAGATAGGAAGCTTGACCATTTATGGTTATCGTAAGTTTAATGATGGTAACAGGATATCTGTTATTTACACAGGATTAGCTATTGGTTCTATATCAGCCTCAGCCGTTGCGGGACTAATTTATGGTTATGCAGCAGTTAGTACGTCATCAGCTGGAACAGCTGCTATTCCCGGTGCCGTGTTACTGTCTATTATGATGATAGGATTATCTCTAAGCTATAGCTTTCAGCGTCTAGCTTACAAGTATGATGATAAACAAAACGTATTGATAGAATATTGGCTAGACAACAGCGTCTTTGGTAATCAAGCTATGCGAGGACAAGACTATTATCTAATAAATCCGTTTCAGACACAGCCCGTTTTTAACAGCTTAGCAGAGGATATTAGCGGTTTTATTACCGCTTGTTCAGGCTTTTTTGCAAAAAGTACATTAAGTAAAAATCACGGTAGAACAAATGGGATATTAGGAGGGGCTGTTGCCGGAATACATGGTATCAAATTTAACAGCCAAGTCGTGATGGGTCAGTTTATTGACAGTAGTGAGTTGCATATTTCTGTTGAGCTGGTCACGAAGGATGGCAAGGTATTGAATAACATATTTAATATGTCTATGTCATCTACTAATGGTTCACTAGGATATGCTGGATTTGGTGGTAATTTTGATAGTAGTCAAGTCGTTATAGAAAGTAAAGATAAAAATACTGTAGTCACAATCAAAGATATCTATATCAAAAACAGCGTCTATAGTGCAGATAGCATTCAAAAGGGCAGAGTGATCATTAAGTATATCGCTGATGCCACTCAAAATCCTGTCTATCCATTGTATGACTTTGCTTACATGGATAATAACAAATACTGAGCCAGTGACTACACGACATATTTAAGTTGAGTTATATTATGATGATACCTCTACCACCTAAGCCCCCAGTATTCAAAATAATCAGTCGTCCTTACGAAGGTAAGATACCTGATTTTAAAGAAAAGCAAAATAGTGTGGATAGACTAAGCAATCTTATTCATGACATAAATCCAGACTATCTACTGTTTCATCCAGTAATCAATTCTATTCAGAATGTATGGCTTTTAGCATCATACGGCGGAGCATGGTTGAGTGGGTTGCAAATGTTTTTTTTATTAGTAGTTGCGTATGAATACATTTTTGTTGAAACTATCGATATGATTGGTTTGAGCTTAATACTTATGTTGATGCTTCTGATATCAATGTTAGGCTTTGGTGCATTTTTCACTATAAAGCAGCTTATCATCAAGAAATCTCGATACCACAAAATCTTACTACTAAAAAATACCCAGCAGATTGCTTACTACGAGCATAATCGCAAGCAAGAGCCTATCTTTCATTTGATTGATTATAAAGATATTTTTGCCTCTGTCAGACGTAATGAAGGCTTAATATTTGAAGTTCTCAATCTTCATGTTATTGATGAGTCAACAGGGGAGTTGATACATTCTATTAGCTTTGAAGATATGCGACTCAACCCTTACGATCAATGGGCATTCATCCGCACCTACATGGAGCGTCCAGCAGAAGAGCTGCCTTTAAACACAGAATACGCTCAAGCGTGCCCAACGGACATGAGTCAGTCATTATTTGCCTGTGCTGATATCGCTCAAACCTCCAAAGAGTTTTATGGTAAGAATCCTACTCATGAGTTTCGTCTCGCTGATTGGATTATTAGGTGCTGCACTATCAGCTACTTAGACCTTGCCGAAGGCAACATCTATCAATCCAGTGCCAACCCAGCACTACATCCTGAAGCGCAACGTCGGCTCATGTGGGATGGTCAAAATAATCCGTATAATATCTTGCCTGTCACACCTGAGCGGCAAGCCGCTTTTGCTAATCAAAATAAAACGGTTAAGCTGAAATGGTATTCAGGTGTTGCTGTGAATGCAACGTGGTTTATCGGTTCGATACTTTATGTGATGCTGGTGATTGCTTAGATGAAGATTGGAACATAAGAAAAATAAACAGTATGGAAGCCAATAAAAATGAATAACTACATTATAAGACCGCAAGAGATTTACCTACTAGAGCGCTATAGCTCACCCGCTTACTTTAAAGAGATGCGTGATGCCTTTGCGAATATGCTAGAAGCTGCTGAATATGCGTTGGAGCTATTTGTCAACGATTTGCCCTTTGATTACCGTACGCGTCCTATCAACAGACAACCTTATATTGTCTGGGGCGAGCGCGTATTACCGAATCTGCGTAGTACTTTAGATAGTCTTAATGTTGGCTATCAAGAGCTGTTAAAAGGGGATCTAGCAGCGATAGGATATGGGGGTAATGTTGAGAGTGATTTTCGCGCTATCAATATGGATTACGATATTGACTGGATGCCAGAACAGCAACAACTTGACTATGAAAAATGGCGAAAAGAGGCAAGCTTACGTGCCTTTAACATGGGAATAACCAGTTACTTTGGCTGGTATCTATACAGTTTAATAGAAAATTACAGCATCGAATCAAAAGGACCGCTTAATGCGCCTGAATCATGGCCTATCTATAGCCTCAACCAACAATATAGCGTTGAGGTAGATGAAGTTGTCCCTGTCGCTGGCATTTATGTACCAAATCGAGCAGATGCCAGTGCTCAAGTGCTATTAGATAGCATGTTGGCGAATGAAGCTAATGTTGGTTATGATCCTGATACGACACACGCTGTCGGTAGAGCGCCCGTCACTTGGATGCTGGTTGAGCGTATCAAGGATAGTGGTGGTGGCAGTAGTGCAGTACCGGAATCTTCACATTGCGCGGCAGATCAGCCTTGTCCGCAGACAGGATATTGGTGGTCACCTGCCAGTCAGGAGTTGCAGCATTTTCAAGCAGAAGACATCATGCCAGACATGACTAAAGGAAGGTGGGAAACCATTTGGTATTTCAATGAAACCAATCCGATGACTATTCAACCTACCACGAGTTATATAAAAAGGAAAAGAGCAAGGCGACCCAGAGCTTACAAACGACACAATGAAAATGCGTATTTAAATAACTATGTTAAATATGCCTTTTTTACTATGATCATCGTCGATATATCGATTCTGCTATTTGTTGAACAAACCTGTGGAGCAATTATCTATGAGCAGTTATTAAGTATTATCTTTATGCAGGCGTTGTGTTTATTTATGCTTACGGATTCCAAATTAATGCTTGTGTTGGCTAGTGTCACCAATAGGCCGCTTGTATTTGCTGATATCACCAATAGACCGTTAGCCACTATGAAGGTGGCTGCTTTTTTTGTGATGTTAGGATCTTTCTATCTATTTTTTATTGCAACTGAGCTATGCTGAAGAAACCGTAGAGATAAACTTGGTAAACTAACGACTTGATGAGGAGTTTACCATGACCAAGAAAGTATGATCCTGAAATAATAGCTGTTCTAGAAGAGAGCAAGCGCCTCAAACGACAGCTTAAAGTTGCCGAGGAGGAGCGCGAAATACTAAAAAAGGCGACGGCGTACTTCGCCAATGAGTAACGTTAAGAAACAGTCTAGTAGACTGTTTTAGTGACGCAAGACGTAGGGCTATGCCTGCAGTGATAGTTAGTAAAGTACGCCTTTATCAAAGACAATCAGCTGAGCTATGCCGAAGAAAACGTAAACCTAAACTTGTGGCCTTCTACTTGTTGATACACACGCAACCACTGACTGCAGCGGGCCAATCGCATGATCGCGTAACCAGTAACGCCTATCCATGTTAGTCCTTGCTCAAAAAACTGATTGATGTTGGCGACAAGCATTAATGGGCCAAACATTTGCAACATTACTGAGAGATGGTAATACCAATCATCAGGATCATACTCTGAGGCAAACCAAGTAAAGCTCGTCCAAGCATTCCACAATATAAAAAATGCCACGATAAAAGTTAAAAATCCAGAAAAGTCATACTCAAGTAAGCGGTGATGAAGCCCGCTTGCTGTAGCAACAGCAACAGCAATGACATAGACAAGATCAAATCATAACTTAAGCGTACTAGAGGCTCGATGTTGCTCATTAGGGTCTCTAGCATGAATCGTGGGTACACAAATCATTTACTGTGCTCCAATAGATATAATTTGAATAATCAAAAAACTAATACCTATCCCAATAAGGATCATCACCAAAGCGTTCAGCGATAAGATCAATTAAATAGCGGCAACGCTGAGATAAAAATCGATTTTTTGGATAGACCGCATAGGCATTTAGTGTGGGCAGTTGGTACTGCTGCATGATAGGGACTAGCTCACCACTGGCTAAGGTTTGATAAGTAATAAAGGTTGGTAAAAAGGCAATGCCTTGCCCTTTTACTGCCATCTCACGCAAAAAATCACCGTTGTTGACTTTTATTTTTGAGTTAACCTCTATCTCATGTTTTTTGCCTTGCTCGTCTATCAATTCTATCGTGCTAGATTTACTCAGACCATATTGCAAAATTTTATGCGTTGCTAACTCTTCTACCGTTTTTGGTGTGCCCATTTTATCCAGATATTCAGGACTGGCACACAATGCATAACGAATGAGTGCGAGGCGTTTGGCTTGATAGCTAGAATCTTGCATCTCTCTGACACGAATGGCCAGCTCAAATCCTTCTTCGACCAAATCCACATGTCGATCAGAAAAATCTAACTCAAAATTCAGATTAGGGTGTTGATTGGCATATTCGTCAATGATGTCATTCAGATGCATCAAGCCAAACGATAATGGTGCGGTCATTTTTAGCGTGCCCTCGATACGAGTCGGAGCGCCACTCGTTTCTTCGTTGAGCGCGTCTACTTCACTCAGTATGTTGCCGACCTTTTGGTAATACTGTTCACCAGCCTGCGTTAAGTTTGACTGGCGCGTGGTTCGGCTGATTAACTGACTACCCAAGCGTGTTTCTAACTCTTTAAGACGGCGGCTTACAGCTGATTTAGCAATGTTCAATTGCTCAGCGGCTTTTGTGATGCTTCCTGCTTCGACAATACGTACAAACATTGCCATGTCTTCTAGTTGACCCATTTGAGCTACTCCTTAACTGTTCTTAAAAAAAGAACTTACATTTATAATTATCACGGTTTATCTATCTATAAGCAACGACTACAATTACTGTGTTTCCTAATCAAATAAAAGCTATTTAAACAAACGTACTCATTACTGGAGCATCACTATGGACAAATTACAACAGCTAAGCACGCCAATTGGTCGTCTATTTTTATCCATGATCTTTATTTTTTCAGGCTTTACCAAAATAACAGGTTACGCTGCTACCCAAGGTTATATGGAGTCTATGGGCGTACCTGGGATGCTATTACCTTTGGTCATCGCTCTTGAGTTATTTGGCGGTATTGCCATTTTGATTGGTTTTAAAGCGCGCCTGATAGCTTTGTTGTTTGTTGGTTTTAACATCGTATCGGCACTTCTTTTTCATCAATTCTGGATCGATGAATCACAAATGAATCCATTTATGAAAAACATTGCTATCGCTGGCGGCTTCTTAATGATCTTTGCCCATGGCGCAGGTGCGTATTCAATTGATAATAGTAAGACGCATAAAATTTAGTATAGTAAATGCTTCACTCATCAGGTTTTATCCTCATTAAGGAGTTGCTATGAGCGCATCCATCAATATTGCACTGATTATTGGTAGTTTACGCAAAGAGTCCATCAATCGTAAATTTGCAGAATATATTGTGTCGCAGATGCCTGACCGCGTGAATATCAAAGAAGTGGGTATCGCAGACTTGCCGCTTTATAACCAAGATTATGATGATACAACGATTGATAGCTACGAGCGTGTACGTCAGCAATTAAAAGACGCTGATGCAGTGTTAATCGTCACTCCAGAGCACAATCGTACAATGCCCGCGGCTTTAAAAAATGTCGTAGATATCGCCTCGCGTCCTTATAAAGAAAGTGTTTGGACACATAAGAAAGTTGCGGTAGTGACAGCCTCACCAGGTAGCTTTGGCGGTATTAATAGTGCACTTGATGTCAGAAAAAGTATGCAAATGCTTTCGGCACAAATGATGATTGATCCCGAAATTTATTTAAGTCGGGCAACTGACAGTTTAAATGAAGATGGCAGTGTCACTGAACGCACACAAAAATTCTTACAACGCTTCGCTTCTGATTTTGTAGATTTTGCAGGGAAACTGGGTGACTAAATTAATTCCTGACAATAATGCCACTCATACCACTAAAGAGAATCAAACAGTGTCACCACATTCAAAACCGCCGAGTTTTTGGCAGCGTTATCAAACGCCCGTACTATTAACCGTGGTAGGTGGGGCTATTGATACTATTGGTTTTATCACCTTGTTTGGTTTTTTTACCGCGCATGTCACTGGTAACTTAGTGATGGCGGGTAGTGGATTGGTCAAAGGTGAGCAAGGTCTGTGGATTAAGCTTGCCGCTTTACCATTGTTTATTATAACGGTGATGGTGACCAAGATATTTATTGATCATAGTAAAAACAAGCAGCTAACGCTGAGCCGTTTGTTTTTAGCAGAAGCTGTTTTTTTGATAGCCTTTATGATTGCTGGTCTTTACTACCAGCCTTTTGTGGATGCAGGGGACATCACTGTGGCAATAACAGGGGGCCTGGGTTTGATTGCGTTGGCTATTCGTAATACAGCCAGCAAAACGGTGATTAAGCATATGAGTCCGACTGTGTTAATGACGGGTAATACCACGCAACTGGGTATTAATCTGACCGATTATTTGATCAATCGTACCGCAGATAACGGTAAAAAACTGACGCACAGCTCAGCATTGGTTTTTAGCTTTCTAGTTGGGGCGTTACTGGGTGCACTTTTATATATTCAGCTAAATTTTTGGGCAGTCGGATTGTTTGTATTACCCGTACTGTATTTGTCAGTAATGGCACGTGATAAAGCGTTTTTACAAAGTATTGCTTAGTGTTTTCTAACGTAATATAGCCTTGTATTATTATTCAGTAGTGTGGATTTTCAAGACTGATGCCTTGTGTCTTGCTATCTCAACCTTTATCTTTCAATAATGAAAATGCCATATCTTGACGGATAGGGCATTTTTTATATGTCGTCTATAGTCAGGTCAATGTAAAAAAGAGACAGTGTGACGGATATAAATTTTTTGTAGCCTCTGTCTGCGTAGGCATAGCAAGCAAGAAAAATTTGTACCAGTCACGGATCACAATGTCGTGTATCCATTTTATTTAGTATCGACTATACACGGTTGTCACTGATAAACATTGTCTAAGGCGTTGCTTTGTGAAATATCGAGTTGTCTTGATATTCTGGATGCTTGTCTATGTAGGCTTTGATATATGGGCAGATAGGTTTGACTCTTAGGTTTTTAGCTGCTGCATCGTCTAGTATTGATTTAGCAAGATAACCTGCAATACCTTGCCCGCTAAGCTCTTCGGGCACCTCGGTATGGGTATAAGCAATGCCATCTTCACCTTGACTGGTGGTAAAAAATTCATAATCTTCAAAGGCGATATGCCCATCAACATGAATTTCAAAACGTTTCTGATCTGTATTATCTATTACATCATAATTCAATAATGGTTTATCTGACATCGTTAGGCTTCCTTATATCGTAAGTGTGATTAGACTTATTCTATATGTACTTTCATTCTATGAAGCGTAGCAGCCATTTATGCTACTGGCTCTGTTTAGAAGATATAGTGTTCTACCACAAATATATGACGCTATATTGATGGTTTTATTGTTCTAGTAATAAGAATAGTTATTTGTATTTATCTATGTTTATCTCTTCTTAAACAACAATTATAATTGTTCCATTGTTTAGACAAGTTCGTTAATAGTAAATTTTCAGACATGTTTAACTCCCTAATAAATAAGGATAAATTATGAAAACTATCTATCATGCAGCAAACTCTCGTGGCAAGGCTAATCATGGCTGGCTAAAAAGCAATCATACTTTTAGCTTTGCTAATTATCACAATCCAGAACGTATGGGATTTGGTGTGCTACGTGTCATTAACGATGATTTTGTTATTGGCGGTCAGGGTTTTGGCAAGCACTCACATCGCGATATGGAAATCATCAGCATTCCACTATCGGGTAAGCTCGGTCATGGCGATAACATTGGTAACAATGGCATTATCGCAACGGGTGAAATTCAAGTTATGTCAGCCGGTACAGGCATCACTCATAGTGAGATGAATGGCGATGACAAAGAAGATGTAAAGTTCTTACAGATTTGGGTCATTCCAAACAAAATGAACGTAGCGCCTCGTTATCAGCAAGTACGCATGGATGACATCATGCAACCAAATAAGTTCAATCAAGTATTGTCACCAAACGCTGACGATGCTGGCGTCTGGATTCATCAAAACGCATGGTTCAGTATGGGTGACTTTGAGCAAGGAGTCACTCAAAACTATACGCTAAATGATGCGAACAATGGCGTGTACGTTTTCGTGATTGAAGGTAGTGTGACCATTAACAATAACGTGTTAAATACGCGTGACGGTCTAGGTGTCTGGGATACCAAAAGCATGACTATGGACGTTCTAGAGAACTCAAAAGTATTAATCATGGAAGTACCGATGACTTTTTAATACTTTTCTACGCTCATTATTTGTGAAAATAAAGTATCAAAAAAGGAGTTAGTTCATGAGTATTCAAACGTTAGAGCCAAGATTGGCTGATGTCGGCGGTATTCCAATTGCGCGTTTATTACCTAACAAAGGCAAAAAACCGATCGGTGCATGGTGCTTTTTAGATCATGCAGGTCCTGCTGATTTTGACCAAGATGACGCAGGTATGCAGGTTGGTCGTCATCCGCATACCAATCTGCAAACCTTTAGCTGGGTGTTAAATGGCGAAGTGCTACACAAAGACAGCTTGGGTAACGCACAAGTCATTACCAAAAACCAAGTCAATGTCATGACCGCAGGTACGGGTTTGAACCAAGGCATCAGTCATACTGAACAAAGTGTTTTTCCAGATACGGGTGGCTCAAAAGATGCAGCGCGTGGTATCAGTATGGTGCAACTATGGATTGCACTTCCCACTGACCAGAAAATTGAGCGCAGTTTTCATCACTATCCTGAGCTACCAACGTGGAGCGAGGGCAATGCAGAGATGGTTCTGACGACAGGTAGTTATACCAATGTATTGGGTGAAACGTTTGAAGCACCTACCATCCAATACTCAAAGCTGGTCGGTATAGATGTGTACTTCAAGCAAGATGGCGAAGCGACATTGAGTCTAGAGTCAGGCTTTGAGTACGGTATCTTGGTTTCAGAAGGTGAGATACAGTCTGAAGGCAAGGTCTGTCAGCAAAATCAATTATTTCGTTTTCATGATAGCGATGTCGCCAATAGCAAAAGTATTAAACTGGCTGCCAAAAAGGGGACACGTATCATGTTCATCGGCGGCGAACCGCTTAATAACCCAGTGCTACTGTGGTGGAACTTCGTTGCTGATAACAAAGCAGAGATTGAGCAATCTACTATTGATTGGAATAATGGCCATGAGCGTTTCGGTAATGTCGACTCTGATATGAAACGTTTGCCTGCGCCTGAACTACCTAAAGGTTTCAAAGGCTAATTATTATCTGTTTTGATACCTTATATCTAATCTTAACTCATAGAAAATCACTGGAGAAAATCATGTCAAACCTACAAGATTTACAGCAATTGGCAGAGAAACGCCGTTCAATTTATGCGCTAAGCAATCAATTACCAGTATCGAATGATGAAGTGGTGAAATTGGTTGAACATGCTATTTTGCACACGCCATCAGCTTTTAACTCACAGTCAGCTCGTATTGTTGTTTTGTTTGGTGATGAGCATAACAAGCTTTGGAATATGACCGAAGAGATGCTAAAAGATATCGTTGGTGATGAAGAGAAATTTAAAGGAACAAAAGATAAAATCGCTGGCTTTAAAGCAGGTGCGGGAACCGTCTTATTTTTTGAAGACAAAGGCGTCGTAAGAAATATGCAAGAAGCCGCGCCTTTATATGCCGATAAATTCCCAATTTGGTCGCATCAAACCAGTGCGATGCATCAGTATGTGATCTGGACAGCATTGTCTAGTTTAGATATCGGTGCAAACTTACAACATTATAATCCAGTCATTGATCAAAAAGTCGCTGAAGAATGGAGTATTGCTGAAGATTGGGAGCTTAATGCCCAAATGGTGTTTGGTGCGATCGATCAGCCAGCAGGTGATAAAGCGTTCAAACCTGTTGAAGAACGTATGAAAGTATTCGGCTAATAAGTTTTAGCGTTGAAAACCATATAACCAATGAAACCGCCATGATATGTTCATAGCGGTTTCATTGGTTTTTTTATAATTATAAGCTGGATAGGACGTACCGTTGAAAATAGCTCAGGATGGTTTTTGACAGGAACGAAGTATTTTTTATCTTCAGGCTTATGGCTGCTGATGCTCCGGTCTGAACTGATCGCTTTTCTATTCATATCCTAGATCTCCATGAGTACACTCAAAATTCGGTATACTTGAAGTGTGTGGATTGGGATAGATAGAGCAGGACAGTATAGAACGCCAGATACAACAAAGCCCCTGATATCAGGGGCTTTAGCTGTTCTATAAGATAGTATAGAACTATGTAATGGTACCCGGAGCCGGACTTGAACCGGCACGCTATTGCTAGCGAGGGATTTTAAATCCCTTGTGTCTACCAATTTCACCACCCGGGCAAAACTTGTTTTATCTTTAACGTAAGCTAGCTGATAGACCATCTAGTTACTAGATAAGTGGTCGCTATTATAATCGGTTGTGATAATAATGCAAGCCAAAATTAACGTAAAGTTAATAAATAATTGGAGGCTGGAGTCGGAATCGAACCGGCGTTAACGGAGTTGCAGTCCGCTGCATGACCACTCTGCCATCCAGCCAATCAAGGTGGCCTATATTAGCAAAAATATAGTAAATTACAAGTCATTTTTTAGTTAAAAGCAGGTTATTTACTATCTTGCCTGCACTTAATCCCAGTTTAGGGGCATTTATGCTGTTAATAGGCTTTGTTAAGTCATTAATAAACGAATATTTAGCGATGATCGTTAAAAATGTAATAGCTAGGGTACGTTAAACAATATCCCTATTGTCACGTTTGGCCTTTTTGATATCGCGATAGGTGGCGGTGCAAATCAGTACCAGTACCGCAAGAGTAATGGCGGGCCAAATTAAAATATATAAGCCGTAGATAAAAACGTTGTCCATGATATCTCCTTATAATATTTCTAAGTAAATAGCGATTAGCCATATACTGCTAACTAATCACTACTTGGATAAAACGATTTTGATTTAAGATTTAGGTGATGAGGGTATTTCAGTTTTTTTATCGTAATTGCCTACGCGCTGCTTAATCAACTCAAAGTCGAAATGCTCATCGCCCATGAGACTGACGATCACACAAACGATAGTACTGGCACCGTAAGCCGTCAGTGAAGCGAGTAAGATCATGTACTGGCGTAGGAACCCAGTGGCAAAGATTAACATCAGCACCAGTGTAATAGCAGCCGCGCCCATGCCGATCTTACGACCTAAGAAACCAAATACCATCAGACCGATGACAACTGCACCACCAACGCTGGCTAAGATTTCAAAGAATAGGGCAGTGATGCCAACGATGGGTATCAACTCAAAACGCGCCACACAGAATAATAGGAGCCCGACAATCACTGCTGAAGTAAAGGCGGCATTAGTGACACGATTCCAGAATACACTGGCGATAACAGGGAAAACAATCGCACCCCACAAGGCACCAACGAATACCAGCATTACGAGAATATCAAGCTTGAAGCTGGCAAAGATAAGTCCCGCTGCCGTCGCGACAATCATGGTGCCACGACCGACGAGCATCATGGTTTTAGGTTTAACATGACCTTTTTTGGCGATATTTTTACCGTAGACATCGGCCATCATAATGGTTGATAGCGCCGATAAATCCGAGTCAGCTGTGGAAGATAACGAGCCAATGACCAGAATAAAGAATAATGCGATGAAGACGGGATGCAGATAAGTGCTGACCATTTGCGGGATCAGGTTGTTCATATTGCCATCGAGTGGTTCAATACCAATGGTCAAGGCCATCAAGCCAATCATACCAAGCCCAATGACGATACCCGCATAGCCGACCGTAGCGGTAATAAATGTCGCCTTAATCTTGGTTTTATCAATCGCAAATAAGCGCTGAGTAATGGTCTGGTTGCCGATAGCATAGGCCAATACCGCGACAAAATACGGTGCCCCTTGCTGAAAGAATGCCTCAGAAGAAAAGAAATCCTGCTGCTCTAAGGTCAAGTTCGATAATCCGCTGACCATCACTGCAGGACCTCCCATGGAGAATAGCACCGCTGGAATGATGATGACACCAATCGCCATCAAAGCGACCAATTGGGCAAAATCCGTAAAGACGGATGCTCTAAACCCTGAGGTTAAGGTATAGCTCAATACCCCGACACCCGCGATAATTACCCCTGTTTGGAACGACAATGGTGACAATACTGACACCAATGCCCCCGCAGCGGTAAAGTTGACCATCAAGCTAATTAAGCTGCCCATAAGGTTGGATATGGCTAAAATTAATTGGCTTGATGAGCCGTGGCGGGCGTGGATAAGCTCACCTAAAGTGTGACCGTTGGGAGCAAGCTCACGAAAGCGCATGCCAAAAGGGTAGATGAACAAAATCATCAATGCACCCCAAAAGCCGTAATGTATCGGTCCAGAGACGCCATACTTATAGCCAGAGGTGGCGGCAGCGTAAAATGAGGCCGCCCAAATCCAGGTCGCAGTCATACTTGCCGCACCCATCCCAAAGCCCACATTGTGGCCTGCGACCATAAAGCCGGAAGTTGTCTCTTTGTCTTTTTTAATTAATAAAGACAGCAGATATGTACCACCATAAAACGCCACCAATAATAAAATAATGGTGAGCGCCGAAAATTGAAACAATGACTCAGTTTTCAAACTCATACCTCGCAATTGTTTTAAGTAAATAAGGTTTAGTAAAACTATCTATTCCAAACTATTTAGCATACGACATAGTCTAAAAAGCCCTCATACCACATGTATGTGGCTAATATAAATAGCAAAAATAGCAACTGTAATGTTAAGCAAGTGCTAAGTGTCGTGCCCTAGTTTTGATGTCACACATCGTGTTAATTCAAAATGACAGGGGCTACTCTCGATAGGCGTCAGTTAATGGATAAACCATGACGCTATGAATAGACATAAAAGGTAGCTGAGTGCTAAAAAAAGCTCATGTGATGAGCGTCTATAGCGGAATTACGAATAAGCACTAAGCCATGATTACATGACCTGAGCTCGATTTAGACAGCCTTATCAGCTGTAATAAGCAATAGTTAAGAGATTTTTACTCAATTATCGCATGGATGCATCACCTGTAATTTAAATACCAAATCCAATACTGTGTGCATAATCAGCACAATGAACTTAGCATTAATAAATAAAACTACAGATCTGTTAAGTGTATGTAACATGTTCGTGAGGGTAGGGTAACCTATTACGTCGTTAACCTCAAACTTTATCCATTGGAATGATTTGAATAGTAAGTGACTCTGCTATCACGTAAAAATCCAGCCAATCCTAAGCCATAGCGCTCAGCAACACGCACAGCAGTACTGGTAGGTGCAGACATGCCGATCAGCCAAGGTATGTGACTTCGAATAGACTTTTGTACCAGCTCAATCGATAGGCGCGAGGTCATGACCACGCAGTCAATATCTGCCTTGTG
The DNA here is from genome assembly GCF_904846665.1 of Psychrobacter sp. Pi2-51. NCBI lineage: Bacteria > Pseudomonadati > Pseudomonadota > Gammaproteobacteria > Moraxellales > Moraxellaceae > Psychrobacter > Psychrobacter sp. Pi2-51. The sequence goes on from NZ_CAJHBP010000018.1 coordinate 33,424, forward strand.
TTGCAGCTGCCAACCAATGAGCTTGTCGAGGGCATTATGACGGCCGACATCTTCAAAGAGGTGCAAGTGTTGTCCTTGCATAGTTGCCGCTGCATGGACAGCGCCTGTCAGTTGGTGGGTATGTTGCATGGTATCGATTTTTTGCCGTATTTCTAATAGGTCACCAAGGCTTGGGGTATCTACTTTTACTCTTTTCTTGTCTTGGCGATAGATACTTAAGTCGGGCAGCGCTTGTGTTAAGCCTGTGATACCGCACATACCGCATCCTGTACGCCCTGCCAGCTGCCGCCGTTGGGCTTGGATGCGTTGATGACTGCGCTGATTTAAGGTCAGTTCCACCACATAAATATCGTAGTCCTGCAACTGTGCTAAAGTTTGCCCAAAGGAACCAGCCGTATCGTCTTCATCTGAGTGTTGAGTAAATCTTTGATAGCTTGCAACGTCTGTCAGCTGGGTGACTTCCCAATCTAATAAGTCATGGCTGTGTTGAATCAGACCTTCACTGAACAAAAAGCCTATCGCTAGATATTCTAACTGATAAGGACTTGCCATCAATACTGCATAATGAATGCCGTTAATGATAATAGAAATCGCTGCTTCTACGACCAAATTTGCCGATTGATCTTCAATATACGCTTGCTGGCTACCACTTGATTCCGTAGGCGCATAATAATGTTTTTGCACCAAATGCGCGCGCGATAGTGGTGTCACATCAGATTTTGCCGTCGCTTCAGGCATGTCGATGGCTGAAACTTGAGTGTTTAATTTAGCCATTATGAATGCTGACAGCCTTTTATCATTATTAACATTACTCACCTTCCATCTTGCACACGTTTATTAGGCAGAAACCGCCAGCTCGCCTGCATTGACGCGCTCTAAGACGACGGTAACAGACTTGTAGGCGGGAATGTGAGAGTCTGGCGCATGTGTGTCCAAATCAAACAAGTCATTACATTCAGGATAGTAGGTAGCCACGGCGTTGGCAGCGATATCCATGTCGGTAAGTACCAAAGGCCCCAATGTGCGTTGCTCACCATGGCTGTCTTGACGCGACACCATAACATTGTCGCCTTTTTGCCATCCCAATCGTGTCATTTCATCAGGATGCATAAACAAAACATCACGGCGATTGGTCTGACGATAACGGTCTTGATAGCCAAATATCATGGTATTGAATTGATCATGGCTCCGTACACTGGTCAGTTGCCAGACTTTTTGCCCCGAGTGTTGACTGTCATTAGTATTTTGGGCGTTTTGGGCATCAATTTTAAACGCCGATGTCTTTTCTGCCATCTGGCTTGCGACATAAGTAATTGGATACTTTGGTACTTCAAACTGCGCTTTGCCGCTATCGGTATTCCATACGCGATGACGCGCCGCATGATATAAATGAAAGCCGCGCTCAGACTCACGGATACGCACGTTAAAGTTCTCAAATCCATCGATAGCTTGGGCGATATAATCACGAATCAAGTCGAAGTCTTCTCCCATCGCTTGCCAAGGAATGGACGAGTCAGAGCCGAACATCTGGGTCGCAATATCGGCGACTATCTGTGCTTCAGATTTTAGCGTATTACTAATGGGCTTGAGGCTACCTTGAGTCGGTACTATTTGACACATCGAGTCTTCAATCGTAGCGAACTGCTCACCTTTAGCAGTGACTAAGTGTTCGGTACGACCAATACAAGGTAAAATGAGATTGTTTTCACCCGGATACAGCATGGTTTCGTTTAGTTTGGTGCCAACAAAGACGTTAAGCTTGTTTTTGGTTAATGCCTGTTGGATGTTATTTGAGTCAGGCGCTGCAACCGAGTAGTTGCCGCCCATGCTAAAGAAAGCTTTGATATCACCTTGTATCATCGCTTTTGCCCCTGCAACGACATCAAGACCGTTGTCTTGTGGCATTGGGTGCTCGAACACACGTTCTAAGCTATCAAGTAAGCTTTGCTTAGGACGCTCATGGATACCCATGGTGCGATCGCCCTGTACGTTGGAGTGACCTCGCACAGGTGACGCACCTGCACCGTCGATACCTATCATACCCATCAGCAATAGCAAATTGGTAATCATAGCGACGTTGTCATCGCCCTGTACATGCTGGGTGATGCCCATGCCCCAAGTGCAAATAGTCGCTGGACTGTCTGCTACGAGCTTAGCAAGATTGATAATTTCTGCTTGAGAAATGCCGCAACCAAGCTGAATATCTGCCCATGATTGCTCGGTCAACCATCGTTTCAATGGCTCAAAACCTGAGGTATGGGTGGTAATAAAATCAGTATTAATTTTATCATTCTCAATCAGCCATTTAGCCAGACCCGTCAGTAGAGCCGCATCGCCACCGATTTGAATTTGAACGACCTCATCGACCATGTCATCGCTCTGTCCTGCTGCCATATGTGTCGGTTTTTGCGGGTTTCTGAATTTACTTAAGCCTTGTTCGCGCATAGGATTGATCGAGATAATTCGGCATCCTTGCTCGTGAGAGTGGGCAAGCATCTCAAGCATACGAGGATGATTGGTCGCTGGATTTTGGCCGAACATCAGTATCAATTTAGCTTGCTCAAAATCTTCTAACTTCACCGTCGCTTTGCCGATGCCTAATTGCTTGCCAAGCATGACCGAGGTTGGTTCGTGACACATGTTAGAGCAGTCTGGTAGGTTGTTGGTACCGAAACAGCGGACGAATAATTGAAATAAAAATGCAGGCTCATTAGTGACACGGCCTGAAGTATAGAACAATGCTTCGTCAGGCGAATTAAGCTGTCCCAACTGCTCAGCGACATGCTCATAAGCGGCCTGCCAAGAAATAGGTAGATAATGATCCTGCACAGCATCGTAGTATAGCGGTTCGGATAATCGACCAATATGTTCTAGCTCATACCCTGACCAACCTTGTAGCTCAGTGACAGTATGGTCTAAAAAGAATTTAGCGTCCGCCTTTGTGGTCATCGTTTCACTTGCCAGTACTTTGATACCATTTTCACAGACATCAAGCATTTTATGCGATTTATGATCAGGCCATGCGCAACCCGGACAATCAAAGCCGCCTTGAGGTTGGTTACTTTTGAAGACGCTGACACTGCCACGCAAAAAAGTTTGATAGTCCATCAGTTTACGAGTGGAGGAAATTAGAGCAGGCCAACCAGCAGCAGGGTGAGTATAAACAGGAATTTTGCGCATGACAGACCTCATAGATAAATAATGATAAGTGGGTACTGATATATAACAACTATATAGTGACTAATGAAAAGTTTGTACAAGCATTAACTATAGATAACAAAAAACGCCTGCTATGGAACAGGCGTTTTCTATTTTTCAGCTTAGATTTATTTAACTGAATTCTTTAACTCAAAATCAAGCTGTCATCTTCCACTTTCTCACCGCGCGTTTGCTCAAACATATCGAGCAAATCATGCACCGTCATACCCTGACGCTTATCTCCTGCCACATCTAGCACCACTTGTCCTTGATGTAGCATGACAGTTCTAGTGCCATGTGCCAAGGCTTGCTGCATCGAGTGCGTGACCATCATGGTGGTCAGTTTATTATCCGTGACGATTTTATCGGTCAGCTCTAACACAAAGGCGGCTGTCTTAGGGTCAAGGGCGGCAGTATGCTCATCAAGCAAAAGTATCTTGGATGGCTGTAGTGAGGCCATGAGTAAGCTTACCGCTTGGCGTTGGCCACCAGATAATAGCCCCATACGATCCGTTAGACGATTCTCTAATCCAAGCTTGAGAACAGCCAGCTTTTCTCGAAACAGTTCACGGTTATTTGGGTTTAATGCAAAACTCAAACCGCGTTTACCACCGCGCTTATAGGCCAACGCCATGTTTTCTTCAATGGTTAATGCTTCACACGTACCAGCCATCGGGTCTTGAAAGACACGAGCTACCCAATGAGCACGTTGATGAGCCGTTTTTTTGGTGACATCAATGCCATTGAGCAGAATTGAGCCGCTATCCACACGTGTCGTACCACTTACTGCATTTAAAAAAGTCGATTTCCCCGCGCCATTGGTACCGATAACGGTGACAAATTCACCGTCAGCGATGTTCAAATTAATACCACGCAGGGCAGGGTTTTCGATGGGTGTGCCGGGGTTAAAGGTCAACCGCAAATCTGTGGCTTGCATCATAATCGTTATTCCTTATATTTGCGTCAAGCTTGGCGGATGGTTATCGCCTATCACCGCTTTAGTAGTTTGATATTAAGCCCGTACTTTACGACTTAAAAACTTGGTTTTGGCTTTTGGTAACACCAATGCGAACACCACCAGCAGGGCAGTAATCAAGTTCAAATCTTGCGGGCCAAAGCCAATACTACGCAATGTGTCGCTTGATAGTGCCACTTGAATAAATAGTTTATAAAGGATGGCACCAATAATCACGGCAACGGTAATCAACCAAATGCGTTTGGCAGGAATAATCGTTTCACCGATGATGACGGCTGCTAAACCAATAACAATCGTACCAATACCAATAGAGATATCCGCGCCGCCCTGAGTCTGGACGAATAGCGCCCCTGCAAGAGCAATCAAACCATTGGAGACGGCCATACCGATGATGGTCATCCATGAAGTATTGATACCTTGTGCCTGTGCCATGCGCAAGTTAGAGCCAGTCGCACGCATGGACAGTCCAGTTTCGGTATTATAAAACCAATCCAGCAACAACTTTGCAGCGATAACGACCACGCCAATAATTAAGCAGCGCATCCAGTAGCCATTACCATCGGTGACTAGCGTACTGAATACGGTAGTTTCACCCAGTAGCGGCAAATTTGGTGCGCCCATAATACGTAGGTTGACTGAATATAGTGCCACCATGACCAAAATACTGGCCAATAACTGCAATATACCAAGCTTTACATGCAGCCATGCGGTGACAATACCAGCGACCGAGCCGGCCAGCATACCAAAGGCACATGCCAGCCAAGGATTGACACCAGCAACGATAGAGATACCAGCGACTGCGCCCCCTAATGGAAAACTACCGTCTGCCGTTAAGTCGGGAAAGTCGAGAGTACGAAATGAGATAAGTACGCCAAGTGCGACGAGGCCGTAAATCAGACCACTTTCAAGTGCACCAAAAAAAGCAATTAAAGACATAAGGTATCAGTAAGTCATAATCAAGCGTTTAGCGATTATTATCATAGATAAACAGGCAAGCAGCAATGAATAGTGCTTTCTATAATCTAGAGTAATCTAAACGGCTAAGCGGTGAATTTAACAGATTAAGCAATCTGCGGTTAGGGTAAACCAAAACATCTTCCTATGAGGAATGAGCATAAAATACCTTGGTTCGAAATTCGGTTTTAATGCTTATATCACATTAAAAATAACCCAGCTCATATACCAGTAGCTGGGTTATTTTTATACTGAAATAATAGCAGTAAACACAAACGACAATCTATAATTAATATCATCGTTTGACTCGATGCTTATATTCAGAGGACGCTATTCTACCACTTCTTTTGCTTTATCAATAACGGCTTGTGGCAATGTGATGCCTTCCGCTTTAGCATTTTTTGGACTGACATATAAATCAAGCGCTTGCGGTGTATAAACAGGAATATCACCTGCTTTTTCGCCATTCAAAATACGCACCACAATTTTACCGGTTTCGCGACCAAGGGCATAATAGTCAACGCCTAATGCAGCAATAGCACCACGTGCAACAGAGCTGGTGTCTGAAGCAACCAGCGGGATTTTGCTTTCTTTGGCGACTTGGAACAGCGACTCGTAAGCAGAGACCACGTTATTATCGGTTGACGTGTAAATCATATCAACCTTGCCAGCTAAGCTACGTGCTGCCATGGCAATATCCGTACTGCGCTGAGCAGGTGCTTCGTGTACCGTGATGCCCATTGGGGTCAGTTTTTCTTTTAGATTTTTTAGGATGATGGTCGAGTTCACTTCACCTGGGCTATAAACATAGCCCACATTTTTCAAACTTGGAATGATTTGGCGCATCAATTCAATTTGTGGCTCATAAGGGAGCGCATCAGAACCGCCAGTCACATTGGTGCCAGAACCATCAAGCTTTGATACCAGTTTGGCTTCTACTGGGTCAGTCACCGCAGAGAATACCAAAGGAATAGTGCTGGTAGCTGCCGCAACCGACTGCGCTGATGGCGTACCAATGGCAACGATAACGTCTGAGTTGTCTGCAACAAATTGCTTGGCAATCTGCCCAGCTGTTGCCGTGTTACCCTGTGCGCTCTGGAAATTAACAGTTAAGTTTTCACCTTCTGTAAAGCCTGCTTCCGCGAGCTCTTCGATAACGCCTTTACGCACGTCATCAAGGGCTGGATGCTCAACGATCGCCGTAATGGCAACCGTTTTCATAGCGGTAGCAGCATCGCCAGTGGCGGCGCCATCATTAGCTGTGGTGTCTTCTGCTGACTGGCTACAACCGGTCAAAATAGCGGTACAAACGCCGCCCCATAGTAAGGCTTTAGCAAAACGATTCTGATACAACATGGGTGTTACTCCTAAAAATAATAATGTGTCCATACATAAATAATTAACGTACTTATTAAGCGTTTACTGCTGGTTGATGCTCTTATTGCTGGCTACTTATTACCGGTTTTTGCTTTAGTATCAACATCGACAGCGTTTTTCATCATCTCTGCTGATAGGCTAACACCTTGTGCTTTGGCATGTTTGGGGCTGACATATAAAGTCAGATCATTCATTACCTCAGGCTTGATGGTGCTAACAGCCTCGCCATTTAAAATTCTATAAACCATTTTTCCGGTCTTGCGACCAAAGTCATAGTCATTAACGCCTAAAGCAGCAGTCGCCCCGCGCTGAACGCTAAACTCATCAGAGGCCACAATCGGCATTTTTAGCTCATTTGCTGCTTGTGTCATGGCTTCAAAAGCAGACGCTACGTTATTGTCCATTGATGTATAGATGATATCCGCGCGTCCTTGTAAGCTACGCGTCGCCATACCAATATCAGTTGGACGGTTGGCAGGTATATCTAAAATAGACAAGCCACGTGTTGGCAAGATTTCTTTTAGCCTGTCACGCAGTGCTACTGAGTTGGCTTCACCAGGGCTATACACATAACCGATGGTTTTGGCATTGGGTTTGATTTTTTGCAATAAGTCAATTTGTGGCTCTAATGGCAACTGGCTTGACAGTCCGGTCAAGTTATCTTGAAACGGAGTGCCATCTGCATTGATGAGCTTGGCTGCAAGTGGGTCTGAAACCGCCGTATATACAATTGGCACGCTTGTGGTGGATGCCACAACCGATTGTGCTGACGGGGTAGAGATAGCCACGATAGCATCTGGATTGTCTCCTGCGAACTGCTTGGCGATTTGTCCAGCAGTTGCCGTGTTTCCTTGCGCGCTTTGGAAGTTAATAGTCAGATTCTGGCCTTCGATATAACCATTATCTGCCAGTTCATCAATGATGCCGCGGCGCATATCATCTAGCGATGGATGCTCAACAATCTGTGTGATGGCCAGCGTTTTGGCTGGTTTATCTGTCGTTGTCGTGCTATCAGTAGTTGCCGTATCGTCAGTGTTTGAGCAGCCGATTAGGCCGAGCGTACTGATGGCAATGCTGCATAGGCTTAGGCGTAGAGTAGAAGCAATGGTCATTATTAGTCTGGCTCATAGGTTAGAGAGTGCAGGTCAGCCGAATGACAGCAGTATCAGTTCTGTAATATCAGTTCTGTGATGTCAATTCTGCGATAGTAGGCTAACATTGAGGTGATCGATTCCTTGATCATGATGGCTATATTATGACAGCAATGTAACTTATCGCAATAAAAAATTAATTTGCGTTTGTTATGGTGATAGATAGAATGAAAATCATAACTTTTTTTTGATATTTTAGAGATTGCCATAAGAAAAAGATGCCACTAAGGACATTTTTTTGTTCAATAGAATTACAATTAAAAAGCCTACACGCTAGCAACGCACCTATTACGAACTCATTTTATAATTAACGTAAGCTAATTTTGATACGAGAATTATTGTGAGTCTAAAATTTTTACCATTCCATTACTATGCTGGCGTGGTGAATGTACAGCACACTCTAATATCTCCTTAAGTTTTTTCGAATGAATATTTTAAGGATAACAATATGAACACTGCTAATTTTAAATTATTAGCCATTGCCGGTATCACGGCTACTTCATTGATTGGCTTGCCTGCTATGGCAAAAGACAATCATGGAAATGGTAACGGTAATGGGCACGGAAACGCCAAGGGTAACTCTGCTCATATTAGTAAAGATTACAAGCATAGTGGCAATGCTAAACCAAATATCAACGCTTATCGCAATGCTAGCTCGAATGCCTCATTTAAGCGTGATCTCGATAAATATGGTTACAGAGTAGTCGGCAATATTGATAGAAGAGATTATGATCGTTCTGTCGTTTTAGACCGTTATGATGACCGTTACGTCCGTCTTCGCACCCCAGAAAACAATATTGTGACGGTGATTAATGATACGTTGCAGATCATCGATGTTTTAACCAGATAAATATAAGATTCGATTTTTAACCATTTTATAAATCAACCATAAAAAAGATGCCTCTAGGGCATCTTTTTTATTTTTTACTACTAAAAATCACCGTTAAGCAAGCACATCACCGACGATACAAGCATCAGGCAAGGTAACGACTGTTAAGCCTGTCTTTGGATCACCAGTCGATAATACCATGCCTTCTGAGATTCCAAATTTCATCTTGCGCGGGGCAAGGTTGGTCACGCAAATGACCTTTTTATTAACCAATTGTTCAGGCTCATAAAACTTACGGATACCGCTAAATACGTTGCGTGGCTTGTCTTCGCCAACATCTAAGGTGAACTGTAAAAGCTTGTCCGCACCTTCAACATGGTTACACTCTAAAACGTGAGCCACTTTCATTTCAACTTTAGAGAAATCGTCAATACCAATATAGTCAGTTTGTTCAGCATCCGCATCTGTTGCAGGTGTTTTATCCTTTGCGGCAGGCTTGTTACTTTCAGTCGCGGCAGGAGCGTCTGCTTGAGCTAATGATGCTTTAGAATCTTCAACCATCGCAGCAACATCTTTTTCTTCGATACGCTGCATGAGTGGTTTGAATTTATTGATTTTGTGACCCAGCAACCATTGGTTACGGCTTGCGAAGTCTAAGCTATCAATGTTCAAAAACTCTTTTGCATTGGCAGTCAGTTCAGGCAAGACAGGAGCAAGATAAACCATTAACTGACGGAAGATATTAATGGCTACCGAGCAGACATCTTGAACTTCTTGCTCTTTGCCTTCAACTTTGGCCAGTGACCATGGCTTTTTGTCATCAATGTATTCATTAGCCTTGTCTGCACACTGCATGATCAAGCGCATGGCACGTGAGAATTCACGATTCTCGTAGGCAGCAGCAATCTCATCACCCGTTTTGGTGATATCTTCTAATAATGCCGATTCTACGCAAACTTCTGACAGCATACCGTCGTATTTTTTCACCAAAAATCCAGCGCTACGACTGGCGATATTGACGACTTTACCAACCAAGTCAGAATTGACCTTTTGCATAAAGTCTTCTAAATCTAAGTTAATGTCTTCAACTTTGTCAGACAGTTTGCTGGCAAAGTAATAACGCAAGTATTCAGGATGCAAATGCTCAGCATAGGTTTCGGCTTTAATAAAGGTGCCGCGTGACTTGCTCATCTTTTCGCCATTGACCATCAAGAAGCCGTGGGCAAAGACGCCAGTCGGCGTACGTAATTCGCTACCAGCTAGCATCGCTGGCCAAAATAGGGCATGGAAGTAAACGATGTCTTTACCAATGAAGTGATAAACCTCAGTTTTGTGCTCGTTTTCCTGCATCCAATAACGGTCAAAATCAAGCGCGTTATCAGTACCTGCACGTTTGTCACACAGGTTTTTAAAGCTTGCCATGTAGCCAACTGGCGCATCTAGCCATACATAAAAATATTTGTCTGGCTCATCGCTTGGCGTATCTGGAATTTGGAAACCAAAATAGGGCGCATCACGTGAGATATCCCAAGTGGCTAAACCGGCTTCAAACCATTCTTGTAGCTTGTTGGCGACAGAGGTTTGCAAACGGTTATCGCTGCGTGTCCAATCTTTTAAGAACTGCTCAAACTCTGGCAAATTAAAGAAATAATGCTTAGAGGTTTTGAGCACAGGTGTCGCGCCCGATAGCGTAGACTGTGGGTCTTTAAGTTCGGTGGCATTGTATGTGGTGCCACATACTTCACAGTTGTCACCGTATTGGTCAGCTGATCCGCATTCAGGGCAAGTGCCTTTGACAAAGCGATCGGCCAAAAACAATTGCTTTTCGGGATCAAAAAGCTGCTCGACATCTTTAGTGCTGATATGCCCAGCGCTATTAAGACGACGATAAATCAGCTCAGAGAAATGTTTGTTTTCTTCTGAATGGGTTGAATGATAATTATCAAAATCAATCAAAAATTTACTAAAATCGGCCTCATGTGAAGCTTTAACTGTCGCAATCTGCTCTTCTGGTGTGATGCCGTTATCTTGAGCTTTGAGCATGATCGCCGTACCGTGTGCATCATCCGCGCAGACATAGGTAACCTGATGACCTTGCGCTTTCATGGCACGTACCCAAATGTCGGTCTGAATATATTCTACAAGATGCCCCAAATGGATATAGCCATTGGCGTAGGGCAGCGCACTGGTTACTAGAATCTCACGCACAAAATCACCTATATTTTTATAAAAACGGGTTAGTTATCGAACATCTCAAGCAGTTCATCGCTCTTCGATGCGATGTTATTAATACTAAAAATAATAAAAATTCAAAAAGTGTGCCTATGATACCGTAATTCAGATAAATTTGTGATATTCCTTAGTAATTACTTATCGTTTGTCAAGCATCTGTCAGCCATAAACAATAGGCTTGCGCCATATTTGATAGTTATAGAATGGTTATAGAGCAGCCACAAAAAACCCACCAAGCATTTTGCCAAGTGGGTTTTTTATTTATCCATTATTCGCTTAGATACCAGTAGTCAGTAATAGTAAATAACTAAGCTAGCTTAGAATGAGCCAAACATGGTACCTAAGGTAATAACAGCAACCACAGCCACTAATGGAATGACCATCGTAACCATGGCTAAGTTTAAGTAAGACTGCTTGTGGGTCAAACCACAAATAGCGAGTAAAGTAATGACCGCGCCGCTGTGTGGCAGCGTATCTAAACCACCCGCTGCCATAACGGCCACACGGTGCATTAGTTCAGGGTCGATACCAGCATTGACGGCCATTCTGAGATAATCTTCACCCAAAGTGGATAGAGCAATACTCAAACCACCAGACGATGAACCCGTAATACCTGCCAGCGTGGTCATTGCGACCGCTTCTGAGATGAGTGGGTTTTCAGGGCTTAGGTTTAGGATGCTATCACGAATGATAAGGAAGCCTGCCAATGAGGCGATGACCGCACCATAACCGACTTCTGATGCCGTGTTAAAAATCGGCAACATAGAATCGTAAGTACCACGGTTAATGGTTTTCTGTAGATTGTTCCAATGTCCGATACGTAGCAAGATTAATACCACACAAGCCACAACCAATGACAGGATAATTGACCATAATCCGAGTGAGCCTGCGATATTTAAGTCAGGAAACTGTGTCTGTAGAGCGCTAAAGTCCATCGATGGAAAGATAGCGTACGTCAATACAGCGTTTAAACCGATGACCAATATCAGAGGAATCATCGCAATGGTAAATGAGGTGTGATGCGTATTTAATGCTTCAGCTTCTTTTGCAGTCGCACCAACGCCGCCCACATCTTCATCATCATGCTGACCATAGCCTTCGCCCGCTGCATTCGCTTTTTTGGCACGTGATTGCAACCACAACCAACCACAAATAAACATGATCGTACCGCCGATAATACCCAAAATAGGCGCAGCAAATACGTTGGTATTGTAATAAGGGATTGGAATAGCGTTCTGAATGGCTGGCGTGCCCGGTAATGCAGTCATGGTAAAGGTAAATGACCCTAAAGCAATCGCTGCTGGAATTAAGCGTTTCGGAATATCAGCGGCTTTAAACAAGTCTTTGGCGATTGGATAAATGGCAAATGCCACGACAAATAATGACACACCGCCGTAGGTCAAAATGGCACAGACCAAAATCACAGCAAGAATGGCTTTGCTGGCACCGAGCTTTTCGACGACCGTATTGGCAATGGCTGTTGCCGCGCCAGAATCAGCCATCAAACGCCCGAATAGTGCGCCTAGCAAGAATATAGGGAAGAACTTGAGTAAGAATCCACTTAACGCGCCCATAAAAACATCGGTATAAGCGGGGATGGTGCTTAAGAAGTCACCTGACAGTAAGACTGCTAGTGTCGCCATAATCGGTGCTAAGATCAGCACAGAATAACCGCGATAAGCAAAAAACATGAGTAATAATAGAGTAATGACAATAGCAAGTGTACTAAACATGATGGCCCTCCTTGGCAAAATTAAGGTAGCGAGTATTTAGAGTCTATCAATAGGAGTCAATGGTAAAATTCAGCAGTACAGCATGGTCAATGGTTGTTATGTCATGCACATTTGTACTGATGAAGTGTTGACAGGCGATACACTCAGCGACTGCGCTATTCCTTACGGTTTCTGACTTATGGATATCCTCTAGTCGCTATGAGAATAATGTGCTAAGTTAGCATAAGTGTTTTATATATGATATACCGATATATAATGTATTACTTTAAATGATGATTCTTATGATTTTGAATGTTAAGGGGTGTTCTCATTTTTATCACCATTTTTAAAATGAGGACACGCCCTAGTAACGCTGCATAAGTAACGCTGCATATAAAATATTAAATAAAAAAGGAGTTTAGTATGAGTCAATCAAAAGTATATAGTAGTGCCGAAGAGGCGCTAAAAGGCATCGTTAGTGATGGACAAACCCTTGCTATCGGCGGCTTTGGTCTGTGTGGTATTCCTGAAGCATTAATCGAAGCTCTGCGTGATAGTGGAGTGAAGGATCTAACTTGTATCAGTAATAACGCAGGTGTCGATGACTTTGGTCTTGGTCTGTTACTACAAACTCGCCAAATCAAAAAAATGATTTCCTCTTATGTGGGTGAAAACAAAGAGTTTGAGCGTCAATACTTGGCAGGTGAGTTAGAAGTTGAGCTGACCCCGCAAGGAACGTTGGCTGAAAAGCTACGTTCGGGCGGCGCAGGTATTCCTGCATTCTACACAGCAACTGGTGTCGGCACACTGGTAGCTGAAGGTAAAGAAACACGTGATTTTGATGGTCGCACTTATGTGCTTGAGCATACATTGCGTGCTGATGTGTCATTAATCAAAGCGCAAAAAGCGGATAAATCGGGCAACTTAATGTTTAACAAAACTGCCCGTAACTTCAATCCAGACTGCGCTATGGCAGGCAAAATTACCATTGTCGAAGTAGAAGAGATTGTAGAGACTGGCACGTTCGATCCTGATGAAGTGCATCTGCCTGGTATCTTTGTGCAGCGTATTGTATTAAATAACAGCCCTGAAAAGCGTATCGAAAAGACGACAATCAAGGCAGCCGAAGGCGCTTAATTGATAGCGTTATCGAAATATTTCTAAAAGATGACATTAATAATAAAATATTGTAATACCATTTCCGAAAATTGGAGTAGCAAGGAAAACGAGTGAAAGTGCTACATTTAGTAGACTCAGCGAGTTTGACACCGCTAATCATATTTTTTGGGGTGGTTATAAAAATAAGGAAGTTACCATGGCATGGACAAGAGAGCAGATGGCACAGCGTGCCGCAAAAGAACTAAAAGATGGCTATTACGTAAATTTAGGTATTGGTCTACCAACCCTAGTTGCCAATTATATTCCTGAAGATGTGGATGTCTGGCTACAGTCAGAAAACGGCCTGCTAGGTATTGGCGAGTTTCCAACGGCAGACAATGTCGATGCTGATTTGATTAACGCTGGCAAGCAAACAGTGACCGCAGAACCAGGCGCCAGTTATTTTGGTAGTTCAGAGTCGTTTGCGATGATTCGTGGCGGTCATGTCAATTTGGCGATATTGGGCGCGATGGAAGTCTCAGAAAAAGGGGATTTGGCCAACTGGATGATTCCCAAAAAGATGGTCAAAGGCATGGGCGGTGCGATGGATCTAGTCGCTGGCGTGCAGCGAGTCATTGTGTTGATGGAGCAAGTCAACAAACACGGAGAACCAAAAATCCTTGCCAATTGTGAGCTACCATTAACGGGTAAAGGGGTCGTTGACCGTATCATTACTGAGCTTGCGGTACTCGATGTGACTGACAGTGGCTTGAAGTTAGTCGAGCTGGCAGACGGGGTCAGCTTCGAAGAACTCCAAGAAAAAACGCCAGTGAGTATTGCCCAATAAGTAAGCATTGCCCAATAATAGTATTCAGAAAAGCTATGTAATGAAAGGATATAAAAGATGGCGACTCAATTACAGCATGATTTGACAGGGAAGGTAGCGTTGGTCACTGGCTCTGCAAGTGGTATCGGTCGTGACATCGCTGAAACTTATGCAAAAGCAGGCGCTGCGGTTGGTATTGCAGATATTAATCTTGAAGCAGCGCAGAAAACAGTTGATGCTATCGAAGCGGCTGGTGGGCGCGCATTGGCAATTGCCATGGATGTTACTTCAGAGGATGCGGTAAACGACGGTGTGCAGCAGCTAGTCGATACCTTTGGTGGGATTGATATTCTCGTCTCCAATGCTGGTATTCAAATCATCGACCCAATCAATAAAATGGCATTTGATGACTGGAAAAAAATGCTCGCTATTCATCTAGACGGGGCATTTTTGACCACCAAAGCTGCCATACAGCATATGTACAAAGACGATAAAGGCGGTACGGTCATCTATATGGGTTCTGTGCATTCGCATGAAGCATCAATGTTTAAAGCACCATATGTGACTGCCAAGCATGGTTTACTTGGACTGTGCCGAGTATTGGCAAAAGAAGGTGCCGAGCACAATGTGCGCGCGCATGTGATTTGTCCTGGATTTGTCAAAACGCCATTGGTCGAAAAACAAATCCCGCAACAAGCGGCTGAAAAAGGCATCAGCGAAGAATCCGTAGTGAATGATATTATGTTGGTCAATACTGTCGACAAAGAATTCACGACGGTCGAAGACATTGCTCAGTTGGCACTATTTTTAGCAGCATTCCCAAGCAATGTATTTACGGGTCAGTCTATCGTTGCCAGTCATGGTTGGTTTATGAATTAATATACATATATAACTATGTAAACCACAACGTCAGTCCTACTGGCGTTGTGGTTTTTTTATGCTTCCAATTCAGCTACACTGTCATCATAAAAGGTTTGGCTAACATGCTCATGAGCTATATTGTTGACGCTATTTACGACAGTATTCACTGAGTTTTTACCATACCTAACCACTTGTATAGGCAGTAACGGTCACTATGTTTAACTTTATGAAGAAAACCTCTACTAAAAAACCAGAAACACCAGAGCAGCGGGCAGAGCGCGATAGTGCTGTGGACAAGGTACTGCTTGGTTACGAAGTAGGTACCATTAGCATTGCCACCATGGTCACAGGACTTGAGCGCGATGGCGATCAGCTTACCTTAGATTTGCGTCTTCCCGTAAATAGTAACCCTGAAATCATCCAACAAGAGCTTGGGCAGCTGCTACATCCGCACGGTATCAAAGCGATTCACATGAATGTCCGTCTACCAGCGCCAGCGAAAGGTACAGGATCAAGCTTACCGAAGGCAATGCCCAAGACCACCAATGCAATGGACAGCCAAAGCCAGTCGTCAGAAACGACTGGTAGTAAGACAACTGATGCCGAACCGCCGATTACCAAAGCCGCACCGACACAAGCATCATTGACAGCGCATCCGCGTATTCGTCATATTATCGTGGTAGCGTCGGGTAAAGGCGGTGTTGGTAAATCAACCACTACTGTCAATATCGCCTTGGCATTACAAAAGCTCGGCAACCGTGTTGGCGTGCTCGATGCCGATATCTACGGCCCTAGTATGCCAACCATGCTGGGCGTCGATAATGTCAGACCTGAGCTAGAGAATGAGCAGTTTGTTCCTATCAATGCGCATGGCATGGCAATGCTATCGATTGGTAGCTTGCTCGACGGTGACAATACGCCTGTCGCGTGGCGCGGACCAAAGGCTACTGGTGCCTTGATGCAGCTGTATAACCAAACCAATTGGCCGCAGCTAGATTACTTAGTAATTGATATGCCACCGGGTACGGGCGATATTCAGCTCACGCTAGCTCAGCGCATTCCCGTAACGGGTGCCGTGATTGTGACGACGCCGCAGCATATTGCCTTACTTGATGCGCAGAAAGGCGTTGAGATGTTTAACAAAACCAATATACCAGTGCTTGGCGTGGTCGAAAACATGGCGCTGCATACATGTAGCAACTGTAATCATACCGAAGCTATCTTTGGTATGGGTGGCGGCGAAAAAATCGCTGAGCAATATCAGGTGCCGCTATTAGGTCAGTTGCCATTGGCGAGCGGTATTCGTGCACAAGTGGATAAAGGTGAGCCAAGTGTCTTAGCCGATGATGAATTTGCACCTTACTATATGAGCATTGCTAAAAATATCGAAGCCAATATTAATAAATTTGCCAAGCCTGTCGATGATAAGCGTATTTTTTAATGGTTTTTAATGGCTTCTAGTAATAGTTAAATAGCCTAAGTAAGTAAAGCTTGAAGGGCTTAGATTTTTAAAAAGGGAATATTGTGAGCTTATCGATTTATCAACGTCATTTAGACAATATTCCCAAACAATATAGGTTACTGAAATTATTCCGCCCACCGATATATGTGATTGAACTCTCAAACAATCAATTGATTGCCGTTTGCTACTATAAAGATGGGAGTAGCAAACGCTATGAAGTCCATGCTGATTTTAGCAATCGCCGAATGGTGATTGCCGATTTTTTTAAAGCATTACAGGCGATGACTGATCTACTGCTTAAATTTCCCAAACATCCATTTGGCATAAATGGTTTTGCCGTAGTCAATGTAACTGAAGAGCTGGCAGATGGATTGACGTCGATAGAGATTAAAGCGGTGAGAGAGGCAATTTGGGCAGCGTCAAGACAGGCAAAAAGAAGCGTTATAAGTACCGCAGTCAGCTACCAAGGACAGGTAGTTTCTCAATGAACTATGGCTAGGATGCCTTAATCATGAATCAAAGTCGCAACGACCAAAACCAACAACACTTATCCACCCGCATGAAGCCAGTTATTCTCAATGAGCTTATTCAAAACGGTCAGCCTACTTTTGGCATCTTTGCTCACGTCAAAAATATCAATTATTTGGACTATCACAGCCATCTTATCTCACAAAAAACCTTACCAAATTGGCGCAAAGAATTAAAGGCCAACCAATTCTGCTTTATCCAAATTATTCAGCCACCTTATCGAATCTGTCTAGCATTGGCGACGATTAAGCTGGCAACCAGTGCTTTTGTTTATCTTTACAACGATGAGACGGATGAGTTGGAGGTTTGTGAAGCATTGCAGCCGTTGACTCGTCATACGTTATTGGAAGGTGATTGTCATCAAGGGCAAATGGCGTTTGTCCATGCGAATTTAACCGTGACATTAGATTTTATGCCTTCACAAGTTAAGGTGGCGCTGGACAGTCAATATATCGCATTACATGCGACACTGGCGCGGCAAGCGCAGCCACTGGCTATATGCACACCAACTGGCAGGCGTGGCTGGACGTTTACGCAAAAAGAGCCATTAACAGCCATATCTGGTCATTTGCTTATTAAAGCCAATTCAAAATTTAATACGGGTGCTCAAGCCAAACAAATCCACTTTTCCAAAACGACTATCGCCAATTTAGATTGGACGCTTGGCTATATGCGTCACAAGACCAATTGGTTCTGGACCTGTATTAACAGCTATTTACCCGATGGTCGTCATTTTACGTTGAACTTGTCGATGGGCGTCAATGAAACAGGGGTTAGCGAAAATGCGTGCTGGCTGGCTGGGCAGATTTATTATCTACCACCAGTGCTATTTATACGTAAAGATTGGGATACATCCGTGCAAAATACTTGGCGTGTCTATCATCAAAATCTAGGCTGGAGCAACGTGGATATTGACTTAACCTTTACACCGATGACCGTTTATAAGAAGACGGATAACTTTGGTGTGCTTGCCAGTATCTTTGAGCAATGGCTTGGCTTTTATAGTGGTGAGATTCGCATCAAAGATGAGGTGATTAAGCTTGATAAGGTGATGGGCTTAGCAGAAGATCACTTTGCCAAATGGTAGATTGTAAAATATAGGTTGATGATAATTAGGCTATTGGACGTATTAATTTTAAAGTCGCCATCGCTCTATAAATTGAGCCCTCAATTCCGTATAATCGTCGCTATTCAATATTTGCTAAGGAACAACAATGTCTATCAAATCTGACCGCTGGATTCGTAAAATGGCCGAAGAACATGGCATGATTGAGCCATTTGAAGCGGGTCAAGTACGATTTAATGATGCAGGCGAGCGTTTGGTCAGCTACGGTACGTCAAGCTATGGCTATGATGTGCGCTGTGCCCCTGAGTTTAAAGTCTTCACCAACGTGCATTCAGTCGTCGTTGATCCTAAAAACTTCGATGAAAAAAGTTTTATTGATATCGTCGGTGATGAGTGCATCATTCCGCCCAACTCATTTGCGCTAGCACGCACCATGGAATATTTCCGTATTCCACGTGACATATTAACGATTTGCCTGGGTAAATCAACGTATGCCCGTTGCGGAATTATCGTCAATGTTACGCCGCTTGAGCCTGAGTGGGAAGGGCATGTGACTTTAGAATTTAGTAATACCACCAATTTGCCAGCGCGTATTTATGCGGGTGAAGGCGTGGCACAGATGCTGTTTTTCCAAAGTGATGCTGATGACGTATGTGAAACCAGCTATAAAGATCGCGGTGGTAAATATCAAGGCCAGCGTGGTGTGACTTTACCAAGAACCTAAGCGTCAAAAACCCAAGCGCCAAAAACCTAAGCGTTTTAAAAGCCGTTACACTTTTAGACTTACAACAAAAAAGCTGGCCGTATTCAATACGACCAGCTTTTTTATGTAGAAAAACCGACTATTTTAAGACTTTTAAGCCTGCTTTATTATCACGTTTCGGCTTGGGTGCTGCTGTTGGGCTTTTCTTAGCAGCAACTGGTGAATCGCCTTCAGGCTGATAATTGTCATATTCTTTGGGATCAAAAAACATCCCTTGCGAGTTTTCTTTCGCATAAATACCTAGCACCGCCGTCAGTGGTACCCAAATATCTTGTGACACGCCGCCAAAGCGCGCACTGAAATGTATATAGCCATTTTCCATACTCATATTACCAGTGGCGCGGCTGGCGATATTCAAGACAATACGACCATCTTGCACGTGTTCGGTTGGAATTTGCACGTTTTCAGCCGTTGCATCGACCATCAGATAGGGAGTCAGGTCATTGTCTTCTATCCATTGGTATAGCGCACGTACCATGTAGGGGCGGGTCGGAGTAATAGAGGTGGTTTCGCTCATCTGATGATTTCCTATACTAATGATATTTTATAATTAAAAGACAGTTATTTCAGCAATTTATCAGAGGATAAAGGCTACTTAACGTCTGTTTTATTGGTATTTATTCTAGGACAGCTTTTTATATTTGTCTAGGGCGTGTCTTAATTTCAAAAATGGTGATAAAAATGAGATAAATTGCCGTTAAACAAGAAAAATAGCGCAGATAATATCGGGATATTAACCAGCTATTTGACGATGTTTGGCAAGATTTAGCCATTTTCAGCCCATTTAGATGACTATCGAGTAAATTGAAGACACGCACTAATTAACGCACGCTTTTTTGAAAGCTACTGCGTTCAAAGACTCTCGTTTGATAGTCAAACAACGGACGACTAATAGCCCGAGGTAGTTCGATGCCCATCTCCTCAAGTCGCCATAATAAAGGCGCGAGTAGTACATCACACCAACCAAACTCATCCGCCATAAAGTAAGACTTGTGAGCAAACAGCGGTGACAAGGTAATCAATGAATCAGCGAGTTGCTTTTTTGCCAAGGCAGCTTGTGCTTTGTTAAAGCTATCTGGATGCATAAGCAGTCGCTTACCGAGCACCAACCAATCACGTTGTATACGCCATGCCAATTGACGAAACTGAGCCCGCTCTTGCGGGGTGTCGGGCAGCAATTTATTGGCGTGATAACGTTCCTCAAGATATTCAAAGATGACGTTAATTTCATAGAGCGCAATCTCGCGCTGTTGCAGAACAGGCAAGGTGTGATAGGGGTTGAGCTCAGTCAAATCTTCAGGACGCTCAGAATGCAAACGTGATAAATAATAAGCGAGCTTCTTTTCTTCAAGTAATAGGCGTACTACATGACTGTCGTAGCCGTCATCAGCGTATAAAATCAGCTGACTACTGGGAATGTCATTCGCATCAATCATGAAAGCCTAATGTTAATAGTGAAGGTTGTCATCGTAAACAAAGTCGCTGTGTTTATCAAGGTAACTCGCGTAAATGTTGCTGGTGAGCGCTTTATTTGTCTGATGTCTTGAGTTTTCATTAGATATTAAACCATCAAAACATAAAAAAGGCACTACCGAAGTAGTGCCTTATATAATGCTTGGTTTTTATACTATCTACTTCTATTTATTTTACATCTTTCCAGAACTCTTTGTTGAGCAAGTAGACTGGGATGAGTAAAACCAATAAGAAGATAATGACGAAGAAACCAATTACTTGACGGTCGTGACGAGCAGGCTCACCCATCCACGCCATGAAGTTAACCAAATCACCGACCTCAGACTCGAACTCTTCTTGACTCAATTTTTCTTGCATATTGTGCAAGACATGAGGCATTGCAGCGTTTGCAAGCACTAGGTTATTGGCACCCCAAGGACGACTTGGATCTTCATAAAATGATAGTAGGTAAGTGTATACCCAGTCATCGCCACGCAGTCTTGTCTCAAGTGACAAATCTGGTGGCGCAGCACCAAACCATGAGGCCTGAACCTCAGGGTCAATCTCAGCATTGATATGATCACCGATCTGATCGGTCGTCACCATCAAGTATTTTTCGACTAGCTCAGGTGGAATCTCTAAATCTTTAGCGATGCGAGAGTGACGAACATACTGTGCTGAGTGACAACCTGCACAGTAATTCATAAAAGTCTTGGCACCGTTTTGTAGCGAGCCTTTATTGGTAAAGTCAATAGGGGCTTCACTACAGAGCAAGTGCTCTTCGACACCCTCAGCATTGGTGAATGTACCACACCCACTGCCCGCTGCCAGTGCAGTACCAGCAGTCAAAGTCAGTGCCGCGCCTAAGCCTAAACCAGCTAGGGATTTAATTAGCGTGCTCATTAGTGACCTCCGGTAACGCGTTCTGGTGGCTGTTTACACTTCTCGATAGAAGTATAAATTGGCATCAGTAAGAAAAACAAGAAATACAAGACAGTGAAGATACGAGCCATCAATGTTGCTGTTGGTGTTGTTGGCGTCGCGCCTAAGTAACCTAAAACTAAGAAACTAATCGCAAACACGGTTAAAGCAATTTTAGATAAAATGCCTTTATAACGTATAGAGCGTACCGGCGATCTATCGAGCCATGGTATCAAGAACAATACGGCAATCGCACCACCCATCGCAATCACACCACCCAGCTTGTCAGGGACTGCACGTAAAATGGCATAGAATGGCGTGTAATACCATACTGGTGCAATATGAGCAGGCGTCTTCAGCGAGTTCGCTGTCTCAAAGTTTGGTGGCTCAAGGAAGAATCCGCCGCCCTCTGGGAAGAAGAATACCACTGCAAAGAACAGGATAAAGAACACCACAATACCGACCATATCATGAACGGTGTAGTACGGATGGAACTCAATACCGTCTAATGGCACGCCGTTTTTATCTTTTAGCTTTTTAATGTCGATGCCATCAGGGTTGTTCGAACCTACATGATGCAGTGCCACTAAATGCATAAAGACCAAGCCCACGAGCACTAAAGGAATAGCGACAACGTGTAAGGCAAAGAAGCGGTTGAGGGTAATACCGGAGATAATATAATCACCACGTACCCATTCGGCAAGACCGTCACCAATCACTGGCAACGCGGCAGGTAAGTTCAAGATAACCTGTGCACCCCAGAATGACATGTTACCCCAAGGTAGCAAGTATCCGAAGAAACCTTCTGCCATCAATGCTAGATAGATACCCATACCGATGAGCCAAATAAGCTCACGTGGTTTTTGGTACGAACCGTAGAGCAAGGCTCTAAACATATGCAGATAGACCACCACGAAGAACGCCGAGGCGCCAGTGGAATGCATATAGCGAATAAGCCAGCCGCCTTTCACATCACGCATGATGTATTCAACAGACGCAAATGCCCCTTCGGCACTTGGGTTGTACATCATCGTTAGCCAGATACCCGTCACCAATTGGTTGACCAGTACGACCATAGATAACACGCCAAAGAAGTACCAAAAGTTAAAGTTTTTTGGTGCGTAGTACTTAGACATGTGATATTCATAGGTTTCGGTCGCCGGAAAGCGCGCGTCCACCCAGTGCATGATTTTTTTACCCATACTCATATTAAGCCTCCCCAACCGTCAAGATGGTACCATCCATATTATACTCTGGGATGGGTAAGTTAAGCGGTGCTGGAACGCCATTAAAGACGCGACCTGCTAAGTCATACTTAGAACCGTGGCAGGGGCAGAAAAATCCGCCATACCAGTCATTACCGCCTAAGTCAGCGGCACCAACGTCAGGGCGATAGTTTGGCGCACAGCCCAAATGCGTACACACGCCTTCAACGACCAACACAGTTGGTTCTAAAGAGCGCGTAGGATTCGCACAGTATTCAGGCTGTAAAGAGGCAAGAGAGTCTGGGTCAGACAGCAATGGTTTAACTGACTCTAATCCTGCAATCATATCTTCGGTACGCTTAACCACATAAATAGGTTTGCCACGATATTTGATGACAATCATTTGTCCATCTTCGATAGAACCGATATCTTGGGTCACTGCAGCCCCTGCAGCTTCAGCTTTTGCGCTTGGCGTCCAAGAGCGGACAAAAGGTGTTGCCAAGGCAGCTACCCCAGCTGCACCAATCGCGGCAGTTGAGGCAATAAGAACTCTACGGCGTTTTACATTAACGCCTTCGGCATGGCTCATTAATACTTCCTCCAGGTGAATGAAATGGGATTATCCCACACTGGGTTTGTGGCTTAGAGAATATTGGCTTAAAAAATATAGATACAATATCAAGCCACTTTAGCTGTGCCTAATTTTGCTAATTGTTGCTATTCTAAGCTATTTTGGTCATAAAATAAATTATTGCGTTAAAAATAAAGCAACCTTGATAGGGCATAGTATGCGGTTGAACAACATTATTTGTCCACGATGGCTTGGATATCGCCGTATCGTTACTGTTTTTATGCCAGCAAGGTTTGTCAGCGCGATGACCTTATAATTAATAAGGGTATTTGGCAATAGCGAATGATACTTGAAATCGAGGGAATGTTCACTAACTTTCAGTCCCTAATCTCTGTGTAAGTGGTCGTAAACGAATAATCACCACACTATTAATAGCGTGATGATTATTTTAGCCTTTAAATATGCCATGGATAGAAACTTAAAATATCAGTTCATGGAATGTGTCTATTTCAAAGGTACTTAAAGGTACGTTTTAGCGACGCATCCTAGCCTTCAAGTGTACTCCAGCGCTCAAGCTTGCTCATCATTTCATCTTCAATCACTAGTAAACGCTCACTAGCTGCTGTTGCCGCATCGAAGTCTTTAGTAAACCATGAGCCGTCAGCCAGTTTTTCTTGCAGCTCATTTTGTTCAGCTTCAAGCACTGCAATCTCTTTTGGCAAATTGTCTAACTCACGCTGTTCATTATAGTTGAGCTTTTTGGCTGTGATACTAGGTTTTGCTACTGCTTGCTTGTTAGCTGATTTATTTGCTGCATTTGTATTACTTACTGGTGCTCTAGCAGCTTGTGCTGCTTGCTCACGATTTTTTTGTACCAGATACTCTTGATAGCCACCGACGTACTCTTTGACGATCCCTTTGCCATCTTCATCTTCGCCGAATACCCATGTTGAGGTAACGACGTTATCCATAAATGAGCGATCATGGCTGATGAGCAAAATCGTACCACCAAAGCTTGCGACTGATTCCTCTAATAGCTCAAGTGTCGCCATGTCCAAATCGTTGGTTGGCTCATCGAGTACTAGAATGTTGGCAGGCTTCAATAGTTGCTTGGCAAGTAGGACGCGGTTACGTTCACCGCCAGACAATGCCTTAACAGGTGTGCGTGCACGCTCTGGAGCAAATAAGAAATCTTGCAAATAGCTCATAATATGTGTCTTACGACCGCCAACTTCGACGAAATCTGAGCCTTCTGAGACGTTTTGTGCAACACTCGCTTCTAAATCTAGCTGATCACGTAACTGATCGAAAAACGCGATTTTTAGATTGGTTCCTAGCTCAACGCTGCCTGTCTTCGTGACTTCGTCATCAGACATGTCGAGTAGAGCTTTAATAAGCGTGGTTTTACCCGCGCCATTAGGCCCGACAATACCAATTTTATCACCACGCATGATAGTCGTCGTAAAGTTATCAACCAATACATTGCCATCATACTCAAGATGCAAGTTCTTAACTTTGCAGACGAGCTTGCCGCTTTTTTCGCCTTGACCCATGGTGATGTTTACATTGCCCACTTGCTCACGGCGGTCGCCACGCTCTTCACGTAAGGCTTTTAGCTCACGGACACGGCCTTCATTACGGGTGCGGCGAGCTTTAATTCCTTGACGAATCCAAACTTCTTCTTGCGCCAATTTTTTATCAAAGTTCGCGTTATTTTTTTCTTCAGCCAATAACTGTAGCTCTTTTAGCTCTTGATAGCGTGCGTAGCCACCTTCACCTTGGGTTACGTCATAGCTGGTCAACTGACCGCGATCAAGCTCAATGATGCGTGTCGACAGTTTATTCACAAATGCTCTATCATGGGTAACGAACAATAGTGTCAAACCTTGCCAATCCAATAAGAAGCGCTCTAACCATTCGATACTCTCAACGTCCAAATGGTTGGTAGGCTCATCGAGAAGCAGCACATCAGGCTTGGTAACTAGTGAGCGCGCAAGTAGTACACGGCGCTTACGACCACCAGACAGCGACGATAAGTCATCATCTGGATCAAGTCCCATCGTAGTAATAAGGCGAGTGGCATCACGCTCTAAATCCCAGCCATGTACTGCATCGATATCATGCTGTAAGTCTGCCATACGCTCACAGGCATCCATATCGCCATTGGCACACATATCGACTTGCTTATTATAATTAACCAGCAGATCAGCAGTGCGACGACTACCACCCATGACGATATCCAGTATGCGGCCACTGGTTTCTGGTACGTCTTGCTCCAGCATAGCAACACGTACACTACTATTGATGATGACTTCACCACTATCAGGCTGCAATGAGCCATTGATCAACTTAAACAGAGTGGATTTGCCTTCGCCATTGCGACCAATCAAACACACACGCTCGCCAGCATTGATCGCAAAATCAACGCCATCAAGAACGGGAGCCACGCCAAATGCGAGGTGAATATCTTTTAGATGTATCAGTGCCATAAAATATCTTAAGCTTATATAATAGTGAGGTAGGGGTTGTTGCAAAATTGGCAGCAGTATAACATGCCACCACCTGACTGTAGTGCGAGTAAATGGTTTATCAGTACTATTTTATTGCTATTTGTTGGTAGTCAATATGCTATGCATGTCATCGCTTATGAATTGCTACCATTTCACGGTCATCAATCAAAAATGAATATTCCAGCAAATTCAGTATATGAATGCTATCACTTAGAGAAAAATATGGATCAATCTGTCCCACCAACGACACCTTTAACCAACCCTCAAGGCAATTCATCTGCTGCCCAAAGCGATCTACAACTTCAAGTGATTGAGTTACAGATGAACATGGCTCATCTGGAGCTAACGGTAGAGCGACTCGATGAAGTTATCGCTCGGCAAGACAAGCATATTCAGACTGTACAACGTCAATTGCAGCTTATTTACAAGCAAGTTGAAAGCCAAGATACCGAAGGAGGAATTGCTCCATTTGATGTTATGTCTGATAGGCCACCGCATTATTAAAAACTGTTAAAATAAGAGAAGCTGTCTCTATTTAGAATATATTCTTACTTTTGAATATGGTTAATGGTCGATGACTGTCTAGTCATAATTCGGTAATAATGTATTTTTACAGTTGTCTTAAGGTAAAAAAGACATTAGTATCCTTCTCCTTAGCTGCTGCCTACCTAGCAATTTTTGGTACGGCGGTAAAACAATGCGGATGTTTGGAGATACACAATGCGGGCCACCTTTCACCTAAAAACCCTTACAGTAGCGATTGCTGCTTTCTCTGTCGCTAGCGCTGCTAGTGCTGCTGGTCTTGATCGTTCAGGACAAGACGTTAC
This sequence comes from Psychrobacter sp. Pi2-51, assembly GCF_904846665.1. Lineage (NCBI taxonomy): Bacteria > Pseudomonadati > Pseudomonadota > Gammaproteobacteria > Moraxellales > Moraxellaceae > Psychrobacter > Psychrobacter sp. Pi2-51. The sequence goes on from NZ_CAJHBP010000018.1 coordinate 59,943, forward strand.
CGCATTTTTGCAAGACGGTACCTACGCTGAAGCGGTTTACACTTATATTGATGCTGACGTAACAGGTAAAGACTCGTCAGGTAATAATATTGGTGATATCGCTGAGTCTTATGACTTTTTCCGTTATGGCGTAAAAGCAGATATCAATGATACATTCAGTGTTGGTATCTTATACGACGAGCCTTTCGGTGCTGCTGCGGATTATAGCGGCGACAACAATTTCATAGATGCAAATGGTGAAGGTACCAATGTAGAAGTGCGTACTGAAAACATTACTGGTATTGTTGGTGCAAAATTTGGCGAAAATAAAAGCTTTCAAGTCTATGGTGGTCCAGTAGCCCAACGTGTAAAAGCTGACGTAAAATTACGTGGTACTGCTTATAGTGCTGCTAACGGTTATACCACTCACATTAGTGCCGATCAGGACTATGGTTATCTTGCAGGCTTTGCTTACAGCAAGCCTGAAATCGCATTGAAAGCCGCCTTAACCTACCGTTCAGAAATCGAACATAATGCACAATCAGCAGAAATTTATCCTGTTGTCGGCTCTGGTCTTATCCCAGCACCTGTTGTAACTGCATTGGGTCTTTCAACAACTAGAGGCGAAAGTATTGAAATCACCACACCTGAATCAGTTAATTTTGATTTCCAAACGGGTATCAATCCTACTACGTTAGCCACTGCAAAAGTACGTTGGGTACCATGGAGTGATTTTGCGATCGTACCGTCACTATATAATGACGTTAGTAAGGTATCGACAAGAGATAACGACGGCTTAGCATTAGTTAGTTATGATGAAGATCAGTGGCAAGTAGAGCTAGGTCTTGCTAAGCGCTTAGCGCCAGCGCTAGCAGTAAGTGGAACTGTTGGATGGGATAGTGGCGCTGGTAATCCAGTGACTTCGTTAGGTCCTATTGAAGGCTATTACAGTGCCGGTCTTGGCGCAAAGTATGATCTCACTGAAAACTGGGCAGTGTCTGCCGGTGGTAAATATCTATGGTTCGGTGATGCTGAAGGTCAAATACCAACAAAAACTATCGTTAGTGACTTTGAAAGTAATGACGGTTTTATTGTTGGCATGAAAGTTTCTTATCAAGCGAAATAATATCAAACTAAAACATATCTAGTTTGGTTATCTATTTGACGATTTAGCAGCAAAAAAAGCGATCCTAAGCGGGTCGCTTTTTTTTGCTCAAAATAAGGATAGTCAAATATATACACTCTATTATCAGGGTATGCTTCTTGATGGCTAAATATGAAGAAAATAGACGATTTTAGTCTAGTAAAAAACAAATTCAAAAGATAATTTTACTAAAGGAAACAAGTGTTTAGTATATCAGTTACATGTAATCTGTACTGTTCAGTCATATTTAGGAAATAAAGTGCTTTAAGTGTTGTTTTAGTGTCAAAAAGCCATTATTATCGAAATCAGGACACTGTTTTTATAATTTAAATTTGCGTGCACCATGGCCAATTTTAGATTTGTAGGACAGTTAAACAACTAGGATGTTTGGAGATACATAATGCGCGCTACCTTTCACTTAAAAACCCTTGCGGTAGCCATTGCTACTATTTCTGTAGCCAGCATGACGAATGCTGCCGGTCTAGATCGTTCAGGTCAGGACGTCACTGCTTTCTTTCAAGATGGGACTTATGCCGAAGCGGTTTATACCTATATTGACGCTGATGTCAGTGGTAAAGACAGTGCTAACAATGTTCCTTCTAGTAATACCTATGTCGAAGGTGGTGACACGGGTGATATCGCTGAAGCTTATGATTTCTTCCGCTATGGCGTAAAAACTGACATCAACGATACGTTCAGTATTGGTATTTTATACGATGAGCCTTTTGGTGCAGCTGCCGAGTACACAGGCGATAGCAATTTTGTATCGAAGGGTGATCAAAACGCGTCTATCCAGCAACTGACTAATGGTCAATTCAATGGTGCAACGCTTGGTCCTACAATAGATGCTTTGAAAGATCAAGCTGCAGCAGAACCTGATGCAGAAGTAAGAGCAGGCATCGTGCAACAAATTACAAATCTTAGTACTGTAGGCGCAATCGCTCAAGCTGAGGCAGGCAATGCAGGTGAAAACACCAATGTAGAGGTTCGTAGCCAAAGCTTGACAGGTCTACTTGGTATGAAGTTTGGTGCCAATAAGAACTTCCAAGTTTATGGTGGTCCAGTAGCACAGCGTATTCAAGCTGATACGAAATTACGTGGATTGGCTTATGGCCCTGCTACAGGTTACACTTCGACCAGTAACCCTGATATGGACTATGGCTATATCGCTGGTGTGTCTTTCAGTAAGCCTGAAATCGCTTTGAAAGCTGCATTGACTTATCGTTCTGAGATCGACCACGATATACAAATATCTGAGACTTATCCGTTAGCAGGTCTTAGAGCTCTTGGAGCAGGAGCTTCTCCAGCACAAGCGGAAGCAGCAGCAAATAGAAGCAGTGACTACGAGATCACCACTCCTAAATCAGTCAATTTTGACTTCCAAACCGGTATCAATCCAACTACATTAGCCACCGCAAAAGTACGTTGGGTGCCTTGGAGTGATTTTGTCATTACCCCTCCATTATACAATGCAGTCAGCATAAGCAGTGGTCTTTATGGCGATGACGGTTTAGATTTGGTTGAATATGAAGATGATCAGTGGCAAGTCGAGCTGGGTTTAGCTAAGCGTGTAGCACCAGCACTTGCCATTAGTGGTACGGTTGGTTGGGATAGCGGTGCTGGTGATCCGACTACTTCATTAGGTCCTGTCGATGGCTATTATAGTGTTGGTCTTGGCGCCAAGTATAACGTCACCAAAAACTGGGCAGTATCAGCTGGTGGCAAATACTTATGGTTTGGTGATGCTCAAGGTGCTCTACCAACTGACAAAATCGTTGCCGATTTCCAAGACAATGATGGCTATATCGCTGGCGTGAAGCTTTCTTATCAAGCGCAGTAATCAGTGAACACTTGTTACTTTTTTTAAAGTGTTAGATCCAACAAAAAAAGCAGCCCATTGTGGCTGCTTTTTTTTGTTGGGAAAATATTAAATAAAATAGTCTTAATTATCAATACTGTACGAAAGTACTAAAGAATAACCATATTTCTTTTCTATCGTTTTTCATCAAATCGATTATTAGATGCTTTTAAATACCGCAAATATATAAAAATTTTAATTAACATAAATCTATTTTTGGAAAAAGTCGAAAAGGGTATTGCTATAGCAGCAAACTTTAATTATGATACTGAAATCAGTTACGTTGTATTACATAGTAGTGATGTCTGATAACAATGAAAGGTAATATTGCGTAAGCGGTAGTTACGTCTGTTAGTTAAATAAGTAAATCGTTTGGCAAAGGATTGCACAGCACAGGTTTCAATTACTGATATAAGTCATACCGTAATTAAGCTTTTTGCCAGTTATTTTATTCATGGAGGATATCAAGTGTCTCAAAAATTCCCTATCTCTAAACTCACTCTCGCTCTACTTACACTGTCAGCTGCATCGTTGACACAAGCAGCTGGTCTTGATCGTTCAGGTCAAGACATCAAAGGTTTTTTTAACCCTGGTACTTACGCCGAAATTGAGTATGCTTACATCAACACGGATGTTTCAGTTAATGATAATGCTGGGGCAATCGCAAACGGTGCTCGTCTGGGTATTACCTCTAACGAAGATGAGTACGAAAAGGGTGTAAATACGGGTAATGCTACCGACGATCCTTATACTTTTGCTCGCTATGGTGTAAAAACGGATATTAATGACAGTATTAGTATCGGTGTGTTCTATGATGAGCCTTTTGGAGCAGAAGTAGAGTATACAGGAGATAATGCTTTCGTATCTCAACCAGGAAAACAGACAATCGTAGATTCTTCAACAGGAACTGCATTTCCTAATGAATTCATTAATCCAGCTGTTCTAGATTCTGATTATGATAAAAACACCAATGTTAGCGTTCATACTGAATCATGGACAGGTTTGGTAGGTTTTAAATCTAACGGCTTCCAAGTATATGGTGGTCCAGTGATACAAAAAGTAAAAGCAGAAGTGCATTTACGTGGCCAAGCATATGGTCCATTGACAGGTTATGATGCCAACGTCAATAAAGACACTGACTATGGTTGGGCGGCTGGTCTTTCCTATAGTAAACCAGAGATTGCCTTAAATGCAGCGTTAACTTATCGCTCGGAAATTGATCATAAAACCGCGGTAGGTGAAAGAGTACCTCTATTAGATAATGATCTTATAAAAAGTGTATTTATCGGTAAATATAATGAACTTAATCCTAACGATATAATCACGCCTGAATTGGCGGCAGCTATTGGTGCTGATGCGACTACCGAAGCAACTGTGACCACACCAGAGTCAGTTAACTTAAACATTCAGACGGGTTTAAGTGAAAAATATCAGCTGCTAGGCACATTAGATGTACGCTGGGTGCCTTGGAGTGACTTCAGTATTGTGCCTCCTCTTTATAATGCCTACTCTAAAGGAGCTGTTGCTGGTGGCTTACCACTATTGTCTTATGACAAAGACCAATGGAAAGTCGACGTTGGTTTGGCTAAACGCTTCAACGAAAAATTAGCGGGTTCTGTTGTGGTTGGTTATGACTCTGGTGCAGGTGATCCTGTCAGTTCATTGGGTACTATTGATGGTTTCTATAGTATCGGTGGTGGGGTTAAATATAATGTCACTCCTGAATGGGCCGTATCTGTCGGTGGAAAATACTTGAAGTTTGGTGATGCGACTGGACAGTTACCGAACGGCAGTATCGTTAGTAAATCTGAAGATAATGATGGTTACATCGCTGGTGTAAAACTGTCTTATCAGAGCCAGTAACTTCATTCTTAAACTTAGTTCTTATTTTGATTGAAATTTTATAAAGCTTATCGAGTTGTAATGGGTGAGCTTTATAATAATCTGCAATGTTTTAAATAAAATTATAGATATTAATAAAGAAAACTACTAAGTCGGTTGTTACTATCGAAGTTGAAAGTCATCTCTCTTCAAAAGTAATAAACCATTAAGTTTTGACTGCTCAAGCTACTTTTTAGTATCTGCAAAATTATTCAACTACTACGTAAGTATTTGAATATAAAGGGAATATCTAATTATAATCCATGGAGGAATACGAATGTTACCTAACCATCATTCAATCTCAGCTAATTCTACAGCAAAGAAATTCAATACCCCATTAAAAGCAAGTGTCGTACTTTTGACATCAATGATATTGGCCTCGTGTGCTAGCGATAATAATAATTCGTACAAACTAGGTGATATCTTTAATGATAGTCCAGTAATCACACCGACACCGACACCGACACCGACACCGACACCAACACCAACACCAACACCAACACCAACACCAACACCAACACCGACGCCAACGCCAACGCCAGGTTACAGCTCTGAAGCAGAAGCAAACTTATCAGGTGTACAGCACTTATCTGTGAACACAGGTCAGCTTGCAGGTGTGAGAGAAGTGACCACACGTGATTTCGCTATTCGTAGCACCTCAGATGTTGATGCCCGTGCTGACACAGCTTTGACAGGAATCGTACCAGCACCAGCAGCAGTGACCTTATCAAGTGATAGCGATGCCGATACTGAAAATGGTTTTAAATCTTATAATGGCACTGGTAACGTACTGGCTGCCGGTGACCTGACTTATACCTCAATCTATAAAGACTTTGGTGACAATGATGAGTTGCGTGTCGCTCACATCGATGGTGGTGTTAGTGCACTAGGTAGTACAATTCCAGTAGATGGTGTGATAGCCGTTGGTAAAAAGACAGCGACTCTACCGACCGAAGGTAAGTTTGAATACACTGGTGATGCAACCAACCGCAAAGTAGGTCCTGGTAATGCTATTGAATATGGCACTTCTGCCTTTACCGCGGACTTTGTGGCGAAGAACGTTGCCGGTACGCTTACATTTGCGCAAGCTGGTAATATTGAACTAGGGGCAAGCATAGACGGTAATGAGTTCACTGGCGAAAAAGGTGGCTACAATACTGAAGGTGCTTTCTACGGTGATGACGCCAACTATATCGGTGGTATCTACCAAGGTAATGATTCTCAAGGTACCTTTGGTGCTGAGAAAAATGAAGCCGTAACACCAACACCGACACCAACACCAACGCCAACGCCTGCAGATTATACTTCTGCAGCAGAAGCAGATTTGACAGGTGCACAGCATTTATACGTAAATACAGGAGCACTTGCTGGTGTTCGAGAAGTAAGCACTCGTGACTTTGATATTCGTAGTACTGCTGATGCTGATGCTCGTGCTGATCAAGCTTTGACAGGAATCGTACCAGCACCAGCAGCAGTGACCTTATCAAGTGATAGCGATACTGATACTGAAAACGGTTTTAAATCTTATGAAGGTACTGGTCAAGTATTAGCAGCAGACGACTTAACTTACACCTCAACCTATAAAGATTTTGGTGATGATGATGAGCTTCGCATTGCCCATGTCAATGGTGCAGTTAGTGCTTTAGGTAATCAGATTCCAGTAGATGGTGTTCTAGTTGTTGGTAATAAAACAGCGACATTGCCTACTGAAGGTAAGTTTGAATACACCGGTGATGCAACCAACCGTAAAGTAGGTCCTGGTAATGCTATTGAATATGGCACCTCAGCATTCACAGCGGATTTTGTTGCGAAGAATGTGGCAGGCAAACTGGACTTTGCTGAAGCTGGTAATATTAACTTAGCAGCGAATATTACTGGTAATCAGTTCTCAGGTACTGCAGCTGACGACAATGGCTACAATACTGAAGGTGCTTTCTACGGTAAAGATGCTAACTTCATCGGTGGTATCTATGAAGGTAATGACTCTCAAGGTACTTTTGGTGCTGAGAAAAATGAAGCCGTAACGCCAACACCAACACCAACACCAACACCAACACCAACACCAACACCAACACCAACACCAACACCAACACCAACGCCAACGCCAACGCCAACGCCAACGCCAACGCCAACGCCAACGCCAACGCCAACGCCAACGCCAACGCCAACACCAACGCCAACACCAACGCCAACGCCAACGCCAACGCCAACGCCAACGCCAACGCCAACGCCAACGCCAACGCCAACGCCAACGCCAAC